>JBPCQY010000153.1:0-4344 GCA_050997635.1 Nocardioides sp.
TCGTGGCATCCGTCGTCAGGGGGAGACGCGGCCCCGTTCGTCTGGACCTTGTTGCGCTCGACCACGACGAGCTCACTACGGTGCCCTCCCTCCCGGAAGGGATCGGGCTCAGGGTCGCCCCGGCCGATGACGGCTCGATCTACATCTACGGTGGGCCGGCACGGAACCAGGTCACGCGAGTGGACCTGCGAACGGGCAAGCTCGAACCGTCCTTCAGCGGCCTCGTTCCCGATGACGCGTACGTCGACGCCATCGAGACGACGGACGAGTAGGAAATCTGCCGGGCCGCCAACGGCGGCGGGTGTGGAGGGGCGCGTCGGCCTTGGTAGGGTGCCAGACGCAACATCACGCCGTGGTGGGGGAAGCCGGTCCGAGTCCGGCGCTGACCCGCAACCGTAGGCCGCGCTTTCGTCCGTACGACGGGAGGCGGCGAGCCGGAGCACCTGTCGCGACGCGTTCCGATCACACGCTGTCGTGGAAAGCAGCGGGTGGCTCCCGCCGGGTCGTCGACCCGAAGCCCCCCGCTGATGCAGCGGGGAGAACTCCATGTCTGTCTCAGTACGTCGCGCCGGCGCGCTCGTCGCCGCCCCTCTCGCCACCCTCGGTCTGGTCGTCGGAGCCTTCGCGGGCCCGGCCACCGCCAGCCCGGACGCCCGCTCCGGCGACTGGCTCGTCGGCCAGCTGCACCACGGGGTGATGCACAACCAGCAGTACGACTTCGACGACGACGGCCTCACCATCGACGCCGCCCTCGCGTTGAAGCAGATCGGCCACCACGCCGCCGCGATCCGCCGTATTCGCGCCGCCGTCGCGGACGACGTACGCACCTACACCTCGGGCGGGAAGCGCTCCTCCGAGCGGTACGCCGGCGCGCTGGCCAAGACCACCGTGCTGGCCCAGATCTCCGGCGGCCGGGCCCGCCACTTCGGCGGCATCAACCTGGTCAGGCGTGTGGTCGCCCGGGTCGGAACCGACGGCCCCAGCCGCGGCCGCCTCGCCGACCACTCGCAGTACGGCGACTACGCCAACGTGATCGGGCAGGCCTTCGCCGCCCGCGCCCTGTCCGTCGCGGGAGCCGACCGCGCCCACAGCGCCGTACGGTTCCTGCTGCGTCAGCAGTGCGACGCCGGCTACTTCCGTCTCGACCTCACCCCGTCGAAGACGGCGAAGAACCAGTCCTGCGAGGGTGGCCGCAAGTCCGGTGACAGCGCACCCGACACCGACGTGACCGCACTCGCGGTCATCGAGCTGCACGCACTGCCCAAGCGCGGCGCCGCCGTACGCCACGCCATCAAGCACGCCGGGCGTTGGCTGGCGCGCCACCAGCTCGACAACGGCTCCTTCGGTGGAGGCACGTCGACCAAGGGCGCCAACACCAACAGCACCGGCCTGGCGGCCTCCGCCCTCAAGATCGCCCGGCGCCACGCGGCCGCGACCCACGCCGCCCGCTGGGTCGAGCGGTTCCAGACCACCTCCACCCACGGGAAGCTCGCCGACGAGCGCGGTGCGATCGCGTACGACGCCGCGGCGCTCCGGGCCGGCAAGCACGACGGCATCACCGACGCCACCCGTGACCAGTGGCGGCGCGCGACCGCCCAGGCCGCTCCGGCCCTGCGACTGCTGGGCTGAGATGACGCCACGCCGGACAGCCGGGCTCGTGGTGGCCGCACTCGCGGCCGCCACGACCTGGCTGGTCGCCCCAGCCCCGCCAGCGAGTGCCGCCACCTGCTCGACGGCTCGCGGGGTCAGCGTGGTCGTCGACCACCACGAGCTCGGCGGGGGAGTGCAGACGGTCTGCGACGCCGGCGGTGCCGGGGAGTACGCCGATCGTCAGTTCACCGAGAGCGGCTTCGCGCTGACCTACGTCCAGCGCCAGCCGGGCTTCGTGTGCCGGGTCGACGGGGCGCCCTCGGACGACCCCTGCGTCAACACGCCGCCCAGCGACGCCTACTGGGGCGTGTGGTGGTCCGACGGCACGTCGGGGAAATGGACCTACTCGTCGACCGGTGTCACGTCGCTCAAGGTTCCTGCCGGTGGGTACGTCGCCCTGTCGTGGATCGGGTCGTCCTCGGCCAGCCCTCCCGGCATCGCGCCCAAGGCCCACGCGTCCGCGTCGCCGTCACCCTCCGCCACGCCGACCTCCACTCCGACCTCCACTCCGACCGCCACGCCGACCCCGCAGCCGACGCACACCGCCCAGCCCACCCACGCGCCGAGCCCGCAGCCGACGCACACCGCCCAGCCCACCCACGCGCCGAGCCCGCAGCCGAGCGGGACGACGGGGGTCCCCGCTCCGACGCCTACCGCGCAGGCGACCTCGGCCGCGCCGACGCACTCGGCGAGTCCGACCCACAGCGCCGCCCCCCATCGGCACCCGGCGAAGAAGCAGCACCACCGGCACGCCACGCCGTCGGCGTCCCCGAGCGCGGGCGGCACAGCGACGCGTGCGGCACAGCCGTCGAGAGCGGTCGCCGATCCGCCCGCGTCGGACGGCTCCGGCCTGCCCGGCTGGGTCGCTCCCGTGGTGGCCGGTCTGCTGCTGGTCGCGGCCGCAGCCACGGCCTTCGTACGACGCCGTACGGGCCGGTCCCGATGACCCTCGCCGCCCCGGTGCTGGCCGCCCGCCTGCCGCGCGACCTGCACCCGGTCGCCTGGTGGGTCTGGGCGCTCGGGCTCGCGGTGGCGGCGTCGCTGACCACCAACGCGATGGTGCTCTTCCTGCTGCTCGCGGTCGTCACCCTCGTGGTGACCCTGCGGCGCGGCGACCAGCCGTGGGCGCGGTCGTTCAGGCTCTACGTCTGGGTCGGGGTGGTGATCGTGGTGGTCCGGGTCGGGTTCCGGATCATCTTCGGCGGCAGCGACGGCAGCCGGGTGCTGCTCGCCCTGCCGCAGATCCCGCTGCCCGACTGGGTGCTCGGCATCCGGCTCCTCGGACCGGTCACCCAGGACGCCCTGGTCGTCGGCTTCTGCGACGGGCTGCGGCTGGCCACCATCGTGATCTGCGTCGGGGCCGCGAACGCGCTGGCCAACCCCAAGCGGCTGCTGCGCTCGGTCCCGCCGGCGCTCTACGAGATCGGCACCGCCCTGGTCGTCGCCGTCTCGGTGCTGCCCCAGCTCGCCGACAGCGTGCGCCGGGTGCGGGCAGCGCGGGACCTGCGCGGGGGAGCGACCGGCCGGGTGGGCCGGCTGCGCCGGCTGCTCGTCCCCGTGCTCGAGGACGCCCTCGAACGCTCGCTGGCCCTGGCCGCCGGCATGGACACCCGCGGCTACGGCCGCGCTCCCGGTCTGACCGCGTCGGCCCGGCGTCGTACGGGTGCGCTGATGCTCGCCGGCCTGTGCGGCATCCTGGTCGGCACCTACGCCGTCCTCGACCACACCGCGCCGCGGGTGCTCGCGTTGCCGATGCTGGTGCTCGGTCTGGCGCTGGCCGTCGCGGGACTCGGCAGCGCCGGCCAGCGGGTCTCGCGCACCCGCTACCGACCCGACCACTGGCGCTGGCCCGAGCTCCTCGTCGCTTGCTCGGGCGTCGTGACCGCAATGGTGGGCTGGTGGGTCTCGCACCACCAGCTGGGGATCGCCTTCCCATCGCCGGCAGACTGGCCGCAGGTCAGCGCCGCCGTGCTCGTCGGCGCCCTGGTCGCGCTCGCGGGCGCGCTGTGCTCACCCGCACCCCGGACGGCGGAGGTGCTCGCATGATCGAGCTGCGCTCGGTGTCGTTCGCCTACGGCCCGCTCGACGGGCGTCCGGTGCTCGTCGACGTCGACCTGACCGTCGAGGAGGGTGAGCTCGTGCTCGTCTCCGGCCGCACCGGGTCGGGGAAGTCGACGCTGCTCGGACTGGTCACGGGGCTGGTCCCGAGGTTCAGCGGAGGCACCCTGGCGGGGGACGTCCTGCTCGACGGCACCTCGATCCGGCATCGGCCTCCGCGCGAACGGGCCGACGTCATCGGGTACGTCGGGCAGGACCCCGCCGCCGGGTTCGTCACCGACACGGTCGAGGAGGAGCTCGCCTACGGCATGGAGCAGCTCGGCCTGCCCTCCGACACCATGCGCCGCCGGGTCGAGGAGACCCTCGACCTGCTCGGCATCGCCGGCCTGCGCGCCCGCGCGCTGCGCACGCTCTCGGGAGGCGAGCAGCAGCGGGTCGCGATCGGATCGGTGCTCACCATGCACCCACGGCTGCTCGTGCTCGACGAGCCGACCTCGGCGCTCGACCCCACCGCCGCCGAGGACGTGCTGGCCACCCTGACCCGTCTGGTCCACGACGTCGGCACCTCGGTCCTGCTCGCCGAGCACCGCCTCGAGCGCGTCGTACCCTTCGCCGACCGGATGGTGCTGCTGGGCG
>JBPCQY010000163.1:0-11258 GCA_050997635.1 Nocardioides sp.
TGCCCAGCACCAGGGTCTTGATCCGCTCGACCACCTTCTCGGTGCCCACACCGTAGGGGAGCTCGGTGACGACGATGCCCTTGCGTCGGCCGACCGTCTCGACCCGGGCGGTGGCGCGCATCCGGAAGCTGCCGCGACCGGTCTCGTAGGCGTCGCGGATGCCTTCGAGGCCGACGATCTTGCCGCCGGTGGGGAGGTCGGGTCCGGGGATGTAGCGCATCAGGTCGTCGATGCCGGCGCCCGGCCTGCCGATGAGGTGCTTGAGCGCCGAGACGACCTCGATCAGGTTGTGGGGGGCACAGTTGGTGGCCATGCCGACCGCGATGCCGGTCGTCCCGTTGACCACGAGGTGGGGGATCGACGACGGCAGCACGACCGGTTCGAGCTCGCGACTGTCGTAGTTGGCTCGGAAGTCGACCGTGGCCTCGTCGATGCTCGACGTCATGGCAGCTGCGGCCGGAGCCATCCGACACTCCGTGTAGCGCATCGCGGCGGGTGAGTCGTCGGGCGAGCCGAAGTTGCCGTGGCCGTCGATCATCGGCAGCCGCATCGACCACGGCTGCGCCAGGCGCACCAGCGCGTCGTAGATCGCGGTGTCACCGTGCGGGTGGAGCCGACCCATGACCTCGCCGACCACCCGGGCGCTCTTGACGTGTCCCCGGTCGGGAAGCAGGCCCATCCGGTCCATCGTGTGCAGGATCCGGCGCTGCACGGGCTTGAGACCGTCGCGGGCGTCGGGCAGCGCGCGGGAGTAGATGACCGAGTAGGCGTACTCGAGGAACGAGGAGCGCATCTCCTCGCCGACGTCGATGTCGAGGATGTGCTCCTCGAAGTCGTCGGGCAGGTCTTGCTTCGTCTTGCCGCGGGCCATGGCCCCATTCTTCCGGGTCGCACCGACGCTGCGGACGGGGCACGCCGTACACGATCCGGCGCGACGCGGACCAGAGGCGGACCCATCGGGTCGGGCACAGAGGGTGCCCGGGTGTAACGGCGAGGGTGTAAGGTGTACGTCGTGAGTCTCAACATCAAGAACGAGCGCGTTCATGCGTTGGCTCGCGAGGCTGCCCGGCTGACGGGCCAGACCCAGACCCGCGTGATCGAGGAGGCCCTCGAGCGGCTGCTGGCGGGGCTCGACGACCAGGGGGTGGTTCCGGCTCGGCGGCTTCGCATCGACACGGCCGTGGGCGAGCTGCACGCCGCGATGTCCGACGGGGCGCGGGCGGCGATGTCGGCGACCGAGGCCGAGCTGTACGACGACGTGGGCCTGCCGCGGTGATCGTGGACGCGTCCGCATTGGTGGCGGTGGCGAAGGGCGAGCCCGGGTGGCACCGGATCGTCGACGTACTCGCGGCCGACGCCCAGCCGCGGATCTCGGCCGCCACCTGGCTGGAGGCGTGCATCGTGGTCGACGGGGCCCGCGACCCGACCGTGACCCGACGATTCGATCGACTCCTGGCCGACGCGGGGATCTCCGTGGTGCCGGTCGACGAGGAGCAGGCCAGGATCGCCCGGGCTGCCTACCGCGACTTCGGTCGTGGCTCGGGGCATCCGGCCCGGCTCAACTTCGGCGACTGCTTCAGCTATGCACTCGCGTCGGTCACCGGCGAGCCATTGCTGTTCACCGGAGGCGACTTCACGCACACCGACGTGGGCTCGGCCCTGCCCTAGCTCGCCTTCGAGGGCGGCCGGAGCCGGTAGGTTCTGTGCGTGACGTCCACCGACGCCCAGCATCACCAGGCACAGCCGCCCGTCGCCCCGAGGCACTGGGAGGCCGACGTCCTGCTGCGCGACGGGAGGACCGCCCACATCCGGCCGATCGTGCCCGAGGACGCCGAGCTGCTCGTGGACTTCTACGCCCGGGTCTCCGACAAGTCGAAGTACTACCGGTTCTTCTCACCGATGCCGCGCCTGTCCGAGCGTGACGTGAAGCGCTTCACCCAGGTCGACCACGTCAAGCGGGTGGCCCTCGTGATGGTGCTCAGCCAGCGGATGATCGCGCTCGGCAGCTACGAGGCCGACGACGAGCACCGCGCCGAGGTCGCGTTCCTGGTCGAGGACTCCCAGCAGGGCCGCGGGATCGGCCAGCTGCTGCTCGAGCACCTGGCCCAGGCCGGCCGCGAGCGCGAGATCGAGACGTTCGTGGCCGAGATCCTCCCCGACAACCAGCGGATGATCCAGACATTCCGTGACGCCGGCTACCGCCTCATGAGCACCTACGAGGACGGCGTGATGATGCTGGAGTTCGCGATCGAGCCGACCGACACGGCGATCGGGGTGATGGCCAGCCGCGAGCACCGCGCCGAGGCGGCCTCGATCCAGAAGTTCTTCAACCCGCGCTCGGTTGCGGTCATCGGCGCCTCGCGGCGCCAGGACACCATCGGCCAGGCACTGGTGCGCCACCTCGTGCTCGGCGACTACACGGGCCGGGTGTACGTCGTAAACCCCAAGACGCCTGCGGTGTCCGGGCTGCCGGCGTACGCCTCGGTGGCCGACATCCCGGGCGACGTGGACGTCGCGATCGTCGCCGTACCGGCCGACGCGGTACAGGACGTCGTGCTCGACTGCGCGGCCAAGGGCGTCTCGGGCCTGGTCGTGATCTCGTCGGGCTTCGCCGAGACCGGGGAGGATGGGCGCCGGCGCCAACGCCGGCTGGTCGGGCTGGCGCGGTCCTACGGGCTGCGGATCGTCGGACCCAACTGTCTCGGCATCATCAACACCGACCCCGCCGTCTCGCTCAACGCGTCGCTGTCGTCGCTGATGCCGGCGCGCGGACGCGCCGGCTTCTTCTGCCAGTCGGGCGCGCTCGGCTCGGCGATCCTGGAGAAGGTCAACAACCGCGGCCTCGGGCTCTCGACGTTCGTCAGTGCCGGCAACCGCGCCGACGTGTCGGGCAACGACCTCCTTCAGTACTGGGAGGATGACGACTCCACCGAGGTCGTGCTGCTCTACCTCGAGTCGATCGGCAACCCGCGCAAGTTCAGCCGGATCGCGCGCCGGGTCTCGCTGCGCAAGCCGATCATCGTGGTCCGGTCGGGCCGCACCACCCAGGGCGTGCCGATGGGGCACGCCGTACGCAAGATCGCGGCGCCGCCGCAGGCCGTCGACGCGATGTTCCGCCAGGCCGGTGTGATCCAGGTCGACACCCTCGACGACATGTTCGACGTCGCCCAGCTGCTGGCCCACCAGCCGCTGCCGCGCGGTCGCCGGGTCGCGGTCGTCGGCAACTCCGACGCCCTGCTGCTGCTGGCCGCCGACGCCGCGTCGTCGGTCGGTCTCGTGGTGAACCGCTCGGCCTCGCTCGGCTCGGACGCGACGGCCGAGGACTTCGAGGCCGCCCTCGACGCCGCGATCGACGATCCCGAGGTCGACTCGGTGGTGGCGGTCTACATCCCGCCGATCGACGTCTCCAGCCGTGAGGTGGCCGACGTGCTGGCGGCCGTGGGGGAGCAGTCCGACAAGCCCCTCGTGTCGTCGTTCCTCGGCGCCGAGGGGGTGCCCGAGCTGCTGCGGGTGCCCGACGTGGCCGGGTCGACCGCCGGCCGCGGCTCGGTGCCGTCGTACCCCGCGGTCGAGGCGGCGGTGCGCTCGCTCGCGCGCGTCGTGGAGTACGCCGTGTGGTTGCGCACCCCCAACGGTCCGGCCGCGGCCAACGACGAGACCGACCTGTGCTCCGCCAAGGGCCTGGTGCACCGGCTGCTCATCGACCACCCCGACGGCAAGGACCTCGACGGCGACGAGCTGACCGACCTGCTCGCGGCGTACGGCATCGAGCTGTGGGAGACCCGCGGGGTCACGACCCTGCGGGACGCGCAGAGGGCCGGGCGCGAGCTCGGGTGGGACGTCGTGCTCAAGGCCACCACCGACCGGCTGCGCGAGCGTCCCGACCTGGCGCACGTGTGGCGCAACATCGACACCTCGACCGAGATGCGCGACGCGTGGAAGTCGCTCAACGCGATCATCACCGACCCCGAGACTGCTGGCTTCGTCGTCCAGAAGAACGCCGACCCGGGGGTGCCCGTCAGCATCCGGAGCATGGAGGACCCGCTGTTCGGACCGGTGGTCTCCTTCGGGATCTCCGGGCCGCTGACCGAGCTGCTGGAGGACCGGTCGTTCCGGATCCCGCCTCTCGACAGCCACGACGCCGCCGCGATGGTGCGCGAGATCAAGTCGGCGCCGATGCTGTTCGGCTACCGCGGCAGCGACCTGGTCGACGTGGCCGAGATCGAGAGGCTGATCCAGCGAGTCGCCCAGCTGCAGCACGACCTGCCCCAGGTCTCGTCGCTGGAGCTCGCCCTCGTGCTGGTCGGGTCCGAGGGTGCGACGGTGCTGACCGCCCGCGGCCGGGTCGACCCGGTGCTCGACCCGCGCTCGGACTGGTTCGTGCGCCGGATGCCGTCGGCGGTCGAGGACACCATCCCCGGCTGAGAGCCACCCGCTTGTGGGCTAAAGTCAACACATGCGTATGCACATAGAGCTCGCCGACCAGTTGGTCCGTGAGGTCGACGAGCTCGCGGGCAGCCGCGGGCGCAGCGCGTTCGTACGGCGGGCCATCGAGCTGGCGGTGCGCCAGGAGAGCCGCCGCCGGTCCCTTGAGGGGGCGACCGGCACGATCTCCGACTCCGGGCACGAGTGGGACGACGATCCGGCGGCGTGGGTGCGACGGCAGCGCCGCGTCGACCCGGGTCGAGTCGGCTGAGACGTGCTCGCGGTGTTGGACTCCACCGTGCTGATCGACTACCTGCGTGGGCGGCCTGCCGTTGCGAGGGTCGCCCGGCTGATCGAGGCGGGCGACGTCCCAGCCACGACGGCCCTCAACGTGGAGGAGATCGTCCGCGGGCTCCTGCCAGGCGAGCACGAGGCGATCGACTCGCTGATCGCCGGACTGGTGGTGCTCCCGATCCACGAGGACACGGCCAGAGCGGCTGGAGAGTGGCGGCGCAGATTCTCGGCGCGCGGGGTCACGCTCGCCCCAGCGGATGTCCTGATCGCGGCCGCGACGGTCCTGAGCTCTGGGACCCTGATGACGGGCAACCCCCGGGACTTCCCGATGCCGGAGCTGGACATGGAGCACTGGCCAGTCGGTGAGTGAGGTCTCGTGCACTGCGACATCACCCGAGAGGGGCCGCGTGACAGACTCCATCCCATGCAGGACCTGAGGGAGGCCATCGACCGCGCCGGCTACTACCCGGAGGTCGTGTCGGACGGCGTGCTCAGCGCGGTGGCGGGCGAGGACGTCGTGTCGTTCTACGTGCACCACGAGCCGACGTTCGAGCGGGACGAGGTACGCCGCCACCTCACCGTCGTCGTGCTGACGCCGAGCCGGCTGATCCTGGCGCACACCGACGAGCACGAGGCCGACGAGATGCTGCCGGCGCCGTACACCTCGACCTCGACGGAGGCCATCGCGCTCTCGTCGGTCAAGTCGGTCGTGGTGACCCGGATGATCGCCAACCCGACCGAGGGCGCACAGCCGCCGGCCGAGGCCGTGCTCACCATCGGCTGGGGCGGCGTCGCCCGGATGGACCTCGAGCCAGCCACCTGCGGTGACCCCGACTGCGACGCCGACCACGGCTACACCGGGGTGCTCGCCTCCGACGACTTCTCGCTGCGGGTCTCGGCCACCGCCGACGGACCCGACGCGGTGCCCGACCTGCTGGCGTTCGCCGAGCTGCTCTCGGCGCGGACCCACACCCTGTGACCCGACGGTGAGCGACTTCGTCGAGCCGGCGTACGGCGGGCGGACGCTCGCCGACGTCGTCCCGGCGGTCGGCTCGGCGCTCGGTGTCGAGCCGGGTGCTGCGCACCCTTCGCAACCAGCCGGGTCAGAACGCCTGGAGCTACCAGAGGCATCCTCGTACGTCGTGTTCCTGGTCGACGGTCTCGGGGCCGACCTGCTGGCACGCCACGCCCACGCCGCGCCGTACCTTGCCAGTCTGGACCAGACCACCGGCACCGCCGGCGTGCCGTCGACGACGGCCACCTCGCTCACGTCGTTCGGTACGGCGCTGCCGCCCGGCGCCCACGGACTGGTCGGCTTCACCGCGCGGATCCCCGGCACCGACCGGCTGCTCAACCACCTGTGGTGGAGCAAGGAGGTCGACCCGGTCGAGTGGCAGCCGCGCGACACCGCGCTGGCCGGGCTGCGCCGCGCGGGAGTCCACGTGACGGTGGTCAACAAGCGGGAGTTCGAGGACTCCGGCCTGACCCGGGCTTCGGTCCGCGGCGTCGACTACCTGGGCGCCGACCGCGCCGGCGAACGGATCGCGGCCGCCGTCGCCGCCTCGCGCGAGCGGCCCTCGCTGACCTATCTCTACGACGGCGACCTCGACTGGACCGGCCACCGCTACGGCGTCGCGTCGAGCCAGTGGCTCCAGCAGCTGTCGATGATCGACGCCCAGCTCGAGCAGCTGCGCGAGTCGCTGCCGACCGAGACCCGGCTCGTCGTCGTCGCCGACCACGGGATGCTCGACTCGCCCCTCGAGAGCCGGATCGACGTCGACGAGGTGCCGGGGCTGCGCGACGGCGTCGCCCTGCTCGGGGGCGAAGCCCGGTTTCGCCACGTCTACTGCCGCGCTGGCGCGGTCGACGACGTGGCCGCCACCTGGGCCGAGGTGCTGGGGGAACGTGCGTGCGTGCAGACCCGCGCCGCGGCGATCGGGCGCGGCTGGTTCGGGCCGGTGTCGGCGGGGGTGCTGCCCCGGCTCGGCGACGTGATCGTGGCCTGCCGCGACGACCACGCGCTGATGTCGAGCGTCGACTTCGGCTACGAGATGTCGCTGGTGGGGCTGCACGGCTCGCTGACGCCGGTCGAGATGCGCATCCCGATCCTGCTGGACTGAAATCCGCCGATCGAGAGCGAGCCGAATGCCCACCATGGACCTGGTCTACCCGCCCGTGATCGGTGCGGCCCGGCTCCTCTTCCGTGCGCTCGGGCTGCGGATCGAGGTCGAGGGCGCCGACCGGATGCCCCCGGCCGGGCCGGTCGTGCTGGCGAGCAACCACGTGAGCTTCCTGGACTTCACCCTCGTCGGGTTGGCGGCGCAACCCCGCTACGTACGGTTCCTGACCCGCCACGACGTCTTCGCGAACCCGTTCGCCGGGCCGTTCATGCGCGCGATGCGCCACATCCCGGTCGACCGCGAGGCGCCAGCCGCGGCGTACCTCACCGCCCGCCGGATGCTGCGTGAGGGCGAGGTGGTCGGCATCTTCCCCGAGGCCGGCATCAGCCAGGCGTACGACGTGCGCTCGCTCATGCCGGGTGCGGTGGCCCTGGCCGCCGAGACGGGGGCGCCGTTGGTGCCGCTGACGATCTGGGGCCCCCAACGGATCGCGACCTCCCGGCGGCCGACCGACCTGACCCGCGGGCGGCCCGTCAGCATCAGCGTCGGCGAACCCCTGCACCTGGCCCGGGGCGCCGACGTACGCGCCGAGACGGTCGCGCTCGGCCGGCTGCTGCAGGGCATGCTCACCGAGCTCCAGACGCAGGAGCGCCACCGGCCGGCGCCGGGCGAGGACGCGCCGTGGCACCCCCGCCATCTCGGCGGTACGGCGCCGACGCGAATCGAGGCGGCCCCGACCGAGTCCAGCCCGCTCTCCGCCCTGCGCTGGTACGACGAGCCTCAGGCCGGCCCCGTCGCCACCTCCCGCGAGCCGTCGGCGATCCAGCCGCTCCAGGAGCCCGGGTAGAGCGCGGCGTCGCGTCCCGCCAGCCGCAGCGCCAGCACGGTCTGGGTGGCGGTCACGCCCGATCCGCAGTACGCCGCGACCGGGCCGTCGAGGGCGGCGAACCGCTCGCGCAGCGCCAGCGGCCCGAGGAACCGGCCCTCGTCGCCGGTGTTTCCGGCCAGCGGCAGGTTGACCGCCCCCGGGATGTGACCCGCGACCGGGTCGAGCGGTTCGGTCTCGCCGCTGAACCGCTCGCCGGCGCGGACGTCGACCAGCAGGCCACTCGTCGCGCGCTCGAGGGCGCCCTCGGCGTCGACCACCGGCATCTCACCGGGCGAGCCGATCCAGTCGCCCGGGGCCGGGTTCACCGGCTCGGTCGAGAGCTCGCCACCGGCGGCGACCCAGGCGGCCAGTCCGCCGTCGAGCACCATCACGTCGACGTGCCCGTAGTCGCGCAGCAGCCACCACAGGCGGGACGCGACGGTCGCCGGCCCGGCGTCGTACCCGACGACGACGGAGTCGCGGCGTACGCCCGCGCGCCGCATGGCGGCGACGAAGTCCTCCGGCTCGGGGAGCGGGTGACGCCCGCCCACGCCCGGCGGCGAGGACAGGTCGTCGTCGAGATCGACGTACGCCGCGCCGGGCAGGTGCCCGGCGTCATACTGCTGGCGGCCGCCGGGGCCGGTGAGCGCGAGCCGGGTGTCGAGCAGGATCAGGTCCTTGACCGAGTCGAGGTCGGCGACGTCGAGGAGGAGCCCGGGCCGGATCATCAGCCGAAGGGCAGGGGCTCGGGGGCCAGGCTGACCGCCTTGGCGCGGGCGGCAGTGAGGCGGCGGCGGTGATGCTGGCGGCAGAGCACCTCGTAGCCAACGGCGACGTGGTCGTCCTGGTCGACGTCACCGACCACGATCACCTCGCCCTCGACGACCATGGCGCCGTTCTCGGTGCGGGCGTTGTGGGTCGCGCGCTTGCCGCACCAGCACAGCGCCTCGACCTGGAGCACGTTCATCCGGTCCGCCAGCTCGACCAGGCGGCCGCTGCCGGGGAACATCCGGGAGCGGAAGTCGGTGAGGATGCCGAACGCGAACACGTCGATCTGCAGCTCGTCGACGACCTTGGCGAGCTCGTCGATCTGCTTGGGCGTGTAGAACTGCGCCTCGTCACAGATCACGTAGTCGATCCGGCCGCCGTGGGTGAGCTCGTCGACGGCGTACCGCCAGAAGTCGAAGCTCTCGTCGACCTCGATGGCGTCGTGGGTCAGGCCCAGCCGGCTTGAGAGGATCGCCTCACCCGCGCGGTCAAGGGTCGTGAAGATGCGGCCGACCCGACCGCGCGCCGCGTGGTTGTGGTTGGTCTGCAGGGCCAGGGTGCTCTTGCCGGAGTCCATCGTGCCGGTGAAGAAGTGCAGTTCAGCCACGGGTCCGATCATGTCCTACCAGTGGATGCCCTTGAACACCCGGGCCAGCATGATCTGCTCGGACTCGCGGGTGCCCTGGGACCCCTCGCCGCGGGCGGCGGCCGAGTCGGGGAACACGTGGTAAGCCATGCTTTGCACCCGGAACGCCGACTGGGCTGACTTCTGGATAGTCCCCGACGAAATGGCTCCGGATCGGGCCATGTCACGACCACTTCGTCGGGGACTATCCCGAGGGGGCCCGATCATCCGCCTCCGGACACGGGCCGGCTCACTCCTTGCCGGAGCCGCCGCCGAACATGATCTCGTCCCAGCTCGGCACCGAGGAGCGGCCCTTGCGGCGGGTCTTGGCCGGCTTCGCGGCCTCATCCTCGGCGACCGGCTCGGTCTCGGCCTCGGTGGGCTCGGCCGCGGCCTCCTCGGCGACCGGCTCCTCGGCGACGGGATCCTCGACCGCGGGCATCGAGGTCGCGGTGTCATCGAGGTAGCCGTCGAGGTCGTGCTCGGCCCCGAGCGAGTCGTCCTCGTGGACCAGGTCGATCGCGTCGGCCCCGAGTGGCAGCTCCTCGGGAGGTACGGCGGCCAGTCGCCGCCGGCGGGTCCGGAGCTCGTCACGCGGGGCGCTGGCCTGGTCCGCCTTGGCCGCCGGTGCCACCAGCTCACCGATCAGCCACCGGGCGTCGGCGTTCTCGGCCACCACGTAGTTGCCCGGCGCGTCGAAGGTGAACTGGGCAGAGCCGCTGCGCTCGCGGTGGCTGTAGTCGCCGGTGAGCGTCCAGCGCCCGTCCTCACGGCGCCAGGAGTCCCAGGTGACGATGCCGGGGTCCACGTTGAGCGAGCGCAGGTAGGCGCCGACGGCGTCGCCCAGGTTGCGCGCGCCGGCGTTGCCGGTGCCGTCACCGGCCCGCCGGCGTACGGAGGCCTTCTGGGCGCGCTGGGCCACGTGGGCCCGCTCGGCCAGCACGGGCGCGGCGTACGGCATGATCGCGTCGGCCGTGGTCTGGGCCGCCTGCGCGACGGCCTCCGGCGTCTCGCCCGCGCGGATGCGGGCCTGGATGTCGCGGGGGCGAAGGGTCGAGTCCATCGTGATCTCCAACTGGCCGAGGCGGGCGTGGTCGCCGCGCAGGGCGGCTCGGAGGCGGGCGTCGACGTCGACCGTGAACTCGACCCCGGCATCACTGAGCAGGAGCAGGCGTCTGCCGTCCTCGCTCAGCCCGGTGGGGGTGAGGTGCACCATCTCTCCTGGTCCGCTCCTGCTCTGTCTTCCGTGGCGCCGAGCCTACGCCAGCGACACCCGCGCGCGAGTCCACCGCCACGGCGCGCCACGCCGGTACGACGTTGGGCTACTGATTGTGCCGGCCGCGCCCTCGACCACCCGGTGCCGTGGTCTGCATCGTGTGGCGCCTCGCGGCGATCATGCGGGGCTGGAGCGCTCGACGCCCCGCGGGCCGGCGTTGGTCTGGTCACGAGCAGGAGGGGTCAGTCCCAACCCTTGCCCCCTTCGGCCCATCGCTGTCGCCGAACCGACCCAGGCTGGTGCCCCAACCAGGTGGCGATGTGGTGAGCCAGGTCCTCCGGAGTGGCCGTGGAGGACTCCAGCCGGAGGGCCTGGTCGAAGTACGGGAAGGTCTCTGCCCGCTCGCGCACCAGCTCTTCGTCGAGATCCGTGGCCTGGTGCCGCCGTCGGAAACGCTCGACCGCATCGTCGGGGGACACGAAGAGGTCCACGATCCACAAGCGTGCGTCTGGGATGTCCGCCAGGGCCCTCAGCAGGCTGGCCCGTTGCTCGCGTCGAGCGTAGGTGCACTCGAGCACCGGAGTGTGTCCCCGCCCGAACAGGAGGCGAGCGAGAGCGTGCGCCGCGTCGTAGGCGAGCATCCGGTCGTTCCGGTTGCGGTCCGACGCCGGAAGCAGGAGCGAGAAGAGCGCGTCGACCTCGACATAGATCGTGCGGAGCGACGAGCCGTCCGCGAGCGCCCTGCCGACCGAGGTCTTGCCAGCGCACGGGGGGCCTGCCAGCACCAGAACTCCATGAGCCGTCACCGAGTCGACCTCAGTCGCCCAGGACCTGGCGCAGGTAGGCGTTGGCGAAGACCCGGTCGGGGTCGAGTCGGTCGCGCATCGCCAGGAACTCCCCGAAGCGCGGGTACGTCGGCGCCAGGTCGGGCGCCGTACGCGT
>JBPCQY010000203.1:0-2969 GCA_050997635.1 Nocardioides sp.
GCCCGATCCCGCCGGGCAGGAACGGCAGTCTCTTCTTGCGTGCGGGGTCGAACAACCCTTCGGCCTGGAGCGCCCGCCGGCGCTGCTCGAGCCGGGCGCGGAGCTGGCCCTCGCCGACCGCCCGGATCCCGTCACAGTAGAAGGAGAACCGTCCGTTGGGGGAGTAGAAGCTGGGCTTGAGGTGTGCGACGACGGTCGCGCCCTCGGGCAGCGGACCGGCTTCCGCCAGCGCGACCGGGGAGACGCTGATGCTGACCGACACCTCGGCCAGCTTGTCGCGCAAGGTGAGAAAGGCCCACTTCGCGCCCGAGCGGCGGTTGATCTCGATCAGCTGACCCTCGACCCAGACCCAGCCGAGCCGTTCGATCCATCCCTTCACTGCCTGGGTGACAGCACGCAGCGGCTGCGGGTCCTGCGGTGAGGACTCCAGCGCCATGCCGGACACAGTAGTGCCGACCACTGTCAGGTGAGGGGCAGCACTGCGCCCCGCCTCTGGCTGGGACGATCGTGGCGAGGTCGGTCAGGATCACGATGCCGGGGGCCGAGATCGTGCGCGCCCCCGGCCGTCTTCGGGTGGCTCATAGACTGTGCGCGTGAGCCAGCCGACCGAACCGTCCGACCGTCGCGTCATCCTGGCTGCTCCCCGTGGCTACTGCGCCGGTGTCGACCGGGCCGTGGTCACGGTGGAGAAGGCGTTGGACCACTACGGCGCCCCGATCTACGTCCGCAAGCAGATCGTGCACAACAAGCACGTAGTGGAGACCCTCGAAGCCCTCGGGGCGATCTTCGTCGAGGAGCTCGACGAGGTGCCCGAGGGCGCCACCGTCGTCTTCTCCGCCCACGGCGTCTCGCCGACGGTGCACAGCGAGGCTGCCGAGCGCGGCCTCAAGACCATCGACGCCACCTGCCCGCTGGTGACCAAGGTGCACCACGAGGCGAAGCGGTTCGCCGACACCGACTACGACATCCTGCTGATCGGCCACGAGGGCCACGAGGAGGTCGAGGGCACCTCCGGTGAGGCGCCCGAGCACATCCAGCTCGTGCAGAGCCCGGCCGACGTACCCGGCATCGTGGTCCGCGACGCGTCGAAGGTCGCGTGGCTCTCGCAGACCACGCTGTCGGTCGACGAGACGCTCGAGACCGTGGCCGCGATCCGCGAGCGGTTCCCCGAGCTGCTCGACCCGCCCAGCGACGACATCTGCTACGCCACCCAGAACCGGCAGCTCGCGGTCAAGGAGATCGCCCACGACGCCGACCTCGTGATCGTGGTCGGCTCGGGCAACTCCTCCAACTCGGTGCGCCTCGTCGAGGTCGCGCTCGAGGCGGGCGCCAAGACGTCGTACCGCGTCGACGACGCCTCCGAGATCGACGAGGCCTGGCTCGACGGCGTCGACAAGGTCAGCGTCACCTCGGGCGCTAGCGTGCCGGAGGCGTTGGTGGACGGCGTCCTCGCGTTCCTGTCCGAGCGGGGCTACCCCGACGCGCAGGCCGTACACAGCGCCGAGGAGTCGCTCATCTTCGCGTTGCCGCCCGAGCTTCGTCGGGATCTACGGGCCGCCCAGAAGTAGTGGGCCGCCACACGACGAAGCGGTAGCCGAGGAAGTTCAAGACGATAGCGACCCCGATCGCCACCACCTTGGCGGCGAGCACGTAGTGATCGCCCAGGAGCGCGACCAGGCCGTGGATGACCAGGGGCTGGGCGACCCACAGCGAACCGCCGGTCGTCGCCAGGAACAACGCGGCCTGCCGCACGGTCCTTCGCTGGTGCCCGAACGTCCAGCGCCCGTTGACCAGGAAGCTGAAGGTCATGCCGCACGACGTCGAGACGAAGTTGGCCAACGTGATCCCGAGCGCGCCGTGCAGCAGCGCGAAGAGCCCGAGGTCGATGCAGGTGTTGGCGATGCCGACGACGACGTACCGGCGCAGGTACGGCGGGGTGTCGCTCGGCCGGATCATCGAGGCGCTCCTCCCGGGCTGGGTCGGACCGTTGGGACCTAGGGCGCGTGGCGCGCAGCAGGCCATGGGACAGGGAGACACACCCTAGACTCGGCCGGTGGCCCGCTATCTCGACATCCATCCCGACAACCCGCAGCCGCGGCTGGTGTCGCAGGTGGCCAAGGCGCTGCGGGACGACCAACTGATCGCCTACCCGACGGACTCCGGCTACGCCCTCGGTGCGCGGCTCGACAACCGGGAGGGCCGCGACCGGATCCTGCGCATCCGCGGCCTCGATGAGAAGCACCACTTCACGCTGATGTGCAAGGACTTCGCCCAGCTGGGCCAGTTCGTCCAGGTGAGCAACCACGCGTTCCGCGCCGTACGCGCGGTGACACCGGGGCCCTACACGTTCATCCTGCCGGCCAGCGGCGAGGTCCCGCGGCGGCTGATGCACCCCAAGAAGCGCACCGTCGGGGTCCGCATCCCCGACCATGTGCTGGTGCAGGCGATCCTGAGCGAGCTCGGCGAGCCGATGCTGACCAGCTCGCTGATCCTGCCGGGTGAGACCGAGCCCCGCACCATGGGCTGGGAGGTCAAGGAGGACCTCGACCACGACGTCGACCTCGTCGTCGAGGCGGGCGAGACGCCGGCCGAGCCGACGACCGTCGTGGACTGGTCGGACCCGGCCCCGGTGGTGGTACGCCGCGGAGCGGGCGACCCGGATCGGTTCGAGGTCTAGCGGGCAATCCGCTGGCGGGTGACCAGAATGGCCAGGCTGGCTGCGTAGCCGACCACGAGGGCGATGCTGTGGTGGGCCAGCCCGCTCGTGACCGCTTGGACGACGCCGTCGCCCTGGCGGCCGAGCAGCGAGGGATCGTGCACCGCCAGCAGCACGAAGGTGCCGACCATCAGCAGCGGCGGCAGCACGCCGACGGTGAAGAAGTCCTGCGGCCGCACCCGCAGCGCCAGCGCGATGCAGAGTGCGGCGAACCACAGGTCGAAGAACAGCCCGACCCGGCCCACCAGCCACA
>JBPCQY010000036.1:0-7042 GCA_050997635.1 Nocardioides sp.
ACGACGCGGCGTTGGCGTAGAGGGCGAAGAAGTACCAGCAGTTCCACAGCGGGATCAGCACCTGGCGGACGCCCTCGCGGATCGCCTGCTCGGTCACGATCAGGTTGCCGCCGCGCAGGATCGGCGACTGCATCAGGAACCAGCGCATCGCGTCGGCGCCGTCGCGGTCGAAGACCTCGCGCACGTCGGGATAGTTGCGCAGCGACTTCGACATCTTGTTGCCGTCGCTGCCGAGCACGATCCCGTGGCTGACGCAGGTCTCGAAGGCCGGCCGCTCGAACAGCGCCGACGCGAGCACGTGCATCGTGTAGAACCAGCCGCGGGTCTGGCCGATGTACTCGACGATGAAGTCACCCGGGAAGTGGTGCTCGAACCACTCGGCGTTCGCGAACGGGTAGTGCACCTGCGCGAAGCTCATCGACCCCGACTCGAACCAGCAGTCGAGCACGTCGGTGACCCGCCGCATCGTGGAGCGCTCCCCCTCAGGACGAGGGTCGTCGGGGTTGGGTCGGGTCAGCTCGTCGATGAACGGCCGGTGCAGGTCGTCGGGGCGTACGCCGAAGTCGCGCTCCAGCTCGTCCAGCGAGCCGTACACGTCGATGCGGGGGTACGCCGCATCGTCGCTCTGCCAGACCGGGATCGGGCTGCCCCAGAACCGGTTGCGCGAGATCGACCAGTCCCGGGTGTTCTCCAGCCACTCGCCGAACTGGCCGTCCTTGACGTGCTCGGGCACCCAGCGGATCTGCTGGTTGAGGTCGAGCATCCGGTCGCGGATCTTGGTGGTGCTGACGAACCACGACGACACCGCCATGTAGATCAGCGGCTCGCGGCAGCGCCAGCAGTGCGGGTAGGAGTGCTCGTAGGGCTCGCGGCGCAGCAGCACCGTTCCCGGCGTGACCGACCCGGACCCGCCGGAGTGACGGGTCTCGGCCTTGAGGTGGTCGATGATCGCGAGGTTGGCGTCGAAGACGTGCATCCCCTCGTAGTCGGTCACGGGAGCCGTGAACCTGCCGTCCTTGCCGACCGGCACGACGAGCTCGATGCCCTCACGGTCGGTGACGTTCTTGTCCTCCTCACCGAAGGCGCCGGCGGTGTGCACCAGCCCGGTGCCGTCCTCGGTGGTGACGAACTCGGCGGGGAATACCCGGTGGGCCTTCGCGTGGCCCTCGTAGTAGGAGAACGGCGGCGTGTAGGAGCGCCCGAGCAGGTCGGCCCCCGTGAGTCGCTCTATGACGACGGGGTCCTCCCCCAGCTCGCGGGCGTACGCCGCCAGCCGGGCCTCGCCCACGACGTACCGCTCGGTGGTGCCGGTGAAGTCGGACTCGACGACCACGTAGTCGATATCCGGGCCGACCATGATCCCGAGGTTGGCCGGGAGCGTCCACGGCGTCGTCGTCCAGACCAGGGCCAGCTCACCAGTCTCGAGCCGCAGCCCGACTGTGACGGCCGGGTCCTGACGCGGCTGGTAGACGTCCTCGTCCATCCGCAGCTCGTGGGTGGACAGCGGCGTCTCGTCGTTCCAGCAGTAGGGCAGCACCCGGAAGCCTTCGTAGGCCAGCCCCTTGTCGTGCAGCTGCTTGAACGCCCACATGACCGACTCCATGTAGTCGCGGTCGAGGGTCTTGTAGTCGTGGTCGAAGTCGACCCAGCGGGCCTGGCGGGTGACGTAGTCGCGCCACTCGTCGGTGTACTCGAAGACCGACTTGCGGCACTCGGCGTTGAACGCCTCGATGCCCATCTCGAGGATCTCGTCGGTCGTCTTGATGCCGAGCTGGCGCATCGCCTCGAGCTCGGCCGGCAGCCCGTGGGTGTCCCAGCCGAACCGGCGCTCGACCCGGCGTCCGCGCATCGTCTGGTAGCGCGGGATCAGGTCCTTGACGTAGCCGGTCAGCAGGTGGCCGTAGTGCGGCAGCCCATTGGCGAACGGCGGCCCGTCGTAGAAGACGAACTCGTTGTCGCCGTTCTCGCCGGCGTCCCGCTGCTCGACCGAGGCCCGGAACGTGTCGTCGTCCTTCCAGTAGGCGAGCACCCGCTCCTCGAGCTGGGGGAACTTCGGCGTCGCCGGTACGCCGCCCTCGGCGTGCGGGTCGCTGGAGACCTGGGGGTACGTCATGCGGTGTCCTCGCTGGTTGCCCTTCGAGACGGCGCTGGCGCGCCTCCTCAGGAACCGGAGGTCACCCTGGCGCCCGTCTCGAAACCTGCGAGGACGGCCGCCTCCGGTGGAGGGCTGCCGCGGTACCACCTCGCTTGCCACGTCCGGGGACGTGACCGCTCTCGGTCCAAGGCGATGACGGGCCCACCCGTCCGGTTCTACTGAGGTCTCGACTCTGCTCGACCCGTTCTTCCGAAAGGCTCGCCGCTGATGACGGCTCGAACGCCTGTGGTCACAGCGTACGGCGTGCCCGCACGCGGGTGCGAATCGATTGCCGCGCCAGGGGTGGACGGAGGGCGGCGGCGAGCAATCGGTTTGCGCGTGGGTCGGGTTGCCGCCACGGTGGGCGCATGACCGAGCAGCCTGCCCGTCAGTTCCCCGACATGTGGGTCGACCCCGACGACGACCCCCGCGAGACCGAGGTCGTGACGGTCGGCGAGAAGGAGAACCTCGCGGCGTACCTCGACCACTACCGGCTCACCTTCGAGATGAAGTGCGAGGGCCTGGATGCCGAGCAGCTGGCGCAGCGGGCGGTCCCGCCGTCGAGCATGTCGCTGCTGGGCCTGGTGCGACACCTGGCCCAGGTCGAGCACGGGTGGTTCCGCCGGTTCATCGAGGAGCAGCAAGACCTGCCGCGCCTGTTCAAGCTGCCCGAGGACCACGACTGGGACTTCAACGGCGCGGTGCCCGAGGACGCCGTCGTGGCCGAGGCCTGGGCGAGCTGGCGCACCGAGGTGGCTCACGCCCGTGAGGTCTACGCCCGCATCGACGATCTGGGGACGATGGTCGGGCCCGAGGGCGACCGCAACGAGGCTCGCGACATCATCGTGCACATGATCGAGGAGTACGCCCGCCATGTCGGTCACGCCGACCTGCTCCGCGAGTGCATCGACGGGCGCACCGGCCAGTAGTCCCGGCTCCGTAGACTCGGCGCGTGAGTGACGCGCAGACCGCCTGGGGTTTCGGCCTGGCCACCACCGTGACCAGCGGAGCCAGCGAGGGCACGGTGCTCGACACCTGGTTCCCGGCCCCGTCGCTGGGCTCCGCTCCCGACGGCGCCGAGGCACCCGCGGAGCTCGGCGCCCTCGCCACCGAGGACGCCGTACGCCGGGTGCACACGAAGGTCCTCAAGGTCGAGGTCGATCTGGCGGCCCCGCCCCGCGACGTACCCGACGCCTACCTGCGCCTGCACCTGCTCTCGCACCGGCTGGTCCGCCCCCACGGAGTCAACCTCGAGGGGCTGTTCGGAGTGCTGGCCAACGTCGTGTGGACCAGCGCGGGGCCGTGCCCGACCGACGACTTCGAGGCCACCCGGATGCGGCTGGCCGCCGACGGCCGGATCCAGGTGTTCGGCGTCGACAAGTTCCCCCGGATGACCGACTACGTGCTGCCCTCCGGCGTGCGCATCGGCGATGCCGACCGGGTGCGCCTCGGTGCCCACCTGGCCGAGGGCACGACCGGCATGCACGAGGGTTTCGTCAACTACAACGCCGGCACGCTCGGGCCGGCCATGGTCGAGGGCCGGATCTCGGCCGGCATCGTCGTCGGCGCCCACTCCGACATCGGCGGCGGCGCCTCGATCATGGGCACGCTCTCGGGCGGGGGCACCGCCGTGATCGGCATCGGCGAACACTCCCTTCTCGGCGCCAACGCCGGCATCGGCATCTCCCTCGGTGATCACTGCGTCGTGGAGGCCGGCTGCTACGTCACCGGCGGCACCAAGGTGACCATGCCCGACGGCTCGGTGGTCAAGGCGCTGGAGCTCTCCGGCGCCGACCACCTGCTGCTGCGCCGCAACTCCGTCACGGGCGCGATCGAGGGCGTGCCGTGGCAGGCGGGCCGGATCGCGCTCAACGACGCCCTGCACAGCGGCCAGTAGCGTGCGCCGCCTCCTGGGCCTGGCGGCCTTCCTCGTGGTCGCCAGCGCGATCGTGGGCGCCGTGGTCTACGCCAACCACCACCACGTCGCCCAGCTGTTCTCCGCCGACCGCGACTGCTCCGCGACCGTCGGCGGACGCACCGTCACCCTCGACCGTCAGCAGTCGCGCAACGCCACCCTGATCACGGCGATCTCGATCCGCCGCGGCCTGCCGGCGCACGCTGCGACCATCGCGCTCGCGACGGCCTACCAGGAGTCCAAGCTCTACAACCTGACCAGCGGCGACCGCGACTCGATCGGCCTGTTCCAGCAACGGCCATCGCAGGGCTGGGGCCGGCCCGCCCAGCTGCGCAACCCGACGTACGCCGCCAACGCGTTCTACGACGCCCTGCAGAAGATCGACGGCTACCAGACGCTGCGGGTCACCGTGGCGGCCCAGCGGGTGCAGCGCTCGGGCTTCCCGGAGGCGTACGCCGCGCACGAGGCGGACGCGCGGGTGCTCGCCTCGTCCCTCACCGGCTACTCCCCCGCCGCGTTCGGCTGCGCAGTCGACGCGGCCTCGGGCCAGCCGGCACCCGCCGCTCGCCGCGCCGACGGCGTACGACGCGCGCTCGGCGCGGCCTTCGGGCCGACCTCCGTGCGCGTGGCCCGCGGGCAGGTGCTCCGGATCCCGGTCGGCAGCAGCGAGCGCGGCTGGGCGGTGGCGGCGTACCTCGCGGTGCGGGCCGACGCTCTCCAGGTCGGCAGCGTCAGCTACGCGGGCCACACCTGGTCCACCGGCGGTGACCGGAGCTGGCGACGCGGGCACGGTCCCGCGCACACCGTCGTCGTCCGCTGACGGCGGGTCCCGGGCTCGTGGGTGCGGCGCATGGTAGGACTCTGCCCATGACGTCGTGGCGGGCCACCACTCCCGAGCCGGTGCAGGCAGACCTTGACGCGCTGGTGCGGGAGGGCCTCGAGATGGCGCGGGCGATGCTCGAGCAGTCCGGTGAGTTCTATCCCTTCGCCGTCGTCGTCGACGACACCGGCGAGATCCGGTTGGCGGCCGCGGACGCGCCCGACACCGACCTGCCGCAGTCGGCCGACGTGCTCGAGGTGCTCTACGCCGGCATCGCGAACGACCCGACCGGACTGTGCGGTGTGGGGTTCGTGGCCGACGTGACACACGGCGAGGGCAGTGCCGTGCAGATCGAGGCGGAGCACCGCGACGGCGGGCCCGCGATCGTGGTGACGGCGCCCTACCGTCGCAAGGGCCTGCTGGGCACCAAGACGAAGTTCGACCCCCTCGCGGCCTCCGAGGGCGGCCGACACGTGTGGGCGACGCCGCCTCCCACGTAGGTCCTCGAGGCGCCGGTCGATCGCGCGAACGCTCCAGCGAACGACGCGTCTGACCCGCGCGACAGCGGGGCGCGGCCCATGCCCGCGGCCCACCGCGACGAGCTCCCGCAACACGAGGACGAGCCCGAGGTCCACCGGGAGCTGGTGAGGCGCGGCTAACGCAGCCGTGCCGCTACCGCCGCGACCCGCTCGTCGGTGGCGATGAAGGCGACCCGCACGTGGCGGGCGCCGGCCGGACCGTAGAACGACCCGGGTGCGACCAGGATGCCGCGCTCGGCGAGCCAGGCGGTCGTCTCCCAGCAGTCCTCACCGCGGGTGGCCCAGAGATAGAGCGACGCCTCGGAGTGGTCGATCGTGAACCCGGCTCCCTCCAGCGTGGTGCGCAGCGTCGTACGCCGGGCCGCGTAGCGCGCGTGCTGCTCGGCGACGTGGTCGTCGTCGTCGAGTGCGGCGGCCATCGCGGCCTGCTGCGGCGCCGGCATCATCAGCCCGAGGTTCTTGCGGACGGCGAGCAGCTCGGCCACCACCGCGGGGTCGCCGGCGACGAAGGCGCAGCGGTAGCCAGCAAGGTTCGATCGCTTCGACAGCGAGTGGACCGTCAGCAGCCCCTCGTGGGAGCCGCCGCTGATGTCGGGGTGCAGCACCGAGACCGGCTCAACGTCCCACGCGCACTCGAGGTAGCACTCGTCGCTGACCAGCAGCGTGCCACGCTCGCGACACCAGTCGACGACCTTGCGCAGGTGGTCGGGCGGCAGCACCCGCCCCGACGGGTTGGCCGGCGAGTTGAGCCAGAGCAGGGCCGGCCGCTCGGGCCCGATCGCGGTCAGCGAGTCGGCCGCCAGCACGCGGGTGCCGGCGAGCGCGGCGCCGACGGCGTACGTCGGGTAGGCGAGCTCGGGGTACACGACCAGGTCGGCCGGGCCGAGCCCGAGGTGCACCGCCAGGGAGGAGATCAGCTCCTTGGAGCCGATCGTCGGCAGCACGCCGCCGAGGCCGAGGCCGGTGATCCCGTGGCGCCGGGCCAGCCAGTCGACGGCCGCCCGGCGCACCTCGGTGGTGCCGGTCGTCGTCGGGTAGCCCGGGGCGTCAGCGGCGGCGCTCAGGGCGTCCTGGACGACCGCGGGCGGCGGGTCGACCGGCGTACCGACCGAGAGGTCGACGACGCCGTCAGGATGGGCGCGCGCCGTCGCGGCTGCGGCCGCGAGGTGGTCCCAGGGGAAGTCGGGCAGTCGCTGGGAAACCCGGGTTTCGAGACGGCGCTGGCGCGCCTCCTCAACCACCGGTCGTGTCACTCGTCGTGTTCCTGCGGCGGCAGCTCGGCCACGAGGGTGTGGTCGTGATCGATCTCGCCCATCTTGGCGGCGCCGCCGGGCGAGCCCAGGTCGGAAAAGAAGTCCACGTTGGCGTTGTAGTACTCCTTCCACTCATCGGGGGTGTCATCCTCGTAGAAGATGGCCTCGACCGGGCAGACCGGCTCGCAGGCACCGCAGTCGACGCACTCGTCAGGGTGGATGTAGAGCATCCGACCACCCTCGTAGATGCAGTCGACCGGGCACTCCTCGATGCAGGCCTTGTCCTTCAGGTCAACGCAGGGCTCAGCGATCACGTACGTCACAGCGGGGTCCTCTCAGGTGCGGTCGCTCTAGTGTCGCTGATGTGACAGCCGCCGAGCC
>JBPCQY010000062.1:0-17275 GCA_050997635.1 Nocardioides sp.
CAGCGCCAGCACAGCGTCGGCCGAGTCGACCTTGGGCACCACGATCGCATCCGGCCCGGCCGCACAGGCGGCGCGCAGGTCCTCGGCGTGCCACTCGGTGTCGGCCCCGTTGACCCGGATGGCGACCTCGCGGCGGCCGTAGTCACCAGATGACGCGGCGGCGCAGGCGGCCTCGCGGGCCGTCGGCTTGGCGTCCGGCGCCACGGCGTCCTCGAGGTCGAGGATCAACGCGTCGCAAGGGATCGACTGGGCCTTCTCCAGCGCACGATCGTTGGAGGAAGGCATGTACAGCACTGACCGTCGGGGGCGGTAGGCGTCGGGCGTGCTCACGCGTGCGCCTCCTCGGGGATCGCGTCGTACTGCTCCTCGAGGGCGGGGTCGACGGCCGCCAGCTCCCCGGCCAGCTTGACCATCACCAAGCACTGCTTGAGCGAGGCGTCGTCCTCCATCTTGCCGTCGAGCATCACCGCGCCGGTGCCGTCGCCCCCGGCAGCACTCATCGCGTTCACGACGCGGCGGGCGTGCGCAACGTCCTCGACGGAGGGGCTGAACACCTTGTTCGCGATCGCGATCTGCTTGGGGTGCAGGCTCCAGGTGCCGACGCAGCCGAGCAGGAAGGCGTTGCGGAACTGGTCCTCGCAGGCGACGACGTCGGCGATGTCACCGAAGGGCCCGTAGTAGGCAAAGATCCCGTTCGCGACACAGGCGTCGACCATGGTCGAGATGGTGTGGTGCCACAGGTCCTGCTGGTACGACGTGCGCTCGGCGTTGATCGCCTCCTCGGAGCCGTCGGCGGGGTCCTGGCGGACCAGGTAGCCGGGGTGACCGCCACCGACCCGGGTGGTCTTCATCCGGCGGTCGGCGGCGAGGTCGGCGGGGCCGAGGCTGAGCCCCTGCATCCGCGGGCTGGCGCCGCAGATCTCCTCGATGTTGACCATGCCGCGGGCGGTCTCGAGGATCGCGTGCACCAGCAGGGGCTTCTCGAGGCCGGCCCTGGCCTCGAGCTGGGCGAGCAACCGGTCGACGTACGCGATGTCCTCGACGCCCTCGACCTTCGGCACCATGACCACGTCGAGCTTGTCGCCGATCTCGGCGACCAGGGTGGTCAGGTCGTCGAGCACCCACGGACTGTCGAGCGCGTTGACGCGGGTCCAGAGCTGGGTGTTCTTGAAGTCGGTCTCCTTCCCGATCTTCACCAGACCCTCCCGTGCGGCCTCCTTCTGGTCGGCCTTGACGGCGTCCTCGAGGTTGCCCAGGAGTACGTCGACGGACCCCACCAGCTGCGGGATCTTGGCCGCCATCTTCTGGTTCGACGGGTCGAAGAAGTGGATCGCCCGGCTCGGTCGGGCCGGGATCTCGGTCAGTGGCTGGGGGGCGCCCAGGGCGAGCGGGCGGAAGAAGTCCTTGGCGGATCGCATGAGCGGAAACTATCGCTCCTCGCCCGGGCACCGGTATGACGTACTGCACGTGGGTTACCCAACAGCCCGACCCGAAGGTGGGTCATCCGCGGCGGCGGAACCATCTCCGGCGCTGGGGGGTGGGCGGTGGGTCTGGCACGGAATCCGGACCGGACACGGTGCGTAGCCCACCGCTCGGGGTGGAGGCAGCCGTACGCCGACGGTCGATCCGGCGCTGCCGCCAGGCGGCGACCTCCTGGTCGACCTCGCGGGGCATGGTGATCAACGGCGGGCCGTCGACGGGGGTGTAGCGAGCCCGCATCACGCGGGCGTTGAAGTCCTCGAGCTCGCGGCGTACCTCCGACTCGGCGGTGTGCCCGTCGAGGCGGGCGTCGAGCTTGGCGTCCTCCTTGCGCAGCTGCAGCGCCGGGGGCAGGACGCCGGTGATCTGCTCGCGCTCGATCAGCTTCTTGAGCCACCAGTCGGGGTCGTGCTGGCCGCCGAGCCCCTCGATGGGCTTGCCGGTGCCGGGCAGGTCGTCGAACTCCCCGCGCTCCATCGCCTGCTGGATCTGCAGGTCGACCCATTGGGCCTTGCGCTCGATGCGTGCGGCCGCGGCGGCGCCGCCCGTGCGCTCGTCGCGGGCAGGATCGTGGCGGGTCCGGTCGGGCTGGTCGTCCATGGCGGCACCTCCGGCGGCCAGTCTACGGAACAGCCGGACGTGGCCTCCACCTAGGTATTAGCTAGGTAATCGTGGTTCAATCTCGCCATGGGTCCGCACCGACTTCTGGCCGCCGCTGCCGCCGCCGTCCTCCCGCTCGCCCTCGCCGGCTGCGGGTCCGACGGCTCGGACACCGGGGGAGGCGGCGGCCAGAGCACGCTCACGGTGTACGCCGCCGCGTCGCTCACCGACGCCTTCACCACGATGCAGACCGGGTTCGAGAAGCAGCACGACGGGGTGAGCGTGAGGTTCAGCTTCGGCGGCTCCTCCGACCTGGTCGCCCAGCTCCAGAACGGCGCCCAGGCCGACGTGTTCGCCTCCGCGGACACGGCCAACATGGACAAGCTGACCGGCGACGACCTCCAGGGCCAGGACCCACAGGACTTCGCCACCAACACGCTCGAGATCGCGACCCCGCCGGGCAACCCGGCCGGCATCACGTCGTTCGCCGATCTCACCGGGAGCGGTGTCAAGCTGGTCACGTGCGCGCCCGAGGTGCCGTGCGGCGCCGCGGCGCAGAAGGTCGCCGACACCGAAGGGGTCACCCTCGAGCCGGTCAGCGAGGAGCAGTCGGTCACCGACGTACTCGCCAAGGTGAGCTCGGGTGAGGCCGACGCCGGGCTGGTCTACGTGACCGACGTGAAGGCCGCCGGAGACCAGGTCGACGGAGTCACCTTCCCGGAGTCGTCCGACGCGGTGAACACCTATCCGATCACCACGCTCAAGGACAGCGGCGAGAGCGACCTCGCGAAGGCCTGGGTCGACTACGTTCTCTCGAGTGCGGGCCAGAAGATCCTCGCGGACGACGGCTTTGCCAAGCCCTGAACGGCGCACTCCCGAGCCGTCGTTGCGACGCCCGTCCGTGACGCCCCGGTGGCTCTACCTGCCGGCCCTCTTCGGCACGGCGTTCGTGCTGGTGCCGCTCGTCGCCATCGTGGCGCGCGTCGACTGGGCGCACTTCGGCGCCCTGGTCTCTTCCGGGTCGTCGCTGGACGCGCTGCAGCTGAGCCTGAAGACGTCAACGGTCAGCACCTTCGCGTGCCTGGTCATCGGCGTACCGATGGCCGTGGTCCTGGCCCGCCACGACGGTCGCGGCGCCGGTCTCCTGCGCTCGCTGGTGCTGCTGCCGCTCGTGTTGCCGCCGGTGGTCAGCGGGCTGGCGCTGCTCTACACGTTCGGCCGACGCGGGCTGCTCGGCCACAGCCTCGACGTGTTCGGCATCGACATCGCCTTCTCGACGACTGCCGTGATCATGGCGGAGACGTTCGTCTCGCTCCCGTTCCTGGTCGTCGCCCTCGAGGGTTCCCTGCGCACCGCCGGCCAGCGCTACGAGGTGGTCGCGGCGTCGCTCGGCGCCCGGCCGACCACGGTGTTGCGCCGGGTGACGATCCCCCTGGTGCTGCCGGGCCTGCTGTCCGGGGCGATCCTGTCCTTCGCGCGGGCGCTCGGTGAGTTCGGCGCGACCATCACCTTCGCCGGCAGCCTGCAGGGTGTCACCCGCACGCTGCCTCTGGAGATCTATCTGCAGCGCGAGACCGACCCGGACGCCGCGGTCGCACTCGCCCTGGTGCTGGTTGTGGTCGCGGCCCTGGTGATCGGACTCGCGCGCCAGCGCCAGGCCGCGGCATGACGCTCCGGGTCGAGCTGACCGTCCGGTCCCGAGACGTCTCTGCGACGCTCACCGTGGGCGCAGGCGAGACGGTCGCGGTGATGGGTCCCAACGGCGCCGGCAAGTCGACGCTGCTCGGCGTTGTCGCGGGCCTGCTCCGACCCGACGAGGGGCTGGTCGACCTCGATGACCGGGTGCTCACGCGGCACCAGGACGGCTCGCCGCGGGTCGACGTACCCATGCACGGGCGGCAGGTCGCGCTGCTCGCCCAGGAGCCGCTGCTCTTTCCGCACCTCACGGCCCGCGACAACGTCGCCTTCGGGCCGCGCTCGCGCGGGGTGCCGCGCCGCGAGGCCGAGGACCGGGCCGCGCACTGGCTGGCCGAGGTTGGCGTCGCCGACCTCGCCGGACGCCGGCCCGGTGCGTTGTCCGGCGGGCAGGCGCAACGAGTCGCGGTGGCGCGCGCACTCGCGGTCGAGCCGCGGGTGCTGCTGCTCGACGAGCCGATGGCCGCCTTCGACATCGACGTGACGCCCGACCTGAGGCGTACCCTCCGCCGGGTGCTGGCCGACCAGACCGCCGTACTGGTGACCCACGACGTGCTCGACGCGCTGCTGCTCGCCGACCGGATCGTAGTGATGGACGCCGGCCGGATCGTCGAGGAGGGGCCCACCGCCGACGTGCTGGCCCGGCCGCGGAGCCCCTTCGCCGGGCGGCTGGCTGGGCTCAACCTGCTGACCGGGCTCGCGGCCGACGGCGGCGTACGACGCCCCGACGGGTCGCTGGTCCACGGACTGGTCACGGGGGAGCAGCCGGCGCCCGGCGAGCCGGCGTACGCGACGTTTCGGCCGGCCGCGGTGTCGGTCTACCTCGAGGTGGCGGACGGCAGCCCGAAGAACTCCTTTCGGGTCCGCATCGACGACCTGCAGCCGCTCGGCGACCTGATCCGGGTGCGGGCCGGCGAGCTCAGCGCCGACATCACCCCGCAGTCGGTGACGGGTCTCGACCTGGCTCCGGGCCACGAGGTGATCTTCTCGGTGAAGGCCGCCGAGGTGTCGGTCTACGGGCTGTGAGACGGCCCTATGCTGGCGCGCGTGAGCGAGTACCTCCGGATCGGTGAGGTGGCCCAGGCGGTCGGCGTCAGCGTCGACACGCTGCGCCGCTGGGAGGCCGACGGCCGGATCGCCTTCGAACGCCGCGGCAACCAACGGGTGCTGCCGAGTGACCAGTTGGCACCGCTGCTCGCCTCGCTCGCCGGACCCTCGCGCACCACGAGCGCGCGCAACCGGATGCTCGGCGTCGTCGTCTCCGTCGAACGGGACGGCGTGATGGCCAAGGTCGAGCTGGCGTGCGGCGACTTCCGGATCGTCTCGCTGATGAGCCGCGAGGCCGCCGACGACCTCGGCCTCGAGCCGGGCGTCTCCGCTACCGCCGTGGTCAAGTCGACCAACGTGATCGTGGAGCGTTAGCCGGCTCGCGCCCCCTCCCACGTAGTCCGCATCGATCGGCACGGTGCGCGCGGCGTGTCGGGTGCCGAATGATGCGGACTATCGCAACGGCGCGTTCACCCCGGCCCGGCGCCGAGCGCCGCGATCGCCATGTCGACCAGGAAGCGACAACAGCGGCGAGCCGGTGGGCCGTGGACGGCGCGGGGGCGTCCGTGGTCGTCACTGCGGCAGCTGCTCGATCAGTCGCTCGAACCAGCGGACGCCGTCGAGGAAGTCGTCGACGCCGAGGTACTCGTCGTAGGAGTGGATGGCCTCGCGCTGCGCCTTGCTCATCCGGAACGGCGCGAACCGGTAGACCCGCTCGCAGATCGCGGTGAAGTGGCGTGAGTCGGTCGCCGCCATCATCACGTACGGCGCGGGCAGGGCGTCGGGGAAGTCCTCGGCGATGGTGTCCTCGAGGAGGCCGAACGCCTCGTCACCGTCGTACGGCGAGACGGGGCTGGGCTCGCCCTCCTCGATCAGGTCGACGTGCACCTCGTCGTCATCGATCGCCTTGCGCAGGTGGGCGAGTACGTCGCGGACCGTGTCGCCGAACATCACCCGGATGTTGACGCCGGCCTTGGCCGTCGAGGCGATGACGTTGAGTGCTGGCGAGCCCTGCAGGGTGGTGATCGCGAACGTCGTGCGGGTCATCGCCGCGCTCTCGGGACCCGCCATCACCAGGGCGCGGGTGAGCCACGGCTTGATCCTCTCGGCGTTGGTCATCAGCGGCCGGAACGCCAACGGGGCATGGGGGCCGATCCGCCCGGTCGGTGGTCCCCTCCCCGCCCATGACGCTCACCGTAGTGCCCGGCGAGAGCCGCGGCTGAGAGACTGGCTCAGTGACCGCCCCAGCTGCCCCGGTGCACCACGTCGTCCATCGGCTTGCGGGCCCGCGCGGTGGGCGAGCCGCTCGGCTTCTCCCCGTCGGCCGCGTGCCCGATCGTGATCGCGCCGACCGGGTCGAAGGCGTCGGGGATGTCGAACTCGCGGCGTACGTCGGCGTCGTGGGCCGGCGGGATCCCGAAGAAGCAGGCGCCCAGCCCCTCGTCGGCGACCGTCTGCAGGATCAGCAGGCTGGCCATCGCCGCGTCCATATGCCAGAACGGCACCGGCCAGCGGGCCTCGTCCTCGTCGGTCCAGCCCTTGTCGGGCTCGGCGTACCGGCCGAGGTAGGCGGCCTTGCTCGAGCAGGGGATCACCACGACGGGCGCTGCCTGCATGCCGGTGAGCCAGCTGTCGGGGACCTCTCCAGGGTCGGTGGTGACCGTCCAGAACCGGTCGAGGTCGGTGCGTTCGTCGAGCACCAGGAAGCCCCAGCCCTGGCTGAAGCCGGCGCTCGGGGCGCGGACGGCGTTGGCCAGCGCGCGGTCGACGACGGCAGGGTCGACGGGTGCGTCGGCGTACTCGCGGATCATCCGCCGGCGTCGTACGACGTCCTGGAACTCCATGGGGGCCAGCATGCCTGACTCGTTCGAGAGGATGTGGTCCGCGCTCGCGCCCGTGGGGCGGTCGGCGTCGTCGGGTGGCTACTTCCGCCAGCCGTTCTCGACGCCCGAGCGCGAGCTGGCCTCGTGGTTCACCGAGCAGGCCGCCGCCCGCGGACTCGAGCTCGAGTCGGACGGCTTCGGCAACCTGGTCGCCTGGTGGTTCCCTGCCCCGATAGTCCCCGACGTTTGGGTTGCGGATCAGCCCCCAGCACAACCCAAACGCCGGGGACTATCCCGGGCGGCCGGGGTCGTGACCGGGTCGCACCTCGACTCGGTGCTCGACGGCGGGGCGTACGACGGGCCCCTGGGCGTGGTCTCGGCGCTGGCGGCACTCGACCTGCTGCGCTCGCGCGGCTTCGAGCCGAGCCGTCCGCTGGGGGTCTCGGTGTTCGTGGAGGAGGAGGGCTCGCGGTTCGGGCTGGCCTGCCTGGGCTCGCGGCTCGCGACCGGCACGACCGACTGGGCCGACGCCCGGGCGCTGACCGACCGGACCGGCGTACGGCTGGGGGACGTGGTCGAGGCGGCCGGACTGCCGGGCGAGGTGACGCCGTGGCTGGACGCCTCGCGGGTGGCGGTCTTCGTCGAGCTGCACGTCGAGCAGGGCCGGGCGCTCGTCGACCTCGAGCACGCGGTCGGGGTGGCGAGCGAGATCTGGCCGCACGGGCGCTACCGGTTCGAGTTCACCGGCGTGGCCGACCACGCCGGGACGACTCGGATGGAGGACCGCGCCGACCCGATGCTGACCTATGCGATGACCGCGCTCGCGGCCAACAAGCAGGCGCGGCTGGCCGACCAGCGCGCGACGTTCGGCCGGGTCGAGACGACGCCCAACTCGACCAACTCGGTGCCATCGGGCGTGACCGCGTGGCTCGATGCGCGCTGCTCGTCGGCCGCGGCGCTCACGTCGCTCGTCGGCGAGGTCTCGCGGCAGGCGACCGAACGCGCCGACCGGGACGGTACGACGCTGCGGGTGGTGGCCGAGTCGGTCTCGGGCCCCGTCGTCTTCGACCCCGCCCTGGCTGCCCGGCTGGCGGCCGACCACGAGGGCGGCGCCTGGCCGATCCTGCCGACCCAGGCGGGTCACGACGCCGGCATCCTCTCGGCGGCCGGGATCCCCTCGGCGATGCTGTTCGTGCGCAACCCGACCGGCGTGTCCCACTCGCCCGCCGAGTCGGCGTCGATGGCCGACTGCCTGATCGGGGTCTCCGCCCTGGCCGACACCCTCGAGAGGCTCGCCAGGTGATCGGCTCCGTGACGTCGTACCTGCTGGAGCGCGCCTGGGTCGACGGCGCCGTGCACGACGACGTACGGGTGGAGATCGAGGGTGGACGGTTCACCGCTGTCCAGCTTCGCGGGCGTGTTGGGCGCTTTGAGGGGGATACAACCCCCACAAAGCGCCCAAATCCCCGCCTAGGCGGGGAATCTGACACCCCCGCCCGCCTCCCCGGGCTCACGATCCCCGGGCTGGCGAACTGCCACAGCCACGCGTTCCACCGGGCGCTGCGGGGGCGGACGCAGCGCGGGCGCGGCACGTTCTGGACCTGGCGCGAGCAGATGTACGACGTCGCGGGCCGGCTCGACCCGGACAGCTACTTCCTGCTGGCGCGGGCCACCTACCGGGAGATGGTGGCAGCGGGGATGACCAGCGTGGGCGAGTTCCACTACCTGCACCACCAGCCCGACGGCACGCCGTACGACGACCCGAACGCGATGGGCCACGCCCTCGTCGCGGCCGCGCGCGAGGCGGGCCTGCGGATCACCCTGCTCGACACCTGCTACCTGAGCGCGGGGTTCGGCAAGCCGCTCGAGGGTGTGCAGCGGCGCTTCGAGGACGGCGACGTCGACGGCTGGGCCGAGCGGATCTCGACGCTGCACGATGCCGAGGGCAGCAGGATCGGCGGCGCCTTCCACTCGGTCCGCGCCGTGCCGCGCGACCAGATGCGGAGGCACACGGCGAGCCCGCTGCACCTGCACCTCTCCGAGCAGCGCGCCGAGAACGAGCAGTGCCTCGCGGAGTACGGCCTGACCCCCACCCAGGTCGTCGCCGAGGCCGGCCACCTCACCCCCCACACGACCCTCGTGCACGCCACCCATCTCACCGACGACGACATCGCCCTGATCGGCCGGGCCGGGGTGTACGCCGACTTCTGCCCCACCACCGAGCGCGACCTCGGTGACGGCATCGGACCCAGCCGCGCTCTGCACGACGCGGGCGCCCGGCTCACCCTCGGCAGCGACAGCCACGCCGTCATCGACCTGTTCGAGGAGATGCGGGCCGTCGAGCTCGACGAGCGTCTGGCGAGCGAGCAGCGTGGCCACTGGTCGGCCGCCGAGCTCCTCACGGCCGCCACGGCGACCGGCCACGAGTCCCTCGGCTGGGACGACGCCGGCGCCATCGCCGTCGGGCAGCGCGCCGACCTGGTTACCCTCGACCTCGTCAGCCCGCGTACGGCCGGCAGCGGAGCCGACGAGCACACCGCGGTGTTCGCCGCCGGCGCGGCCGACGTGACGCAGGTGATGGTCGACGGCAGGATCGTCTCCGTGGACCGCACCCAGATCGGCCGGGAGCTGGCCGACGCGATCGCGGCGGTGTGGGGGTGACCAGCACGCTGCTGACCAACATCGGCGAGCTCGTCACCAACGACGAGTCGCGCGACGGGCTGCTGGGCCTCGTCGAGCGCGCCGCGGTCGTCGTCGAGGGCTCCGAGATCGCCTGGGTCGGGCCGGCCGGCGAGGCACCCGACGCCGACGAGGTCGTCGACGCCGGGGGGCGGGCGGTCATCCCCGGCTTCGTCGACTCCCACTCCCACCTGGTGTTCGCCGGTGACCGGGCCGCCGAGTTCGCGGCCCGGATGGCCGGGGAGTCCTACGCCGCCGGGGGCATCCGCACCACCGTCGCAGCCACCCGCGCGGCCACCGACGAACAGCTCACCGCCCACGTCGCCCGGCTGGTGCAGGAGATGCGTCGCCAGGGCACCACGACCGTCGAGATCAAGAGCGGCTACGGCCTGACGGTGCACGACGAGGCCCGGAGCCTCGCGGTTGCGCGGCAGTTCACCGACGAGACCACGTTCCTGGGCGCCCACGTCGTCCCTGAGGGCACCACCCCCGAGGAGTACGTCGCGCTGGTCACCGGCCCGATGCTCGCCGCGGCCGCGCCGTACGCCCGGTGGGTGGACGCGTTCTGCGAGGAGGGTGCCTTCGACGTCGACCAGGCTCGCGTCGTACTCACCGCCGGCGCGGCCGCCGGCCTCGCCGGACGGCTGCACGCCAACCAGCTGACGTACGGCGGCGGGGTGCGGCTGGCGGCCGAGCTCGGGCTGACCGCGGTCGACCACTGCACCTACCTCTCCGACGCCGACGTGGACGCGCTGCGCGACGCCGGCACGGTCGCCACCCTGCTGCCCGGCGTCGAGTTCTCGACCCGGCAGCCCTATCCCGACGCGCGCCGCCTGCTCGACGCCGGGGTGCGGGTCGCGCTGGCCAGCGACTGCAACCCGGGCTCGTGCTTCACCAGCTCGGTGCCGCTGTGTATCGCGCTCGCGGTCCGGGAGATGGGGATGACCCCGGACGAGGCGGTGTACGCCGCCACCGCGGGTGGAGCGGCCGCCCTCGGCCGCACCGACGTCGGCCGGATCGTGACCGGTGCCCGGGCCGATCTGGTCCTTCTCGACGCACCGACCCACGTGCACCTGGCCTACCGGCCCGGCGTACCCCTGGTCAGCGGCGTCTGGCTGGGCGGTCGGCCTCTCTGAGGTAGGCGACGCTACCGATCTGAGGTAGGTGACCGAACGAGATACGGCATCGTGCCGATGTCCGGCCCTACCTCAGGAACGCAGTCTTCTCGGTGTCAGCACACACACCGAAGGGATCTCATCATGAACGATCTGCTCATCCTCGCGCCGGAGCTCGACTACCGCACCCACAAGGTGCACGACCAGCTCCGCGTCGTCCGCCACCGCCGGTGGCTGCGCCGGCTCCGGGCCGAGGGCGCCGCCGGCGCCACCACCGAGGCGACCTGGATCAACTGACGTGTCCGTGGCGCACGACATCATGGACCCCATGACGTCACAGCTCGTGGGGCGCGACGCCGAAGGCGCCCAAGGCGCCGACCGTACGGCGGTCCTGCTCGCCGGGGACGCCGGCGTCGGCAAGACCCGGCTGCTCACCGAGCTGCGCGACCGGGCACAGGCCGCGGGCTGGCGCGTCGTGGCCGGGCACTGCCTCGACTTCTCCGACAGCGCGCTGCCCTACCTGCCGTTCTCAGAGATCGTCGGCCGCCTGGCCCGCGAGCTGCCCGACCTGCTCGACGACGTCGCCACCCGCCACCCTGCGCTGGTCCGGCTGCTGCCGGGCCGGCGGATGCTGGCGCGTGACGTCGACGTCGAGCCGTCGGCCACCGACCAGGCGGCTCTCCTCGATGCCGTGCACGCCCTGCTCGAGAGCGCCGCCCAGGCCAAGCCCCTGCTCGTCGTCGTCGAGGACCTCCACTGGGCCGACCGCTCGAGCCGCGACCTGTTGAGCTTCCTGTTCTCCCGCGGGTTCGACGGGCCGGTCGCGCTGGTCGCGTCGTACCGTTCCGACGACCTGCACCGGCGCCACCCCCTGCGCCGGCAGGTGACCGAGTGGGTCCGGATGCCCGGCGTCGAGCGGCTCCAGCTCGACCCGCTCCCCCCCGACGACGTGCGCGCTCTCGCCCGCCAGCTGCACCCGCGCCCGCTCGCCGATGACCGGCTCGCCGACATCGTCACCCGCGCCGAGGGCAACGCCTTCTTCGTCGAGGAGCTCGTCGGTGCCGCCGGAGTCGGCGGCGGGCGGCTCCCCGACGATCTGGCGGACATCCTGCTGCTGCGGCTCGAGCAGCTCGACGAGGCCGCGGTCCGCACCGTCCGCGCGGCCGCCGTCGCCGGACGACGCGTCTCCCACGAGGCGCTCGCCGCAGCCGCCGGCGTCCCCGAGGCCGAGCTCGACCGCGCGATCCGCGCCGCCGTCGACGCCCATGTGCTGGTACCGAGCCGTCACGAGTACTACGAGTTTCGCCACGCACTGCTCGCCGAGGCGGTCTACGACGACCTGCTGCCGGGTGAGCGACTGACGCTGCACGCGGCGTACGCCGAAGCCCTGCGCACCGGCCGCGCGCAGGGCACCGCGGCCGAGCTGGCCCGGCACGCCCGGCAGGCGCGAGATCTGCCCACGGCCCTGACCGCGAGCCTGCGCGCCGGTGACGACGCCCGCGCGGTCGGCGGCGCCGAGGAGGCGGCCGACCACTACCTCCAGGCGCTCGAGCTCTGGCGCGCCACGACCCCGCCCGACGACGTCGGGCTCGACCACCCGCGCCTGGTCGGGCTCGTCGCCGACGCCTTGATCGCGGCCGGCCACCCGGCCCGCGCGCTCGGCATCGTCCGCGAGCAGGTCGACGCGCTGCCGTCGGGCGCACCCGACTCCGACCGCGGCCAGCTGCTCGGAGTCCTCGCCGGGGCGCTCTCGATGACCGAGACCGCCGACGACCCCGTCGCCGTCACCGCCGAGGCTGTCACGCTCGTGCCCGACGAGAGGACCCCGGCCCGCGCCCGGGTGCTCGGGATGCACGCGCGGATGCTGTCGTGGGTCGGCCGGCTCGACGAGGCGCGCGACGTCGCGGCCACCGCCCTGGCGCTCGCTCAACGGCTCGAGATGCCGCGGCTGGCCACCGACATCCGCACCACCCTGGTCGGTCTCGACCACCGCGCGGCCCCCGACTCGCTCGGGGCGGCGTTGCGGCAGGTGATCGACGAGGCGGTCGCGGCCGAGGCGACGACCGCTGAGCTGCGCGGGCGGCATCTCCTCGGGATCCACCACCTCGACCGCGGTGAGCTCGACGACGCGGCCGAGGCGTTCGGGCGCACCACGGCGCGGGCGGGTGAGGTCGGCACTCCCTGGGTGCCGTACGCCGGCGAGGCCCGCTGGATGCATGCCCATGTGCGCTACCTCCAGGGCCGGTGGGCCGAGGCGCTCGAGCTGGCCGAGATCCACGACGAGCCGGCCCCGCGCGTGTACGCCGGCCTGCTCACCGCCCTGCGCTCGTTGATCGCGGCCGCGCAGGGTCGGTCCGACGCGCTCGAGCTGGCCGAGGGGATCCGCCCGCTGTGGTCGATCGAAGGGATGATCGCGACCAGCTCCGGGATGGCCGAGCTCCTGGTGCACGAGACCGCGGCCGACCAGGCCGCGGCGCTGGCGACCTACCAGCTCATCGTCGAGACCCTCCAGCCGACCTGGGGGCCGCGCTTCGCCGCCCGGGTGCGCCTCGCCGCCGCGACGATCGCCGCCTGCACCGCCTCCGTCGGCCAGCGCAGCACCGAGGAACGGTTGGCAGACGCGGTCGTCGTCGCGCGGTTGCACGCCGACGGTGAGTCCGTCCTCGAACGCATCCAGGGAGCCGGCACAAACTGGGGCCCGGAGGGTCGGGCGTGGGCCTCGCGGCTCGAAGCCGAGGTGCTGCGCTGGCAGTGGGCCGCCGACGTAGACCCGCCCTCGCAGGCCGACCTGCTGGGCGCCTGGCGCGAGACCGAGGCCGACTTCGCGGCGTACGGCGCGCCCTACGAGCTGGCGCGCGTGCGCGCCCACCTGGCCCGCGTGCTGGCCGCCACCGGCGACCCGGCGGAGGCCAAGACGCTGGCGGGGCAGGCTCTCGTCGCTGCCCGCGAGCTCGGCGCCGACCCGCTGGTGGCCCAGCTGCGTGGCGTCGCCGCCCCGGCCACCCGTCGAGCGCACTCCGAGAAGCTCACGCGCCGCGAGCGCGAGATCCTGGCCCTGGTGGCCGAGGGTCGCACCAACGGCGAGATCGGCCGCCAGCTGTTCATCACCACCAAGACCGTCTCGGTGCACGTGTCCAACATCCTCGGCAAGCTGGGCGCCTCCGGGCGCACGGAGGCCGCCGCGCTCGCCCGCCGCGACGGCCTGCTCCCCTGACCGCTGCTTCTGGGAGCTTTCGAAGATCAAACTCGCACTCGGTCGTTGAGAGGAGTCGGGACCGTACTGCGGCACTCAGATGCCCGACACCTTGACTAGACCATTGCCCTGAATGCGGTGCCCTGGCTCATCGCACGGTTCGGCACCGCATTCACGGCCATGACCTGGGCCCTCTGGTTTCAGTGCACGGGAGATGCCGGGCCAACGCCCCCACTGGGGCCGGCTCCAGTGAGCAGGCCGACCAGCTGGAGGGCGAGGACGATGATGCCCAGGCCCACCAGACCCCAGCGAGCAGCTGGCGAGGCGTTACGCAGTCGCGTGAGGGCCAGCACCAGCGCCAGCACGATGCCCAGACCGGGCACTACCAGGCCCGACACGATGACGGCCATGGCCCACAAAGGGACCTCGGCACCACCCATTGGATGGGATCGACCCGCCGTCGTACTCTTCATGTCGACCTCCTCGATGGAAGTAGATCGCACCGGATGGGTACGCATTGACGTGCATGTCGTGGCTGGCGTAGATCGGGACGCCCCAAAAGATCACGTGAACTTGGTGGTAGTCCCACTCCGAGATCGGCGGGCGACTCAGGTCGCCATGGTAGTCGAAGAAGATCCGGCCGACGGCCTGCCGGAGATGAGCCCAGAACTGACTCAGCCCGAACGCTTGTGCGCCGGTCGATGAGCTACCTGGGGTCAGGTCCGGCAAACGCTCTTCGTCGGGGTTGCGCCACTGGCCGGGACCCCGCGGAAACCCTTGGGGGTGTACAGGCCATGTGGAAGGCTCACCATAGTGAGGAGCCTCGGGCGGACCCTCCGCCCGGGGCACCAGAGGAGGACGCATGACGACCACACCTGACGAGCCCCTGAACGACGACGAGATGAGCACCTCCGAAGGCACCGCCGGTGGCGACACCTCCGGTGTCGGTGAGACCGGCGGCACCGAGGGCGGCGACGCCGACGGCACCGACGGCACCGAGGGCACCGAGAGCGGTGACGCGGACGGCACCGACGGCACCGAGGGCGGCGACGCCGACGGGACCGACGGCACCGACGGGTGATGTGAGCGCGCTCGATCTGCTCTCCGGCGACGCCCAGACCTTTTTCGCAAAGGTCTGGGCGTCCCGCGTGCACCTGCACCGGACCGACCCGGCCCTGCTGACGGCGTACCTGTCCCTCGACGACGTCGACCACCTGCTCACCGAGACCGCGATCCGCACCCCGGCAGTGCGCCTGGCCCAGGACGGCTCGGTGCTGCCCGCGTCGCGCTACACCCGGCCCGGGTCGCTGGCCGGGCAGCCGCTGACCGGACTGGTCGATGCCCGCAAGCTGCTGGCGCTCGTCGACGAGGGAGCGTCGGTCGTGCTGCAGGGGCTGCAGCGCTACTGGCCGCCGCTGGCCGCCCTCGTCGGCTCCCTCGAGCTCGAGCTCGGTCACCCCTGCCAGGCCAATGCCTACCTGACGCCGCCCGGCGCGCAGGGCTTCGCGGTGCACTCCGATCGCCACGACGTGTTCGTCTTCCAGACCCACGGCACTAAGCTCTGGGAGGTGCACGGCCCCGACGGACCCGAGGAGATCCTGCTCGAGCCCGGCGTCTCGATGTACCTCCCGACCGGCACTCCGCACGCCGCCCGCGCGCAGGACGACGCGTCGCTCCACGTCACGCTCGGCATCAACCAGCTGACCTGGCGCGGGCTGGTCCGGCGGACCGTCGCCGACCTGGTCGACGCCGTACCCGACGAGCATCTGCCCGGTGGCTACCTCGACGACTCGTCCGCGCTCGCGTCCGGTCTCGCCGACCACCTCGCCTCCCTCGCCGACGCCGTACGCCGTGTGGACCCGGCCGCCGCGGCCGACGCCGAGGTCGCCCGCTTCCTGTCGCAACGTCCGGGCCGGCTCCGGGGCGGACTGCGTGACCTCCTCGACCTCGACACCATCACCGGCGCCACGACACTTCGCCGGCGAGCGGGCCATCCCTGCGTGCTCGTCGACGACGGCGAACGGCTCCGCGTGCTGCTCGGTGACCGCGCGCTCAGCGTCCCGTCCCGGCTGCGGCCCGCCCTGGAGGAGGTCCGCCTGCGCCGCACGCTCACCCCCGACGAGCTGGGCGAGGTGCTCGACGCGCATAGTGCCCTCGTGCTCTGCCGGCGGCTGGTCCGCGAGGGGTTGCTCGAGGTCACCGGGTGACCACCGACTTCCGGTGCTCGGCCGCGGCCGAGGAGCGCGGCGACGCGTTGGCCGGCACCGCCTCGGTGGTGCGTGCCTTCCTGCTGGTCGAGAACCCGGGCCCGTGGGGCGTCAGTGCCTTCCGCGACAGCCGCTGGCCCGAAGGTGTCGGTACGGCGGTGCAGCGGGCCGCCGCGAGCCACCGCATCCGGCCCCTGATGATCCGGCGCGGCGGACGACCGACCGAGACGACCGGGCTCCGCGTCGTGCTGGCCTGGGCAGGCCCGGAGCCCTGGCTGGAGGCGACGGTCCTCGCCGGCCCCGAGCAGGTGCTCGACCTCGACCTCGCGGCGCTTGGGGAGGGACGCCGCCAGGGGCTCGAGCCGTGGGCCGGCCCGCTCTACCTGGTCTGCACCCACGGCCGTCACGACGCCTGCTGTGCCGAGCGGGGACGCCCGCTCGCCCTGGCCCTGCAGACGCTGCGCCCCGACGCGACCTGGGAGTGCTCGCATCTCGGCGGTGACCGCTTCGCCGGCAACGTGGCCGTCCTGCCTACCGGGCTCTACTACGGCCGGGTATCGCCGCGCGACGTCTTGGTGCTCGTCGAGGCACACGAGTCCGGCCGGCTCGACCTGGCCCATCTGCGCGGGCGCACCGGGCTCCCGATGCCCGTGCAGTACGCCGAGCACGCGCTGCGCGAGCGGCTGCGGGAGGACCGGATCGACGCCGTGACTCCGCTCGGCCACCGGGTCCGCGTGCACGACGCCGTAGCCGACTTCGCCACGCCGGACGGACCGTGCCGCGTCGTCGTCGGGATCGGCGCCAGCGACGAGCGACTTCCCCTGACCTGCAAGGCGGTGCACGTCGACCCGGTGCCCCGGCTGCGGATCCGCGACGTGCGCGCCCTCCCGGACCACGCGCCGTACTCCTAGTATGTCGCCCTGACCTCCCTCGGCGACCGGGTCGCCCAGCTGGCGGCCGAACGCTTCGAGCGGATGCGCCTGTGCGGCGGCCTGGCCACCCGCCCGAGGTCGGGTGGGGTTGGCCGCGGCTCCGCGGCTTCGGCCCGTGGAAGAAGGCGGCCTACCACCAGCGTGAGCTCGACCGGCAGCCACAGCCGCGGGGACAACTTCGAGGCGCCCGACGAGTTCCGTCCCGACCGGTTCGTCGGCCAGAGCCCGCCGACCGACACCTGGATCCCGTTCGGGGCGGCGTACGACATCGAGTCCGTCGGCACCGACGTCCCCAAGGTCTGCAACCTCACCAGCGCGCCGCGCCGCCGAGCCCCGGATCCGGGTGCGCGCCTGACCGAAACCCCCGTGCGGGTCGGACCCGATGGGTGGGACCATTGCCGACCGTGACCTGGCGTGAACGTTTCCGCGCGATCCGGATGGACGTGACCCCGCTGCGGGCCTCGCGTGACTTCCGCCTGCTCTTCTTCGCCGGCACCATCTTCTA
>JBPCQY010000162.1:0-3219 GCA_050997635.1 Nocardioides sp.
TCCATCAACCAGCGGTTCCTGCCGTCGAAGACGAACCGCAGCGACGCGCCGTAGAAGTCCGCGTTGAACGCAGTCGACAGCCTGGCCAGCGGGTCGGTGCCCGCCCATTGGTCGAGCACCTGCGTGATCCCGTAGCTGTAGTACTGGCCATCCCGCGCAACAGCATCCTGCTCCCACGTTGACTCGGTGCTCGCCACCGCCCGCAGAACGTCCTCGTCGACACCCCACTTCCACGCAGCCCACTGGATGATCTCTTCCGTCGTACCCGTGAAGTCGCCGGTCACCTGCTGGGCGTAGGGATTGACGTTCCACTCGTCGACGCTCGCCTGCGCCGCATGGAACGCCGCCAGCTCATCGCCGGTCGGCACCCGATGGTTGGCCGTGTAGTTCTGCGGACGCGGCTCCCACGACGAACGACGCACATGCGACGCCGCCTCCTGATCACTGAGCGCCGGCGAGCCGACCGGACGCGTCACCGACTTCGACGCAGGGCTCGCTGACGACGGGGTGAGGAGCAGCGCACAGACCACCGCCGCCAGCCACCACCCGCGCCCAGCGCGCGCCGCACGGCCGCGCTGCCCCTGTCCTCCACGCGCAGCGGCCATGCCCAATCCCCTCGCTCGTCGATGATGTGACGCGACCAGGAGCAACTGTAGGGCCAGGTCGGAGACCGGGCGCAGGCCGGCCAGGCGACCCAGATGGCTGGCCAGAAACTAGACACGGCCCGCGCGACGGTCATCCGAGCCGCTGAAGCCGCGGATCTTGGCGCGCCTGCGTGCGCGCTGCTCGCAGCGGAGCAGGTCGCGCGCCGCTGGCTCGGCTCGGGGCGCCCGCCGCAGCGCCGCGACAGCCCAGCCGACCAGGTAGTGCACCCCGCAGAGCGGACGCGGGCGGGCCGGCATCCGTGCGATCGCCGAGACGACCACCTGACCAGGGTGGGCGCCGTAACCCCAAGCGGCGGCGCCCGCCCGGCGGAACCCGCGCAGAACCCCATCGTAGGAGCCCATCCGCCGCAAGTGCTCGGGAGCCCCCGAGGGGATGGCGAAGCTCTCGGTCCGCCATCCGTTGAGGCGCGCACGCACCTCGTCCAGGGTGTCCCAGCCGAGGATTGGCGGGACCGGTGAGATGGCCTCAAGGCACGCGCGCCGGTAGAACTTGGTTGCGCCCTCGACATGCCCGGTAGGGCATGGGTGGGGCACGAGCATGTCGGCCGCATTTCGCTCGACGAGGTAGGCCCCCGCCATGCCCAGGCGGGGGTCGGCGTCGAAGCGGCGCTCGACTTCGGCGAACAGCTCACCGGTCAGGCGCAGGTCGGCATCGAGCTTGGCGACGATGTCGTAGGTGACCGGGGTCCGCTCCAGTGCCCAGCCGAAGGCCTGCCATTCGGGCGCCCCGGCGAGGCGGTCGGCGAGGGGCGGCTGCGCCCGCCGGTGCAGCACCTCCGCGTGGGGGTGCTCGCACGCAAACGCGGCGGCGAGCTCCGGCGAGCGATCCGCGGAGCCGTCGTCGACCAGCAGGAGGCGGTCCGGAGGCCGAGTCTCCTGCGCGAGCGACTCCAGGAACGTGCCCAGGTAGTGCTCTTCGTTCAGGAACGGCACGATGGCGAGCATCCGCACACAAACATCTTCCTGGAAGCGCCACCGAAACCTGCAGGACCGACCACAAGCAGGTGGGTGCCGAGGCCACGCAGTAGCTTCGACAGATCGGATCCGACGCAGACCCATCGCCGTTCGCGCGGCCCTCCCGCTCATGCGTGCACGTGCTCGTGCTCGTCGAACCGCTGCCGTTTCCATTCGACACGCGCGTGCGGGCGCAGGCGGAGGCGCTGGTCGCGGCGGGCCATGAGGTGACGGTCATCTGCCCCGCGGGGTTCGGCTTCAACGCGCCATGGGAGACCGTCGATGGCGTCTCGGTCCGGCGCTTCACCATGCCCGAAGGGGGCCGCGGCGCGCTCGGCTACCTGCGCGAGTACGGACAGGCGATGCTGCGCATGGCCCGGCTGGTGCGCAGCGTGCGCCGCGAGCGCGTCGTGGACGTCTGTCTGGTCTGCAATCCACCGGACCTGCTGGTCGCGCTCACGCTGTCGCTGAGACGGCACGGCACCCGGGTGGTTCTGGACTTCCGGGAGATCTCGCCCGAGCTCTACGAGGCGAAGTTCGGCGGTCGCGGCAGCGTCCTGCACCGTCTGCTGCTGGCCAGCGAGCGCTTTGCCTTTCGTCATGCCGACGTCGTCGTCACCGTCAGCGAGCCCTGCGCTGCCATCGCGCGCGACCGGGGGGGCATCGACCCCTCGCGCATCTTCCTCGTCGGCAACGGTCCCGATGCCCGGCGAATCCACCCGGTGGATCCTCGGCCCGAGCTGCGGCGCGGTCGCGCTCATCTCGTGCTCTGGCTGGGGGCCATGTCCGAGCAGGAGGGTCTCGGCCGGCTCGTCGAGGCGGCCGACCATCTGGTCAATACGCTCGGCCGCGACGACGTGACGTTCGCCGTGGTCGGACCCGGGGACGTACACCGGCAGCTGCGCCGACAGATCGCCGCGCGAGGCCTGCAGGAGGTCGTCCAGCTGTCTGGACCCGTCGGGGACGAGCTGGTGCGTGCGTACATGGCCACCGCGACGGTCTGCGTCGGTGTCGATCAGCGCAACGACATGAATGACCGCGCAGCAATGCGCAAGATCCTCGAGTACATGGCGATGGGACGGGCGGTGGTGCAGTTCCCCCTGCAGGAGATGCACCGGCTATGCGGAGGTTCCACCCTCTACGCACGCGACGCCGATGCCCGTCACCTGGCCGAGCAGGTCGCGCGGGTGCTCGACGACACGCAGCTGCGCGGTGAGCTGGAGACGGCCGCTCGCGCCCGGGTGTCCGAAGGGCTGATGTGGCATCACCAGGCTCCGCGACTGCTGGCTGCGGTGCACACGGCGCTCGGTAGTGCAACGCCTCCGCCAGCGCCGCGGCCGTCTGGTCGGTCGCCGTGCTCGCGTGCACTCTGAGGGTGGGCGCCTCCGGATGGTGGGGGCCTCTGGCGGGGCCCGGCGCCCCCTGGTGGGGGCCGGCGGACGGGGCGGCTCAGTAGCCGGGCTGCTCCCAGTCGCGGCTGGCCAGATGAGCCTTGACGTCGTTGCTGTAGCCGACGGCGAGGTCGGTCCACCCCTCACCCGCGTACCAGACCCCAACGCTGCCCCAGAGGTCGCCCGCCACGTAAGTCCTGCCGTGAGAC
>JBPCQY010000226.1:0-4059 GCA_050997635.1 Nocardioides sp.
GAGATCGGCCTCGCGGCCTTCCTGGATCGGGCGGACAAGCTCGCCGCACAGTACGGCGAGCGCCTCCGCCCCACGGCGTACCTCCGCGAGCTTGCCGAGACTGGCGAGCCCTTCCCGAGCTGACCAACTCCGGATCCGATAGTCCCCGACGTTTGGGTTGGGTTTCGGCCGGCTGACCCAACCCAAACGTCGGGGACTATCCGGTTCAAGGGGCACGAACCCGGCGGAGGCGGCCTTGGCGCATTCGCCTGCGGCCGGCGCGGAGGTCGGCGAGACTGGGGCCCGTGAACCAGCCGCTCGTCGACATCCGCAGCCTGCACGTCCGCTTCGGCGAGGTCGAGGCCGTGGCCGGCATCGACCTCGAGGCGTACGCCGGGCAGGCCACCGCGCTGCTCGGCCGTAACGGCGCGGGCAAGTCCACGACCATGCGCGTGCTCGCGGGCGTCGTACCCCCGACCGCGGGCTCGGTGCACGTCGCCGGACTCGACATCCGCACCCAGACCCTGGCGATCAAGCAGCTCAGCGGCTACTGCCCCGACGTGGGCGGCCTGGTGCCGCGGGCGACCCCGTGGGAGCACCTGCAACTGAGCGCCAAACTGCGCCGGATGACCGGCTGGGAGGGCCGCGCCCGCGACCTGCTCGAGCGCTTCGAGCTCGGCGACGTCGCCCACCGGGTCACCGGCGGCTTCTCGCACGGCATGGGCCGTCGGCTCTCGGTGGTGCTCGCCGCGATGCACGAGCCCCAGCTGCTGCTGCTCGACGAGCCCTTTGACGGTGTCGACCCGATCGGCGTCGACGCGACCATGGAGGTGATCGCCGACGCCCGCGCGCGCGGCGCCGCGATCCTCGTCTCCACCCACCTGCGCGAGCTCGCCGTCCAGGCCTGCAACGCCGTCACTGTGCTCCGCGGCGGTTCCCGCGTCGCGACGACCACCGGGGCGGACATGTCCGGCGAGGAAGGTGCGCGTGCCTACCGTGAGCTGCTCGACTGAGCTGTCGACCAACCCGTGGGCGCCCGACGCGATCCGCCGCGCCGCCGCGGATGTCGGCATCCTGCTGCGCTTCCGCTCCGGGACCGTACGACGCCGCGGCGCGCGCACCTGGATCACCGCGGTCTTCGTCGGCCTGACCCTGGCGGCGGCCGTCGTACCCGCGCTCGTGCCCGGGGCCGTCGCCGGCCCGGGGGCCGCCCATCGGCACGCCTTCGACCTCCTGCTGCTGCTGCCCACCGCGATGGCCGGCTTCCTGCTGCTGGCCGTCGTCTCGGCCGTCGCGAGCGGCGGCGGCCGCGAGCTGTTCGCCCGCGACCAGGCCGTCGCCTACCCGGTCAGCCCGACCACCGACCACCTCGGTGCCCTGCTGCTCTCGCCGCTCAACATCGCCTGGCTGATCCAGGCGTGGACCCTGCTCGGTACGACGTCGTTCGTCCTCGGGCCGAGCCTCGACCTGGTGCCCGGCGAGCTCGCCATGCTGCTGTGGCTGGTGGCCGCCACGACCATCGCCCAGGTCGTCGCGTGGAGCATGGAGGCCGTCCGCCGTCGTCCGCGTGGCGTGATCGCCACCCGCACGCTCGTCGGCGCCGTCGCGCTCGTCGCGGCCTGGCTGCAGCTCAGCGGCCACCTGACCTCGGCGCTCGACCGGGTGCCCACGGTGTGGCTGGTCACCGGCCTGATCGACGGCTTCGGCTGGACCTGGGCCGGCCGGATCGCCGTCCTCGTCACGCTGGTGCTCGGCACCGTCGTACTGGGCGCGATCCCGGCCCACGCCGGCGCCCGGCTCGCCTCGCGCGACGAGTCGAAGCTGGAGACCCGCCACTACCCGCCGGCCAGGCTGCCTCGCAGCGTGTTCGGCATGCTGGTCCGCATCGACCGGGGCTCGGTGTGGCGGGCCGTCCCGATGCGCCGCGGACTCGCCGTACTCTCCATCGGCCCGGGGGTCATCGCGTTCGCGGGCAACCTGCCGTGGACCACCATGACCGTGCTGCCCGGGCTGGTCGCCTCGGGTGGCGCCCTGCTCTTCGGCGTCAACGCCTGGTGCCTCGACGGCCGCGGCACCCTGATGCGCGAGAGCCTTCCGGTCTCGCCGGACGCCGTGTTCGGCGCGCGCGCCTACGTGCTCGCGGAGTGCCTCGCGGGCGTCAGCCTGCTGACGATGCTGCTGGCCGGCCTGAGGGCCGGCCTCCCGAGCGCCGCGGAGCTCACCGCCCTGCTGTGCACCATGGTCGTCGTTACGTTGCAGGTCGTGGGTGCGTCCCTGCGATGGTCGGACCGGCGGCCCTTCCCCGTCGACCTGCGCTCGGCGCGGGCCACGCCGGCGCCGCCGATCGTGATGGTCGGCTACTCCGCCCGCCTGGCCACGAGTACGACGTTGACCGGGCTGGTCTTCTCCGGCCTTGCCCACCTCCCGGCCTGGCAGCTGCCGGTGCTGGTTGCCCTGCCGTTCATCGGCTGGTCCGGCATACGGTTGCTGCACACCCGCGACCGCTGGGTGGAGCCGGCCAACCGGGCCCGGATCGTCACCTCGGTCAGCGCCTGACCCAAGCGGCCCCGCTCGGGCCACTAGGTTCGGGTCATGGACTTCAGCCTGTCGCCCCGCGCCACCGACCTAGCCGCGCGCGTCAGCGCGTTCATGGCCGACCAGATCACGCCGGTCGAGGAGGGCTATCACCGCGACCTGGCCGAGGCCCGGCGTACCGGTGACCCCTGGCAGCCGCTCCCGATCCTCGAGGAGCTCAAGTCCAAGGCCCGCGCCCGGGGCCTGTGGAACCTTTTCCTCCCGAAGGAACATGCCGGTGAGTACGCCGAGCGGTTCGGCACCGATGGCGGCGAGGGCCTGAGCAACGTCGACTACGCGCCGCTGGCCGAGCTGATGGGCCGCTCGGCGATCGCGCCGCTGGTCTTCAACTGCAACGCCCCCGACACCGGCAACATGGAGGTGCTGCTGCGCTACGGCTCCGAGGAGCAGCGCGCCCAGTGGCTCGAGCCGCTGCTGGACGGCCGGATCCGGTCGGCGTTCACGATGACCGAGCCCGAGGTCGCCTCCTCCGACGCCACCAACATGGAGGCGACCGCCACCGTGGACGGCGACGAGATCGTCATCAACGGGCGCAAGTGGTGGTCGACCGGCGTCGGCAACCGCGACTGCAAGGTCTTCGTCTTCATGGGGATCACCGACGCCGACGCCGACCGTCATCACCGGCACTCGATGGTGCTGGTGCCGCGCGATGCCCCCGGCGTGAAGGTGGAGCGACTGCTCAACACGATGGGCGTGTACGACGAGCCGCTCGGCCACGGCGAGGTCTCGTTTACCGACGTCCGAGTCCCGGGGTCCTCGTTCATCAGCGGGCCGGGTGCGGGCTTCGCGATCGCCCAGGGGCGGCTCGGTCCGGGCCGGATCCACCACTGCATGCGGCTGATCGGGCTGGCCGAGATGGCGCTCGAGCTGGCCTGCCGCCGCGGCCTTGCGCGGACGGCGTTCGGCAAGCCGCTGGTCAACCTCGGCGGCAACCGCGAGCGCATCGGCGACGCCCGGATCGCCATCGACCAGGCCCGCCTGCTGGTGCTCGACGCCGCCTGGAAGCTCGATCAGGGCGGCCCGCTGAATGCGCTGTCGGAGGTCTCGGCGATCAAGGTGATCGTGCCCAACATGGCCCAGCAGGTCATCGACATGGCGCTCCAGCTGCACGGTGGTGGCGGGATGTCCGACGACTTCCCGCTCGCGGCCGCCTGGATCGGGGCCCGGGCTCTGCGCCTGGCCGACGGGCCCGACGAGGTGCACCGCGGCGTCGTCGCCCGGCTCGAGCTCGGGAAATACTCATGAGGGTGCTCGTCACCGGCGCCGCGTCCGGCCTCGGTGCCGCGCTCACCGCTGCTTTCCGGGCGCGGGGCGACGAGGTGCTGGCGACGGATGTTGCGGGCTCGGATGGTTTCGAGACGGGACTTCGTCCCTCCTCAACCACCGAGGACGCGGGACTTCGTCCCTCCTCAACCACCGAGGACACGGGACTTCGTCCCTCCTCAACCACCGAGGACACGGGACTTCGTCCCTCCTCAACCACCG
>JBPCQY010000032.1:0-8150 GCA_050997635.1 Nocardioides sp.
AGCTCGTCGCGCTGGCCGGCGGGCAGGTCGGTCATCTGGTCCGGGTCGTCGACGAGGCGGGCGAAGTAGTGCGTGGAGAGCTGCTTGGCCCGGTACGACGGCAGGCCGAGCTCGGCGGCACGAGCCACGCGGTCATCGAGACTCAGGTCGGCGAGGTGGACGGGAGGCTTGGCCCGGCCACGCGGTTCGGCGAGGACGAGCTGGAGCGGTGCGGGAGCGTCAGACATGGCCCCGCCATTGTCGCGCGGAAGGGCCCGAAAGCCTCATTTGTCCAGCTGCACCATGATCGCGAGCACGATCGTGGCCGTGAGCGCCACGACGAGGACGGTGACCCCGATGCCGAGGAACATGTAGCGCGCGAAGCGATGCGTGCGGGGCACGGCCAGCAGGGTGATCGGGACGACCAGAGCGATCAGGACGAAGGGGAAGAGGCCCTCGGCCTCCTTCTCGCTGACCGTCGCCTGCAGGATCGCGGCGTACACGGCCGGCACCACGAGCACGAAGATCAGCCCCGTGAAGAACCCCGCGAGCGAGGTGAACGTCGGGTGGTCACGGTGCCACCAGCTGGGGGCATCGGCGGCCGGCGTGGTGGTCGCCTCGCTCTCGGTCGTGCTCATGGCGCCAGTGTGTCACCTGGGACGACGCGGATTTCGCAGAACCGGTCGGGCAACGCCAACCGCCTCCACCGCGCCAGATCGGGCGGGGCTCCGGTGAGGGCCGCGACGAGCGCGGTCCAGGCGGTGCCGTGACCCACGAGCACGACGTCGTCGTCGCCGCCCACGCCGAGCGCGGCCACGGCCGCGACCACCCGCCGGGTGCAGACGGCCAGCGGTTCCCAGCCGTCGGACGCCGGCTCGTCGGGACGAGCGAAGGCCCGAGCGACCGTGGTCTCGAAGTCGTCGATCCAGTCCGCGCAGGCGCGGACGTGCTCACGCAGGTCCTCGACGACGATGACCGGGCCGTCGGCGAGCAGGCGTGCCGTGCCGAGTGCCTTCGGCTCGGGCGAGGAGTACCAGCGAGCCTTCGCCGGCAGCCGGGGCCGCAGGGCGCGCACCTCGTCGTCGTACGCCGGGTCGAGCGGCCAGCGGTGCGCCGGGACGCTGCGATCGATCAGCGGGCGACCGTGCCGCACCAGGTGCAGGATCACAGCACGAGGTAGTGCAGCAGCAGCCAGATCGGGGCGATCGTGGCGAGCAGGGAGTCGAGGCGATCCATCAGGCCGCCGTGCCCGGGGATCACGTTGCTCATGTCCTTGATGCCGAGGTCGCGCTTGATCACCGACTCGCACAGGTCGCCGAGCGTGGCCATCACGGCCGCGATCAGGCCGAGGCAGACCCCGATCCACCAGTCGGCGTGGAGGTACCACGTCATCAGCCCGACCCCGACGGCTACGCAGGCCAGGACCGAGCCCGCGAAGCCCTCCCAGGACTTCTTCGGAGAGATCACCGGTGCCATCGGGTGGCGGCCGAAGAGCACGCCGGCCACGTAGCCGCCGATGTCGGAGGCGACCGTCACGGCGATGAAGGTGATGATCCCCTGGACGCCGGCGTCGTACCGGTCGAAGTGGGTGGGTCCGCCCTCGCGCAGCAGCAGCGCCACGAAGCTGCCGAGGAACGGCACGTAGACGAGGGTGAAGACGGAGGCGGTGGAGTTCTGGACGAAGCCGGGGACGCCGCGGCGCAGCAGCCACAGCATGGTGACCAGGCCGCTCACCGCCGTCGCGGTGACCAGCGCCGGGGCGCCGTAGAAGTAGGCGACCACGACCATCACGACCCCGCCGGCCATCAGCGGCTGCTCGGGCAGGTCGATACCGCGGGCCAGGAAGCCGCGGTGCAGCTCCCAGATGGCGACCACGACGGCCGCCACCACGATCACCATGAAGGCGGTCTTCCAGAAGACCAGCGAGCCGATGATCGCCGCCACGAGCACGAGCGCCGAGACGATCGCGGCCCTCAGGTCGCGGCCGGCGCGACCGTGGCCGTCGACGGGTGCCGGCGTCGAGGTCGGAACGGTCATGGGGAAGTTGTCGGGTCGGCTCAGACCTCGAGCAGCTCGGATTCCTTGTGCTTGACCATCTCGTCGATCGCGTCGGTGTGCTGCTTGGTCAGGCCGTCGAGCCGCTTCTCGGCGCCGGTGACGTCGTCCTTGCCGACCTCGCCGTCCTTCTCGAGCTTCTCGAGGCTCTGCTTGGCGTTGCGGCGTACGCCGCGCACGGCGACTCGGCCGTCCTCGGCCTTCGCCTTGGCAACCTTGATGAACTCCTTGCGCCGCTCCTCGGTCAGCTCGGGGAAGACGCAGCGGAGAATCTTGCCGTCGTTCGACGGGTTCACACCCAGGTCGGACTCGCGCACGGCGCGCTCGATGTTGCCCATAGCGCCGACGTCGTACGGCGAGATCAGGATGATCCGCGCCTCTTGCGACGTGAACGACGCCAGGCTCTGGATCGGGGTCGGGGTGCCGTAGTAGTCGACCATGATCTTGGCGAACATCGACGGGTTGGCCCGGCCGGCTCGGAGCGCGGCGAACTCCTCGCGCGTCGCCTCGACCGACTTGTCCATCTTGCCGTCGGCCTCGTGGAGGATGTCCTTGATCACGGGTGGTTCCCTTTCATCGGTGGTCGAGCCCTCTCGCCGGTGGTCGAGCGAAGTTCCACGGTGGTCGAGCGAAGTTCCTCCGTGGTCGAGCGAAGTCGAGACCCCGCTCGTCAGCCTGCGGTGACGAGCGTGCCAATCCTCTCACCTCGCACGATGCGCAGGATCGCACCCTCCTGCTCGGCGCCGAAGACGATGACCGGGAGCTGGTTCTCGCGACAGAGGGCGAACGCCGTCGCGTCGATGACGCTGAGCCCCTGCTGGAGCGCGTCGCCGAAGGTGAGGTTGTCGTAGCGGGTGGCCGTGGGGTCGAGCTTGGGATCGGCGCTGTAGACCCCGTCGACACCCTGCTTGGCGTAGAGCACGACCTCGCAGTGGGTCTCCAGGGCACGCTGCGCGGCGACCGTGTCGGTGGAGAAGAAGGGCATGCCCGCGCCGGCGCCGAAGATGACGGCGCGACCCTTCTCGAGGTGGCGGATCGCCCGGCGCGGGATGTACGGCTCGGCCACCTGGCCCATCGCGATCGCGGTCTGCACCCGCGTCTCGACGCCCAGCTTCTCGAGGAAGTCCTGGAGCGCGAGGCAGTTCATCACCGTGCCGAGCATGCCCATGTAGTCGGCGCGCGAGCGGTCCATGCCGCGCTGCTGCATCTGGGCGCCGCGGAAGAAGTTGCCGCCACCGACGACGATCGCGACCTGCACGCCCTCGCGCACGACCGCCGAGATCTCTGCGGCGATCTTGGCGACGACGTCGGGGTCGACGCCGACCTTTCCGCCGCCGAACACCTCGCCGGAGAGCTTGAGCAGGACACGGTGGTAGGCCGTCATCGAGGGTCCTTCCGCTGGGTTGACCTGGAGTGGGTACGACGAAGGCCGGTCCGATGACCCTGTGCTGTCGGGATCATCGAACCGGCCTCCTCGCAGGTCTTCAGTGATCCCGTCGATCGAGCGGAGTCGAGATCACCGGAACCCTACTTCCTTCAGGCGCCGACCTCGAAGCGGGCGAACCGCTTGAGGCTGGTGCCGGACTCGTCGAGGACGGCCTTGACGGTCTTCTTGGTCTCGGTGACCGACGGTTGCTCCAATAGGACGGCGTCCTTGAAGAACCCGTTGAGGCGCCCCTCGGTGATCCTGGCGATCGCCTGCTCGGGCTTGCCCTCCTCGCGGGAGGTCGCCTCGGCGATCTCGCGCTCGTGGGCCACGACGTCGGCCGGGACCTCGTCGCGGGTGAGGTACTGCGGGCGCATGGCCGCGATCTGCATCGCGGCACCGCGCGCCGCGTCGGCGTCGCCGTCGTACGCCACGAGTACGCCGACCGCGGGCGGCAGGTCGGCCGCACGCTTGTGCAGGTAGGCGACGACCGGGCCGTCGAAGTGGACGTACTGGCCGAGCTCGATCTTCTCGCCGATCGAGATCGCCAGGTCATCGACGACCTCGCCGACGGTCTGGTCGCCGAGCGCGACGGCCTTGAGTGCCTCGACGTCGGCCGGCTTGGCCTCGGAAGCGGCGTCCGCGATGCGCTGGGCAGTGGCGATGAAGTCGTCGCCCTTGGCCACGAAGTCGGTCTCGCACTTGAGCTCGACGAGCACGCCGGGAGCGTGCATCACGAGGCCGGCGGACGCCTCGCGCTCGGCGCCCCGCTTGGCGGCCTTGGCGGCACCCTTGGTACGCAGGAGGTCGATGGCGGCCTCGAAGTCGCCGTCGGCCTCTTCGAGCGCCTTCTTGCAGTCCATCATGCCGGCGCCGGTGGACTCCCGGAGCCTCTTGACGTCGGCGACGGAGAAGTTCGCCATGTCCTCTTCCTCTCGTGCAGGCGGTGTACGGCGGACGCCGGCGCGCGTGCGCCGGGTCCGCCCGGGTGATCGGTGCGTCAGGCCGTGGCCTCGGCGTCGACGAAGCCGGCCTTCGCGGCGGCCTCGGCGGTGCGGAACCAGACCTCGGCGTTGGTGCGGCCGTACCAGGGGCTGGACGGGGCGTGGAACTTCATCGAGTCCTTGTTGCCCTTGATCTCGAAGCCCTCGGGAGCCGAGCCGTCCTCGAGCGGGGCGGCCGAGTCGGCGCCGTACTCGCCCTCGACGGTCTGGGACTCGGTCTCCGTCTTGGTCTCGGCGGGCGCCTCGGTGGTCTCCTCCGTGCTCGCCTCGGTGGTCTCCTCGGCCGGAGTCTCGGTGCTCGCCTCGGTGGTCTCCTCGGTCGGAGTCTCGGTGGTCTCCTCGGTCGGAGTCTCGCTGCTCGCCTCGGCGGGGACGTCGACCAGCGCGGCCGGCGCGACGGGGGCCTCGGCTGCCTCGGGGGCCTCCGCACCCTCGGACGCGGCACCAGTGGCCTCGGCGGCCGGGGTCTCGGTGGTGGCGTCGCCACCGGTCGCCTCGACGGCGGCCTTGTCGGCCTCGCCGCCCAGCAGCTCGCGCTCCCACTCGGCCAGCGGCTCGCTGGCAGTGGTGTCGGTGGTGTCACCGGTCTTGGCGCCGGAGCGGGCGATCAGGCCCTCGGCGACGGCGTCGGCGATCACGCGGGTCAGCAGGCCGACGGCGCGGATGGCGTCGTCGTTGCCGGGGATCGGGTAGTCGACGACGTCGGGGTCGCAGTTGGAGTCGAGGATGCCGATGATCGGGATGTGCAGCTTGCGCGCCTCCTCGACGGCAAGGTGCTCCTTGTTGGTGTCGACGATCCACACCGCGGACGGCGTACGGCTCATCTCGCGGATGCCGCCGAGCGACTTGTTCAGCTTGTCGCGCTCGCGGCGCATCTGCAGCAGCTCCTTCTTGGTGCGGCTGCTGCCGGCGACGTCCTCGAAGTCGATCTCGTCGAGCTCCTTGAGGCGGTTGATCCGCTGGTGCACGGTCTGGAAGTTGGTGAGCATGCCGCCGAGCCAGCGCTGGTTGACGTAGGGCATGCCGACGCGGGTCGCCTGCTCGGCGATGGCCTCCTGGGCCTGCTTCTTGGTGCCGACGAACATCACGGTGCCGCCCTTGGCGACGGTGTCCTTGATGAAGGCGTAGGACCGGTCGATGTAGGCCAGCGACTGCTGCAGGTCGATGATGTAGATGCCGTTGCGCTCGGTCATGATGAAGCGCTTCATCTTCGGGTTCCAGCGACGGGTCTGGTGACCGAAGTGGACGCCGCTCTCGAGCAGCTGACGCATGGTGACGACTGCCATGGGTTCTCCTGTGCTGGGGAGGGCACGCCGTGGGGCGCGCGCTCCGGTGGTTTTCAGTTCGTTGCCGCGGGCGGGTGCCGTTGGCCCTGACGTCTGTGCGCGACCCGACCCGACTCTCGTCGGGACCAAGGATCGTCGCCCACGGGCGGTCGCCTACCGGAGTGGGCAGGCGTCGCGGTCTGCAGACGTGCGAAGTCGACTCCCGGAGGAGTCGCTGCTCACAGCCTAGTCCAGCGCGACCCGCGCGACCAATCGACGGTACGCCGCTCCCGACGGCCCGCGGACCGCCCACAGCCACCCTCGTGGTCGCCCTCCTCCACGGTCGGTGTCTCCTCCGGCACCAGCCCCGGGCGGGACGCCCACGCTGGGCGGATGCGCCTCCTCGGTCTCCTCCTCGTCCTCACCCTGCTCATGCTGGCCCCGCCGCCGGCCGACGCGAGCGTCGACCCGGTCGGGGTGTGGCCGCTGTTCCCCCGGCCGACGGTCGTGCGCGGCTTCGACCCACCCGACTCACCGTGGGGAGCCGGCCACCGTGGCGTCGACCTGCGCGGACACGTCGGGCAGACGGTACGCACGGCCCTGCCCGGACGGGTCAGCTATGCCGGGCTGCTCGCCGGGCGTGGCGTCCTGGTGGTTGACCACGGCGCGACCCGCACGACGTACGAGCCGGTGGCCGCCTCCGTCCGGGTCGGCGATCAGGTCGTCGCCGGTGCCGCGATCGGCACGCTCCAGCTCGCCGGCTCGCACTGTCTGCCCGGAGCCTGTCTGCACTGGGGCTGGCTGCGTGGGTCGAGGTATCTGGATCCGCTCCGGCTCGTCGGCGGCGGACCGGTGCGGCTGCTGCCGCTGTGGCGCGACGAGCCGGTCCCGTCCGGCACTGTCCCTCGACTCCCCTACGCCGCGGTGTGGCCCGACAGACTCGCCGCGCTGGCGGGCCTACTCCCCCGTCTCCCCGTCGAGGGCCTCGCGGAGCAGATCGAGGTGACCACAGTGCCGGGCGGTCTCCTCGACCAGGTGCGCCACGGCGTACCGCAGGTTGAACCTCATGCCTTCGCCGCGCGCCCGGTCGTCGAATCCCGCATCCGCGACGGCCTGCCGTGAGGCGTTCGCCTCCTCGAGGTAACCCGCCACGATCGAGTCGAGCGTGTCCCCGGACTCGATCGGGAAGTTGCCGTGCGGGTCGTCGTCGGGCCACGGCCACGCGAGGTCGTCGCCGGCGAAGTCGATGGAGAACCAGAAGCGTTCGACCCCGGTCAGGTGCTTCACGAGCCCTCCCGCGGTCAGCGCGCTGGACGCGACCGGCGTGGAGAAGGCCTGGTCGTCGGTGAGCCCACCGACCTTGTGCACGACCGTGCCGCGGAGGAAGTCCAGCAGCCCCAGCATCGTCTCGGGCTCGCCGGCTTCCTCAGGTGGACGGATCCGCTCGTCGAGACGTTCGCTCATCGATCCAGTCTGTCAGGCACGGGCCGTGCCCGGGTCAGGTGCCCAGCCCGAGTGCTGCCGCGAGACCACGATTGATCCGCTGCATCGTGAGCGGCGCCACCGCCCCGAGCACGCCCAGGATCTCGTCCTCGTAGAGCGGCAGGATGTCGTCGCACACCACACACCCGGAAAACGCGTCTGCCTCATCGAACATCACGACGCTCGGGATATCCGGCTTGCTGCTCGTTGTCAGCCGCGCGCCCAGGACGTCGCCCATTCGAGAGTTGCGACGATTGTTCGACACCACGACGAACAGCTTGGGTTCGTCCAGGTTGATGTCCGCTCGGACGACCTGCCCGCGCGACAGGGGCCAGGTCACTCGTCGTCAGCCCACGAGGGACGACGTCGACGGGCTGCGGCCCGCGCCGTTTGTACGTCGCGACCTTCCGCGATCTCGGCGTATCCCTCGACCTCGATGCGGTCGCGCACTGCCTTGATGCCCGCCTCCCAGACCGCGTGCAGCACCGCTGCGTCACTGCTTGCCTCGGTGACGATTTCGCCCGCCAGGTCAGACAGGACCACCCGGTGGGCGGTCGAACCACGCAGGGTCGCCAGGTCGTGTAGGTCGCGTGCCGAGAGCGGAAGCGACTTCCGGGTGGACGTGTCCAAGCTCTTCATGCAGCCAAGTATGCCGCACGAATGTGCAGCACGCAATGCGGCAGATCACGCGCGGGGGTGAGCCTGTTGGTAGGCGCGACGCAGCCGGTCGGTGCTCACATGGGTGTAGATCTGCGTGGTCGCCAGGCTCGCGTGTCCGAGGATCTCCTGCACCGACCGCAGGTCGGCACCTCCTTCGAGCAGATGGGTCGCCGCGCTGTGCCGCAGGCCGTGGGGGCCGATGTCGGGAGCGCCCTCCACCTCGGCGATCCGCCGATGCACCAACGTGCGTACGGCGCGCTGGTCGATGCGCGCGCCACG
>JBPCQY010000034.1:0-31114 GCA_050997635.1 Nocardioides sp.
ACATCTCCGTGTTGTCGCCCGGCATGACCATCTCGGTGCCCTCGGGGAGGGTCACGACGCCGGTCACGTCGGTGGTACGGAAGTAGAACTGCGGGCGGTAGTTGTTGAAGAACGGCGTGTGCCGGCCACCCTCCTCCTTCGACAGGATGTAGACGTTGGCGTCGAAGTTGGTGTGCGGGGTGGTGGTGCCGGGCTTGATCACGACCATGCCGCGCTCGATGTCCTCGCGCTTGGTGCCACGAAGCAGCAGCCCGACATTCTCGCCGGCCTGGCCCTCGTCGAGCAGCTTGCGGAACATCTCGACGCCGGTGACGGTCGACTTCTGCGACTTCTCGCGGATGCCGATGATCTCGACCTCCTCGTTGACCTTGACGATGCCGCGCTCGATGCGACCGGTGATGACCGTGCCACGACCGGTGATCGTGAAGACGTCCTCGACAGGCATCAGGAACGGCTTCTCGGTCTCACGGGTCGGGGTCGGGATCGCCTCGTCGACCGCGGTCATGAGCTCCATGATCGACTCGCCCCACTTCTCGTCGCCGTTGAGCGCCGGAAAGGCAGCCACGCGCACGACGGGGATGTTGTCGCCGTCGAACTCGTAGTCGGAGAGGAGCTCGCGCACCTCCATCTCGACGAGCTCGATGAGCTCCTCGTCGTCGACCATGTCGCACTTGTTCAGCGCCACCACCAGGGCCGGCACGCCGACCTGGCGGGCCAGCAGCACGTGCTCACGCGTCTGCGGCATCGGGCCGTCGGTGGCGGCGACCACGAGGATGGCGCCGTCCATCTGGGCCGCGCCGGTGATCATGTTCTTGATGTAGTCGGCGTGACCAGGGCAGTCGACGTGCGCGTAGTGACGCGCCTCGGTCTGGTACTCGACGTGCGCGATGGAGATGGTGATACCGCGCTGGCGCTCTTCGGGCGCCTTGTCGATCTGGTCGAACGCCGACGCCTCATTGAGGTTCGGGAACTTGTCGTGCAGCACCTTGGTGATTGCTGCCGTCAGCGTCGTCTTGCCATGGTCGATGTGACCGATGGTTCCGATGTTGACGTGCGGCTTGGTCCGCTCGAACTTCGCCTTAGCCACTGTGGGCTCCTCCTGTGTGTGTTTCTACTCTGACTGACTCGTACGGGGATGTGCTGTGTGCCGAGGGACCGTGGCGACTACTCGCCGCGGACCTTCTTGATGATCTCGTCGGCGATGCCCGCAGGGACCTCGGCGTACGAGTCGAACTCCATCGAGTACGACGCCTGCCCCGAGGTCTTGGACCTCAGGTCGCCAACGTACCCGAACATCTCGGACAGGGGCACGAGGGCCTCGATGACCATGTCACCGTGACGCTCCTCCTGTGCCTGGATCTGGCCGCGACGGCTGTTGATGTCGCCGATGACGGTGCCGAGGAAGGTGTCCGGGGTGATCACCTCGACGGCGAACACCGGCTCCAGCAGCACCGGCTTGGCGATCCGGGCGGCCTCCTTGAAGGCCTGGTTGCCCGCGATCTTGAAGGCCAGCTCGGAGGAGTCGACGTCGTGGTAGGCGCCGTCCTCGAGGGTGAACTTCACGTCGACCATCGGGTAGCCGGCGAGCACGCCGAACTCCATGGCGTCCTGGCCGCCCTGGTCGACCGACGGGATGTACTCCCGCGGGATCCGGCCGCCGCTGACGTTGTTGACGAACTCGTAGCCGGCACCGACACCCGTCTCGAGGTCGATGTTGGGGCCGAGCGAAATGACGACCTTCGCGAACTGGCCGGAGCCACCGGTCTGCTTCTTGTGGGTGTAGCTGTGGTTGGTGACGTCGCGGCGCAGGGTCTCGCGGTAGGCGACCTGCGGCTTGCCGACGGTGGCCTCGACCCGGAACTCGCGACGCATCCGGTCGACCAGGATCTCGAGGTGGAGCTCGCCCATGCCGGCGATGATCGTCTGGCCGGTCTCCTCGTCGGTCTTGACCCGAAAGGTCGGGTCCTCGTCGGAGAGCCGCTGGATCGCCGTACCGAGCTTCTCCTGGTCGCTCTTGGTCTTGGGCTCGATCGCGACCTCGATCACCGGGGCCGGGAACGACATCGACTCGAGCACGACGGGGTGCGCGGGGTCGGACAGCGTGTGGCCGGTCTTGGTGTCCTTCAGACCCATCACCGCCACGATCTGCCCGGCGCCGACCGACGCTATCTCCTCACGCTTGTTGGCGTGCATCTGATAGACCTTGCCGATCCGCTCCTTGCGCCCGTTGACCGAGTTGACCACGGTCGAGCCGGCGACCAGCTTGCCGGAGTAGACGCGCACGTAGATCAGCTTGCCGAGGTGCGGGTCGGTGGCGACCTTGTAGGCGAGGCCGGAGAACGGCTCCTCGTCACTGGGCTGCCGGACGATGGACTTCTCCTCGTCCTTGGGGTCGTGGCCCTGGATGCCGTCGATGTCGAGCGGGCTCGGGAGGTACTTCACGACCGCGTCGAGCAGCGGCTGGACGCCCTTGTTCTTGAACGCCGTACCGCACAGGACGGGGTTGACCAGGTCGGCCAGGGTGGCGCGGCGGATCGCCGCCTCCAACTCCTCGACCGAGAGCTCCACGCCGTCGAGGTACTTCTCCATCACGAAGTCGTCGGCCTCGGCGAGGGTCTCGAGGAACTTCTCGCGGTACTCGTCGGCCTGGGCGCGCAACGACTCCGGGATCTCCTCGATGTCGTAGTCGTCACCCATCGTGGTCTCGCCGCGCCAGGTCAGGGCGCGCATGCCGACCAGGTCGACGACGCCGAGGAAGTCGACTTCCGCACCGATCGGCAGCTGGAGCACGAGCGGCGTGGAGTTGAGCCGCTCGACCATCATGTCGACGCAGCGGAAGAAGTCCGCTCCGGTGCGGTCCAGCTTGTTCACGAAACACATCCGGGGCACGGAGTACTTGTTGGCCTGGCGCCAGACCGTCATCGTCTGCGGCTCGACGCCGGCCACCCCGTCGAACACCGCGACGGCGCCGTCGAGGACGCGCAGCGAGCGCTCGACCTCGGCGGTGAAGTCAACGTGTCCGGGGGTGTCGATGATATTGATCTGGTGGTCCTTCCACCAGCAGGTCGTCGCGGCGGACGTGATCGTGATGCCGCGCTCCTGCTCCAGTTCCATCCAGTCCATGACGGCCGCGCCGTCGTGGACCTCACCGATCTTGTAGGAGATGCCGGTGTAGAAGAGGATGCGCTCGGTGGTGGTGGTCTTGCCGGCGTCGATGTGCGCCATGATGCCGATGTTGCGGACCTTGTTCAGGTCCGTGGTGATGTCGACAGCCACTGAGGGTTCAGATCCTTAAGTCGAATGTGGACTGGTGCAGAGCGGTACCGAAGTCAGGCACCTGGACCGCGGCGGCGGGTGACCATGAAAGGTGACCACCCGCTGCCGCAACCAGCATTACCAGCGGTAGTGGGCGAAGGCCTTGTTGGACTCGGCCATCTTGTGGGTGTCCTCGCGCTTCTTCACAGCGGCACCGAGGCCGTTGGAGGCGTCGAGGATCTCGTTCATCAGGCGCTCGGCCATCGTCTTCTCGCGACGGTTCTGGGCGTAGCCGACCAGCCAGCGCAGCGCCAGCGCGGTGCTGCGCGTGCCCTTGACCTCGACCGGGACCTGGTAGGTCGCGCCACCGACGCGGCGGGGCTTGACCTCGATGGCCGGCTTGACGTTGTCCATGGCGCGCTTGAGCGTCAGGACGGGGTCGGTGCCGGTCTTGTCGCGGCACCCCTCGAGGGCGGTGTAGACGATGCGCTGGGCGACCTGCTTCTTGCCGTCGATCAGCACCTTGGAGACGAGCTGGGTGACCAACTGCGACCCGAAGACCGGGTCGACGTCGAGCGGCCGCTTGGGAGCGGGACCCTTGCGTGGCATTAGTTGTTCACCTTCTTAAGGTCGGCGGGAAGGAAGGTGGGCGCGTTGGGAGCGGACTGCGCTGTCCGCGGCATCAGCTCTTCTCCTTCTTCGCGCCGTAACGGCTGCGGGCCTGCTTGCGGTTCTTCACGCCCTGGGTGTCGAGCGTGCCGCGGATGATCTTGTAGCGGACACCGGGGAGGTCCTTCACCCGGCCGCCGCGGACGAGCACGATGGAGTGCTCCTGGAGGTTGTGGCCCACGCCCGGGATGTACGCCGTGACCTCGACGCCGCTCGACAGGCGCACGCGGGCGACCTTGCGGAGGGCGGAGTTCGGCTTCTTCGGGGTGGTGGTGTAGACGCGCGTGCAGACGCCGCGGCGCTGGGGGCTTCCCTTCAGGGCAGGCGTCTTCGACTTCGTCGCCTTGTCCTGGCGGCCCTTGCGGACCAGCTGGTTGATGGTGGGCACCGTGGTGGTTCCCTTTCTGTTCTGTCCTCAGTACCCGGCGCCTTGCCGGGCACGATGATGTAGCGCTGTTGGGAGTGCCTGAGAGTGTGAGCGCAGAGGATGCGCGCGCAGACGGTCTGGGTGTCTCGACACCGAGAGACGAGATTACTCGGCTGCCGGGCGCGGAGCAAAACCGGCGACGCTGCCCTCGGCCACCCGCTCAGGCGGCGTCGGCCAGCACCCGGGCGGCCTGTGCGTCGGCGGCCTGACTGCGCGAGCTCCGGGAGAACACGATCATGGCCACCCCGGCCCCGGCGATCACGAGCACGCCGCCGAGGATCAGGGTCCACCGGGCGCCGTACTGCTCACCGACCCAGCCGATGATCGGCGCCCCGACCGGGGTGCCGCCCATCACGATGGTCATGTAGAGCGCCATCACCCGTCCGCGCAGCGCGGGCTCCGACTCGAGCTGCATCGTGGCGTTGGCGGAGTTGAGCAGGGTCAGGGTGCACAGGCCGATGACCGGGCACATGATCGCGAACGCGACGTACGACGGCATCAGGCCGGCGACGATCTCGGCCACGCCGAACCCAACGGCGGCGAGCACGAGCAGGCGCAGGCGGATGCGCACCCGCCGGGCCGCGAGGAGTGCGCCGGCCAGCGAGCCGACGGCCATCGCGGAGCCGAGGATGCCGAACTCGCCCGCGCCCTTGCCGAAGACCTGGGTGGCCATCAGGGCGGAGGTGATCTGGAAGTTCATGCCGAAGGTGCCGGCGAAGAAGACAAGCACGAGGATCAGCAGCATCTTGGGCTGGCTGCGGACATAGCGCACGCCCTCGATGAGCTGGCCGGGGGTGCGGGCCATCGGCTTGGGGCTGTGGAGCAGGGCCGTGTCCATGTGGGCGAGCTGCCAGATGACCGCGCCGTAGGACAGCGCGTTGATCAGGATCACCCAACCGGTAGCCCATACGCCCCCGCCGAGGGCGCCGATCATCAGGCCGGCGACGCCCGGGCCGAGGATGCGCGCGACGTTGAACGTCGCGGAGTTGAGGCCGACGGCGTTGGTGAGATCGCCGGCGTCGACCATCTCGGACACGAAGCTCTGGCGGGCCGGGGCATCGAACGCCGAGCCGATGCCAAAGACGAACGCGATGGCGTAGACGTGCCAGGTGTGCACGGCACCGAGCACCGTGATCAGGCCGAGCAGGAGGCTGGCTGCGGCCATCGTGGCCTGGGTGAGCTGGAGCAGGCGGCGCTTGTCGAAGCGATCGGCGACCACGCCGGCGTACGGCGAGAGGAGAAGGACGGGGAGGAACTGCAGACCGGTGGTGATGCCGAGCGCCGTACCGCTGCCGTCGGTGAGGCGCAGGACCAGCCAGTCCTGCGCGACGCGCTGCATCCAGGTGCCGGTGTTGGACACGACGGAGCCGAGCGCGTAGCGCCGGTAGTTGGGGTTGCGGAGGGCTCGGAAGGTGGGGCTCAAAGTCTGCTTTCGGTCGGTCTCTGGGTCAGTCGTTGGTGGCCAGGCGCTCGAGGATCGGCGCGGCGCGGCGCAGGGTTTCACGCTCGTCGGGGGTCAGGTCGCGCAGGCGGGTAGCGAGCCAGGCGTCGCGGCGTGCCCGGTCTGCCAGGAGGCGTGCGCGACCGCTCACGGTGAGCGCGACGAGCACCTGGCGGCCGTCGGTCTCGTGGGGACGGCGGGTGAGGAAGCCGCCCTCCTCGAGGCACTTGACGGTGCGGGTCATGCTCGGCGGCTGGACGCGCTCGTGGCCGGCCAGGTCGCCGATGGTCAGCTCGCCGTGGCGGAACAGGCAGCCGAGCACCGCCATCGAGCCGAGGCTCAGCTCGTTGTCGGGGTGGCGCTCCCCCGCCAGTCGTCGTCGCAGCCGCATCACCGACAGCCGGAGCTCGCTCGCGAGCCCCGCGTCGGTACGGACGACCTTCTCCACCGTGGGCATATCGTTAGCATAACTCATTACCCACGCTAAGCATTCCGCTGAGTCGGCACAAGTGCATGCTCAGGAACGCTGACTCGGCACAAGTGCATGCAGAAACCGGTCGACCCGGCACCTGGTGACCGCGAAGTGGGACTGCACTCCCGCCGAGTCGACGCTCCAGAGGCCCGCACTTCTGCCGAGTCGACGCTCAAGGGACCTGCACTTCTGCCGAGTCAGCGTCTAGGTCAGCAACTGGGTGAGGGGGTGGATGAAGAAGTACAGGACGAAGAGGGCCGCGACGACCCAGAGCAGGGGGTGTACCTGGGCGGCCTTGCCCTTGACCACCTTGATCAGCACGAAGGCGAGGAAGCCGGCGCCGATGCCCACGCTGATGGAGTAGGTGAACGGCATCAGGATGATCGTGAGGAACGCCGGGAGTGCGATCTCGGTGTCGGCCCAGCTGATGTCCTTGACCTGCTGCATCATCAGGAAGCCGACGAGCACCAGCGCTGGGACCGCCGCCTCGCTCGGGATGATCCTGACCAGCGGCGAGAGCACCATCGAGAGCAGGAACAGCACGCCGGTGACGATGGAGGCGAGGCCGGTGCGGGCACCGTCGCCGACGCCGGAGGCCGACTCGATGTACGACGTGTTCGACGAGACGCCGGCCGCACCACCCGCGGCGGCTGCGATCGAGTCGACGACCAGGATCCGCTCCGGGTTGGGCGGGATGCCCTCCTTGTCGAGCAGGCCGGCCTCCGCACCGATGGCCGTCATGGTGCCCATGGTGTCGAAGAAGTCGGCGAGCATCAGGGTGAAGATCAGCAGGACGGCGGTCACGACGCCGACCGACTGGAACGACCCCAACAGGCTGAAGTGCCCGAGGGTGTCGAAGTGCGGGGTGTCGACGATCTGGTCGGGCCACGACGGGACGTTGAGGCCCCAGCCGCCTGTCGGGTTGTCGACGCTGGAGCCGAAGTGGCCGACGCTCTCGACGATGATCGCCAGGACCGTGGTCGCGATGATCGCCAGCAGGATCGCCCCGCGCACCTTCTTCACCCACAGCGTGACCACCAGCCCGAGGCCGACCGCGAACACGACGACGGGCCAGCCCTGCAGGAAGAAGCCGGTGCCGAGCTGCACCGGGACGGTCGTCTTGGCGGCGTCGGGAGTACGTCGTACGAACCCGGCGTCGACGAAGCCGATGAAGGCGATGAACAGGCCGATGCCGACCGAGATGGCCAGCTTCAGCTGGGCGGGTACGGCGTGGAACACGGCCGTCCGGAATCCCGTCAGCACGAGCACCAGGATCACCAGGCCCTCGATCACGATCAGGCCCATCGCGTCGGCCCAGCTCATCTGCCCGGCCACCGACACGGCGAGGAACGCGTTGAGTCCCAGCCCGGTCGCCAGCGCCAGCGGGTAGTTGGCCACGACACCCATCAGGATCGACATCACCCCGGCGACCAGCGCGGTGCCCGCGGCGATCGCCGGCAGGTTGGAGCCGTCACCGGTGCCACCGCCGAGGAAGTGGCCGCCCTGGTCGGGTGCGAAGCCGAGGATCAGCGGGTTCAGCACGATGATGTAGGCCATCGTGAAGAAGGTGACCACGCCGCCGCGCAGCTCACGCTGGAGGGTGGAGCCCCGCTCGGAGATCCTGAAGAACTGGTCGAGGCGCCCGTGCGACTTGCGGTCTGAGTGTCGCCGGGGAGTGGGTCCGCTCTTGGTGCGGTCGGACCGGTTGGTTTCGGGGCTGCCTGGCGTGGTCACGGGCGGCAGCATGCCAGAGCGGGCGGCCGAACGGCTATGGCGTCCGGTGTTTCGTCTCGGCGACACGAGGGCTAGCGTCGGCCTCGTGGAACTGCGCGACGACCAGCCGATGACCCACGAGATCGGCAATCGCACCTACACCGTGGCCGATGTCGAGCCGCTCGACGTCGACGGCGTACGCACCGTTCAGGTCGGCGTTCTGCTGTGGCTGGTCGGCTTCGTCGCGGTGCTGCCGTTCTTCGGGCGCCTGCAGGACGCCGGCCAGGGCTGGTGGCTGTGGACCTGCCTGGCGGGCACCGGACTCGGCCTGGTGGGCCTGGAGTACTGCCGGCGCCGCAAGCGGGCCCGGACCGAGCAGCGCGACGCCCGCGACAGCGACGCGGCCTAGCTTTCGTCCGCGCGGCTCAGAACGACTCGAACCCGTCGTCGGTGAGCGTGTCGAAGACGTGCTCCGGCAGAGGCAGCGGCTCGTGCTTCTTGCCGAGCCGCACCTCCGAGTGGGCGCCGCAGCCGTGACCGAAGGCCACAACCCCGCCGTCGTCGTTGGCGTCGCTGTTGGCACACACGCCGAACGACTCGGCGAGCGAGCCGGCCAGGCGCACCAGGAAGCCACAGGTGGAGCAGGGGTGGGGCGCGACCGACGCGAGGTCGGAGTCGGGTCCGCGGTCGCCGTCGTACCACCGCTGGGCCGCATGCTCGTGGCCCTCGGGTGAGAGGGTGCGTACCCGGCCGAGGCCGAGGTCCTGGGCAACGGTGCGGATCTGGGCCTTGGCGTCGGCGTCGAGCGGGTCGTCGCCGAAGGAGTACGCTGGGACCAGCCGCGGGTCGTCGTCCTCGACGGGGAGCAGGTCACCCGGCGACAGGTCACCGGGCTGGATCCGCTCGCGGTAGGGCACCCAGACCGGGGCCACGATCGCCTCGGGACCGGGGATCAGCACGACCTCGTCGACCGTCACGGCCTTGGCACGCGAGGCCCGCACGACGGTCACCGACCAGCGCCACCCGGCGTATCCGGCGCGTTCGCAGGCGAACAGGTGGGTCACCACGCGGTCGCCCTCCACCTGCGCTGCGAGGTGCGCACCGACGTCGGCGGCGTCCACGTCGAGCAGCAGGGCGTCGCGGGCGACGTCGACGGCGGCGGTGGCCGCGGTGTCCCCGGTCGCGAGCTGGCTGGTGGTCATGGACGAAAGCATGGCCCATCCGGTCGACGCGTGCCAGGCCGGGTCGTCACCCGGTCGTCCCCGGTCCGGGGCAGGATGGGTCCATGAGTACGCCGCCCCCCGCTCCCGGACGTCCGGGAGCCCGCGAGCGGCTGGGCGCAGCGGCCCGGGTCACCGGTCGCGGCGCCGCGGGCCTGGGGCGGGTGACGAGGCGGGTGGGCAGCGCCACCGGGCGGCTCAGCCGCTTCACGTTCCTCCAGGCGCGGCGGGCCGCCGACGCCGAGGGCGCGGGCGACACCGGGCTGGCCAAACTCATCGAGCTCGGCGCACTGAACGCAGCGGGCGACGCGGCCGTCGCCATCTCGCTCGCCGGCACCCTGTTCTTCCAGGTGCCCACCGGCGAGGCGCGGGGGCAGGTCTCGCTGTTCCTCGGCCTGACGATGCTGCCGTTCGCGATCGTCGCGCCGCTGATCGGACCGTTCCTCGACCGCTTCAGCCACGGCCGGCGGTGGGCGATCGGCGCCACGATGGCGCTGCGGGCGTTCCTGTGCTGGGTGCTCGCGGACGCGGTGATCACCCAGTCGGTGTGGCTGTTCCCGGCCGCGCTGGGGGTGCTCGTCGCCTCCAAGGCCTACAACGTGACCCGGGCGGCCGCCGTACCCCGGCTGGTGCCCGACGGCGTCACCCTCGTCAGGGCCAACGCTCGTACGTCGCTCGCCGGCGTCGTCGGCGCCGCCATCAGCGCCCCGATCGCCGGCCTCGCGAGCCTGCTCGGCCCGGCGTGGTCGTTGCGCTACGCGTTCCTGGTCTTCGTGGTCGCCACGATCGTGGCCATCCGGCTGCCGGCCAAGGTCGACTCGGCCCAGGGCGAGGGCACGATGACGATGCTCGGAGGCCGACGCAACGGCTCGCGGGTGCGCATCCCCGGTGCCGTCTCCCTGGCCCTGCGCGCCAACTGCGGGCCCCGCTGGCTCTCGGGCTTCCTCACCATGTTCATGGCGTTCCTGCTGCGCGCGAACCCCATCGGCGACTGGAACCCCAAGGTGCTGCTCGCGGTGGTCATCGGCGCCGCGGGCGTCGGCCAGGTGATCGGCATCGCCGGCGCCTCGCTGCTGCGCCGGGTCAACCCGACCATCACCGTGCTGGGCTGCCTCGCCGGCGGTGCCGCGATGACCGTCCTCACCGCGCTCGTGTACGGCGTGCTGCCGCTGGCCCTGCTCGGGCTCACGGCCGGGCTCACCCTGTCGCTGGCCAAGCTGTCGCTCGACTCGACCATCCAGCGCGACGTGCCCGAGCGGGTCCGGGCGAGCGCGCTCGCCCGCAGTGACACCACGCTCCAGCTGGCCTGGGTGCTCGGTGGCTTCGTCGGGATCGCCATGCCGCTCAAGCCCCACCTGGGCCTCAGCGTCGCCAGCGTGGTCCTGGTGACCTGGACCTTCGTCGTGCTCACCGGCCTGCGTCGGCGGAAGGCGGCCGCCGCCCCGGCGCGGGCCGAGGCGCACGCCGGGCGGGTCGAGACGCCGTAGACCTACAGCTCGAGCTCGTCGGCCAGCGCCCGCAGCAGCTTGGCCGTCGGCTTCGCCGACCGCGCGTCGGGGTGCCGGCCGTGCCGGTAGGACTCGCCCACGCCGTCGAGCAGCCGGATCAGGTCCTCGACGATCGGGGCCATCTCCTCGGGCTTCTTGCGCTTCGCGTGCGCCTGGTTGCGCGAGACCGAGGCGGGGGCCTCGAGCAGCCGTACCTGCAGCGCCTGGTCGCCACGACGGCCCTGGGCGATGCCGAACTCGACCCGGGCGCCGGCCGTGAGGGTGGTCACGCCGTCGGGGAGCGCGTCGGTGTGCACGTAGACGTCGGGGCCGTCGTCCTGCGAGAGGAACCCGAAACCCTTCTCGACGCTGAACCACTTCACCTTGCCACTCGGCACGGCGACACCTCCTTCTCCCTCGGTCCACCGCGCGCAGCGGCGGACCGACAGCCTAGAGGGCGGCCGGGGGTGACTCCAGCCGTTTCGGCCCTCACCCGGACACGTGGGCGTCCAGCCAGGCCGGGAAGGCGTCGAGATCGGCCAGTACGACGTCGGTCCCGGCCGCCTCGAGCTCTTCCCGCGTGCACCCGCCGCTCAGCACCGAGACACTGAGCACGCCGGCAGCCCGGGCGCCCTCGACGTCGTGGACGTGGTCGCCCACGAAGATCGAGGCGCCCTCGCGCGCCAGCACGCTGCCCTTGCCCGGCCCCCACAGCTTCCCCTCGAGGACGTCGACCTCGAGGCCGAGGTGGTCCAGGTGCAGCCGCGCGTTGGGGGTGAACTTGCCCGTCACCACGATCACCCGCCCGCCGTGACGGCGGACCGCGGCCAGCGCGTCGTACGCCCCGGGCAGGGCGGGGACCGGGGTGATCGCGTGCTCGGGATAGAGCTCGCGGAAGCGGTCGACCGCCTCGGGGATCTGCCGCTCGGGCAGATGGCCGCGCAGCAGTACGTCGAGGGGTGGGCCGAGGTGCTCGGTCAGGTCGTCGACCGGGAGCTGGACCCCGAGCTCCTCGCCGAGTGTGCGGAGCACCGGGCCGAATCCGGGCACCGTGTCGATCAGAGTCATGTCGAGGTCGAAGCCCACGACGAGGGGCGACCCGCTGGTGTCCGGCACGCCCCCAGCCTAGGAACCACGCCCGCGCGACGTTGCCGCGACCCGAAACTCCTGCCACAGTTGGCGGCTTCGGCCACCATGGTGGTGACGCGGACGCGCGTCGGGACACAGGGAGCAACGTCATGGGCATCGCGCTGCGACGCATCCTGGTCGGCCTGGTGGCCGGCGGGATGGCGCTCGCTGCGCTCGCAGCGCCGACCGCGGCGGCCCCGACGGCGCCCGCGGCGACCAGCCATCTCTACCTGGTGACCCTCTCCGGCCCCGGCACCGCGGGCTACCGCGGCGACCTCACGCGGGTCGGGTTCGCCGCCCACCAGCGGCTGCGTCAGGACTCCCTGCTCGCCACCGTCGGGTCGCCCGCGCCGGTCTACCGCTGGACGACCGCGCTCGACGGGTTCGCCGTACGCCTCACCGACGCCCAAGCGCGCACCCTCGCCTCCCGGGCTGCGGTGGTCTCGGTCGAGCGCAACGCCGTACGCCGGGTGGCCGACCTCGCCCAGCGACGCGTCGGGCTCGCCACCGGGGCCCTCGGCCCCGGCCACGGAGGCGCCGGCGAGGTCATCGGCATGGTCGACACGGGCCTGTGGCCGGACAATCCGCTCTTCGCCGACGTGCCGGGTCTCGGCCGCACCTCACCCGACTTCCGCGGCACCTGCCAGACCGGTGAGGGCTGGCCGGCGGCGACGTGCAACCGCAAGGTGGTGGGCGCCCGGTGGTTCGTGGCCGGCTACGGCGCCGACCGCGTGCGCACCTCGTCCTCCCTCTCCCCCCGCGACGACGACGGCCACGGCACCCTGGGCGCCTCGGTGGCGGCCGGCAACGCCGGGGTCTCGGTCCACGTGCCGGGCCAGCCCGGCCGGATCTACTCCGGCGCCGCGCCGCGGGCCGCCCTGGCGATCTACAAGGCCTGCTGGGCCGCCCCCGACCCGCGCCAGGACGGCTGCGCCACCGCCGACCTGGTCACCGCCATCGACCGCGCCACCCGGGACCGGGTCGACGTGCTCAACCTGGCCGTCGGCGGACCCTCGCAGTTCGACACCGTCGAGCGGGCGCTGCTCGGCGCCGCCGAGTCCGGCGTCGTCGTGGTCGCTGCCGCCGGCAACCACGGCACCCGCCAGTACGCCGCCCACCCATCGCCCTGGGTCCTCACCCTCGGCGCCACCACCGGGACCCTCCCCCGCGGCACCGCCTCGCTCTCGGGCGGCGGGCCGTCGTACGCCGGGGCGATGGCCGGGCACCGGGGCGTAGGCCCGGCCCGGGTCGTGCTCGGGGCCGACATCGCCGCCCTCGGCACCCCGCGGGCCGCCGCCCGGCTGTGCCGCCCCGGCAGCCTCGACGCCGGCCGCGCGCGCGGCGCGGTCGTGGTCTGCGCACGCGGGGCGATCGGGCGCGTCGACAAGTCCGCCGCCGTGCGCCAGGCCGATGGCGTCGGCATGGTGCTACTCAACCGTGGCCCCGGCACCATCGACGCCGACTTCCACAGCGTCCCGACCGTCCACCTGAGCGTGCGCGAGGCCCGCCCGTTCCTCTCCTGGGTACGCCGCCACCCAGGAGAGCGCGTGCGGCTGACTCCGGCCGGCGAGTTCGCCCGCCAGACCCGGGTCACCGCCTGGTCGAGCGGCGGCGACCCCGCCGGCGCCGTGCTCAAGCCCGACCTGGTCGACACCGGCGCCGGCGTCCTCGGCGCCGTACCCCCCGGCGAACGGGGCCTGCGTTGGGGCCTGGAGACCGGCACCTCCGCCGCCACCGCCCACACCAGCGGCGTCGCGGCCCGCCTGCTCACGACCCCGGGCTGGACGGCGCCCCAGGTCCGCTCGGCCCTGGTCACCACGGCGGCGAACGTGCTCGGCGAGCCGCTGCGCGAGGGCGCCGGTCGGGTCGCGGTCAGGGGCGACCGGCGACCCGACCTCGCCTACCTGGTGCGCCCCGGCGCCTACCGCCACTGGCTCGACGGCTCGCTGCCGGCCGAGTCGCTCAACGTGCCGTCGATCCTGGCCGACGACCGGGTCTCGGTGGTCAGCCGGCGCATCACCAACGTCAGCGGTCGCCGGCTCTACTTCTCGTCCTCGGCCCGCGGGTTCACCCGCCACCAGGTGGTCGTGACGCCCGCGGCGGTCCGCCTCGGTCCCGGTCAGAGCGCCGTTTTCCACGTCCGGATGTACGGCGCGTCCCCCACGCCGGTGGACCGGGGCGAGGTGGTCTGGCGCTCGGCCGACGGGTCCGAGACGAGAATTCCTGTGGTTCTCACCCGCTGATCCGTGCCTTTTCCGGGTTATGGTCGTTGAGATCTGTAGCAGCAGAGTCGCCGACGACACGGACCGCCATGCCCCTCTCCACCCGCACTCGACCCCTCCTCGGCGTAGTCGCAGCCGCCGCACTCGCGGTCGCCGGCATCACCTTGGCCCAGGGAGGTGGCGCCGAGGCCAGCAACCCGACCTCCGGCACCGTCACCGACACGTCCGGTCCGGTGACCTGGACCGGCGGCCCGTTCGTGGTCCCCAACACCACCGGCACCGCGCTCGACGCTCCCGACTGCACCGCACCGATGTCGTGCGACGACTTCACCCTCCACGTCACCACGCCCGCGGGGTACGGCGACCTGCACCGGCTCACCATCGCCACCAGCTGGGCCAACACCGCCGCCGACTTCGACGTCTACGTCCTCGACGCCGCCGGCAACACCGTGGGCCAGTCGGCCTCGAGCGCCGACCCCGAGACGGTCGTCCTGCCGCCCACCACCGGCACCTACACGGTGCGCGTGGTCCCCTTCGCGCCGCTCGGCGAGAGCTACACCGCGAAGGCGACGATGACGACCGAGTCGGCGCCGCCGGCCCCGGGCACCGCCACCCCGCCGGGTTTCACCAACTACAAGCCGGCCCCCGGCCTGAGCAGCGACACCAACAACGCCGGTGAGCCCTCGATCGGCGACAACTGGAAGACCAACACGGTGATGTACCAGGCCGGGCTCTCGACCTTCAAGGTGAAGTTCGACGACACCCGCTCGCCAGCCACGGCCACGTTCAGCGACGTCTCCGCCAACGCGGCGACCGGCTGCCCGCAGGGCAGCACGATCAGCCTCGACCCGATCCTGTTCACCGACCACACCACGGGCCGCACCTTCGAGTCCCAGCTGACCGGTCAGGACTCCGCGACCTGCCTGACTGACGACGACGGCAAGACTTGGGCACCCTCGACCGGTGGCGGCATCCCCTCGGGCGTCGACCACCAGACCGTCGGCGGCGGCCCCCGCAGCGCCAACGACCCGCTGCCCAACATCAACGGCTACCCGCACTCGGTCTACTACTGCAGCCAGAGCATCGCGGCCGCCTTCTGTGCCGCCTCCCACGACGGTGGCCAGACCTTCGGCCCCGGCGTCCCGACGTACAGCCTGCTCGACTGCGGCGGCCTGCACGGGCACGTCAAGGTGGCCCCCGACGGCACCGCCTACCTGCCGAACAAGAGCTGTGGCTCCGACTCCGCCGTGGCGGTCTCCAAGGACGGCGGCACGTCCTGGACCGTCAACCACGTCCCCGGCACCACGCCCGGCGACTCCGACCCGTCGGTCGGCATCGGCTCGAACGGCACCGCCTACTTCGGGTACGTCGGCTCCGACGGCAAGCCCGGTGTCGCGGTCAGCCGCGACCAGGGCACCACCTGGACCGACCTGCAGACGGTCGGCAGCGAGTTCAACATCCAGAACGCCGTCTTCCCGACCGTGGTCGCCGGTGACGACGACCGGGCCACGCTGGCCTACCTCGGGACGCCCACCGGCGGCAACTACCAGGGAGCCACGTTCAACGGCACCTGGCACCTCTACCTGTCCACGACCTCCGACGGCGGCAAGACCTGGGTCACCAGTGACGCCACCCCGAACGACCCGGTTCAGCGCGGCTCGATCTGCACCGGCGGCACCACCTGCGGCAACAACCGCAACCTGCTCGACTTCATCGACGTGACCACCGACTCCCACGGTCGCATCGAGGTCGGGTACGCCGACGGCTGCATCGACGCCTGCGTCACCGACACCAGCCACAACTCCAACACCGGCCCCGCCGACGCGCAGGCCGCCTACGCCACGATCGCCCGCCAGAGCAGCGGCGCGACGTTGTTCTCGGCGTACGACCCGGCGACCAACCTGACGCTGAGCCGCCAGTCGGTGGTGCGCAAGGGTGGGCAATTCGTCGGCACGTTGACCGTCAAGAACACCGGATCCACGCCGGTCAGCGGCTTCGTGACCTCGGTGCTCGACAACGGCAAGCAGGTCGGCACCACGACGTCCTCACTGGCGCCCGGACAGAGCACCACCCTGAGCTTCACCTGGAAGGCCACCGGGGGCCGTCACACCGTGACCGGCACCGTCGATCCCGGCGACAAGGTCGCCGAGTCGAGCGAGGGTGACAACAAGCTGGTGACTGTGATCCGCAAGTGAGGCCAACCCTCGCGCTGGTGTCCGCCGCGGCGCTCATCACACTCCTAGCAGGCTGCGGGGGCAACAGTTCCGGGAAGGACAAGGACGCCGGTCAGGGCTTCTCGGCCGCGGCCGACACCTCGACCTGCGTGCAGGACGCGACCCAGGTCTCGGCGTACCCCGGCGGCTTCCCGACCGACTTCCCGCTCCCCGACCAGACCGTCGTCTACCACGTGCAGGACCTCGGCGCCGACGGGATCGTCGCGACCGGCGTCACCCCGCTGTCGCTGAAGCAGGTGCTGGCCGCCCTCAACGGCCCGGCCCAGGACGCCGGCTTCAAGGTGACCAACGGGGAGACCGAGGACCACGACGCGGAGGCCAACTGGTCCGGCAACGGGTACGTCGGCCGCTGGGCGATCAAGGACTCCGCGAACTGCCCGGGCGAGGTCGTGGTCCAGCTGCTCGCGAAGAAGGGCTGACCCACTCAGTCAGGTTGCTGGCAGGTACCCGGCAGTAAGACTGGCTATGTGACCGCCGTCCGGCGAGCCACCTCCTGGGGTGCGCGCCGCTCATCCGCGACCCAGCGCTTCGGAGCGCCGGGGCTGACAGTGCGGGTACGCACGGCCCGGGTCGCAGCGCGTACGGCGGCCTGGCTGTCCCGGGTGCTGCGCGACGGCTCCGGCCTGGTCATCGGCGGCCGGGTCCTGCTCGCCCTCGCCCCCCGCGGCCCGCTCGTCCTGAGCCGTGGTCGCCGGATCACGCTCGTCAGCGGCACCAACGGCAAGACGACGACGACCGCCCTGCTCGCCGCCGCTCTCGGCGGCGCGGGAGCGGTGGGGGCGAACCGCGACGGCGCCAACACCTCCGCCGGCATCGCCGGCACGTTGGCCACGTCCGACGCCGACTGCCTGGTGCTCGAGGTCGACGAGGGCTGGCTCCCGTGGACGATCGAGCGCACCGCCCCCCACATCGTCGTGCTGGGCAACCTGTCGCGCGACCAGCTGTCCCGTCACCACGAGGTCGGCAGCCTGGCCCGGAGCTGGCGGGTGGCCCTGGCCGCTGCCAGGCTCGTTGTGGCGAACGCCGACGACCCCGACGTGGTCTGGCCCGCCCTCGCCGCTCGCTCCCAGGTGTGGGTCTCGGTCGGGCAGCATTGGACGGCGGACTCCCTGGTCTGCCCGCGCTGCGGCAGCTGGTGCCGGCATACCGACGGCGACTGGCGCTGCGACGGCTGCGACCTCCGCCGGCCTCGTCCGGACTGGTGGCTGGAGGGCGACGTGCTGCGCTCGGCCCAGGAGGAGGTGCACCTGGACCTCCATCTCCCAGGCAGCTTCAACCTCGCCAACGCCGCCCTGGCCGTGGTGGCCGCGTCCACCGCAGGTGTATCCGCGACGGTGGCGGCCGCGCGGCTCACGGCGGTGGAGTCGGTGGCGGGGCGGTTCCAGCGCCGGCGTACCGACGGGCACGAGCTGCGGATGATGCTCGGCAAGAACCCGGCCGGGTGGCTCGAGCTGCTGACCCTGATGGCCCCGGACCAGCATCCCGTGGTCCTGCTGTTCAACGCCGACGGCGTCGACGGGCGCGACCCCTCCTGGCTGTACGACGTCTCGTTCTCAGCGCTCCGCGGACGCGACGTCGTGGTGCAGGGCCGGCGGGCGACCGACCTGCTGGTCCGGCTCGAGCTCGACGGGGTCGCCGCGCGGCAGGTTCCTGGCCGGCTTCGCGACGCGCTGGCCACCCTGCCGCCCGGCCACGTGGACGTGGTCGGCAACTACACGGCCTTCCAGGCCGCCCGGACGGAGCTGGACCATGGCTGACCCGTTGACCATCGTGCACGTCTATCCCGAGCTGCTCGGCACCTACGGCGACGTCGGGAACGTGCAGGCGTTGGTCCACCGGGCGCGGGCCCGCGGGCTGGCGACACGCGTCCTCGACGTCGGCCTCGACGACCGGCTCCCGGAGCTGGGCGACCTCTACGTCCTCGGGGGCGGCGAGGACTCGGCCCAGGTCCTGGCCACGGAGCGGCTCTTCGCGGACCCGCACGCCGCGACGGCCCTCGGCGGCGTCCCGTGCTTCGCCGTGTGCGCCGGCCTCCAGCTGCTGTCGCGCACCTTCGAGGACACCCACGGCGTCGCCCGGCCGGGGCTGGCACTCCTGGACGTCGACTGCGCCCGGCTGGCCGAACGAGCAGTCGGCGAGGTGGTCACCGGCGCCGTCAACCTACCCGGCGTGGGCGAGCTGTCCGGCTTCGAGAACCACCGGGGGACGGCGCGGCTGGGGCCGGATGCCCGTCCCCTTGGCCTCCTCCTCGCCGGGGTCGGCAATGGTGACGACCGGACCGAGGGAGTGCAGCAGGGCAGCGTCGTGGCGACGTACCTCCACGGCCCCGCACTCGTGCGCAACCCGGCCCTGGCCGATCTGCTGTTGGCCCGGGCCACCGGGAGGGAGCTGCCGGCGTACGACCACGACGCGGCCGAGCGCCTCCACCGCGAGCGGGTGGAGAGCGCCCACCCGCGTCGTCGGCACGGGCTCCGGTCGCTGACCCACCGGGCCTGAGAGGGTCCTGACTCAGGCGAGCCGGGACCGCACCACCTCGTCGAGCACGGCCAGCGGCAGCGAGCCACCGTCGAGCACCGCGGAGTGGAACGCCTTGATCTCGAAGCCGTCGCCCTGGCGTTGCTCGGCCTCGGCGCGCATCCGCTGGATCTCCAGCCGCCCGATCATGTACGACGTGGCCTGGCCGGGGCTGCAGATGTAGCGGTCGATCTCGGGCCGCACGACGCCCTCGGCCATCGGGGAGTTCTCCAGCATGTAGTCGACGGCCTGCTGGCGGCTCCAGCCGAGCGCGTGGATGCCGGTGTCGACCACGAGTCGGCACGCGCGCAACGAGTCGGCGCTGTACATGCCCATCCGGTCGATCGCCTCGGTGTAGAGCCCCATCTCGTCGGCCAGCCGCTCGGTGTAGAGGCCCCAGCCCTCGGCGTACGCCGAGTTGTGGACGTGCTTGCGGAAGTCCGGGATCGAGTCGGGCAGCTCGGCGGCGATCGCGAGCTGGAGGTGGTGTCCGGGCACGCCCTCGTGGAAGGCCATCGACTCGAGCTCGAAGCGGCCCCACGCCTCCACGTCGTCGACGTTGATGAAGAACGTGCCGCCGCGGGTGCCGTCGGAGGCCGGCGGGAAGTAGAACGCCTTGGCACCGACCAGGGTCGACTCGACGGCACAGGGCGCCTGCGGGACGGTCTCGAACCACTCGCCCATCGCCGACTCGGCGCGGGCCAGGGCCTCGCGGGACTTCTCGACCATCTCCTCACCGGTCTCGAAGTGCAGCGCCGGGTCGGTGCGCATCGCCTCGAAGATCTGTTGTAGGTCGTCGGTGCCGACGACCTCGGGGCCGAGGGCGCGGTACTCGTCGCCCAGCCGGGCGACCTGGTCGAGCCCGATCTGGTGGATCTCCTCGGCCTTCAACGACGTGGTGGTGAAGTAGCGCAGCGCGGCGTCATACGCCTCGGCGCCGCCGCCGAGCCAGCTCAGGCCGACCTTGTCGTCGGGCCGGGCGATCGGCAGCGCCTGGTCGCGCAGGGCATCGCGGTAGGCGGTCAGCCCGGCGCGTACGTCGCGCTCGATCGCGTCGCGCAGGCCGGACCGGAACTCCGCCTCGTCGACGCCCTCGGGCAGGGCCCCGGTGTGCAGCAGCAGGTCGTCGTCGAGCGGGGTGGCGAGCAGTTCCTCGATCTGGGCGATGGTGCCCTCGACGGCGAACTTCGGCGACGCCCAACCGCGCGCGACGCCTTCACTCACCCGGTCGGCGAGCTGGCCGAAGTGGGCGCCGATCCCGGCGTACTTGGTCGGCATCGCGGCGGCCGCGTCCGCGTCGGGGATCGCCAGCATCGGGATCACGATCCGCAGGCTCAGCTGCGACCCGTGCACCGGGTCGGCGTTGAGCTCGGCGCCCCGCGTCGCGAGCAGATCGGCCGTCGCGGCGGCCGTGGAGACGATCGCACCGCGGGTCAGCCGCTGCTGGTCGTCGAGGCCGTCGTCGTCGATCGCCTCGGCGCGGGCAGCGAAGTCGCGCAGCATGGCGATGTGGGTGTCCTCGGCCGCGCGCGAGCCGTCCTCATAGCTCCCGACGTCGGTGTAGTCGCCGAGCAGGTGTCGCCACGTCGGCTCCGCGTCGAGGAGCGCCTCCCAATAGTCGGCCGCCAGCTGGTCGAGATCGTCGCTCAACGAAGGTTCCTTCCACGCGTTTCCAGGTCGAGCCCAACCTAGACCGTGACGCCTAGGCTCCGCCTGCCGATTCTCGCCGCCCAGCCGAGCACGCGGGCCTCACCCCACACCGTCGAGGCCGAGCTCGGCGGTGGTCTCCTCGCGCATCTGCACCTTGCGGATCTTGCCGGTGACGGTCATCGGGAACTCCTCGACGAGCTTCACGTAGCGCGGGATCTTGTGGTGCGACAGCTTGCCGTCGCAGAAGGCCCGGACGGCGGCGGCGTCGAGCACACCGGCGCCCGAACGTAGCTTGACCCAGGCGGCGAGCTCCTCGCCGTACTTCTCGTCGGGGACCCCGATCACCTGGACGTCCTCGATGTCGGGGTGGGCGTAGAGGAATTCCTCGATCTCGCGGGGGTAGATGTTCTCGCCACCGCGGATCACCATGTCCTTGATCCGGCCGACGATGTTGCAGTAACCGTCCTCGCGCATCTCGGCGAGGTCGCCGGTGTGCATCCAGCCGTCGGCGTCGATCGCCTCGGCTGTGGGATCGGTTCCTGAGGAGCCGAGGGACGAGGCGTTGGTTCCTGAGGAGGCGACGGAGGAGCCGTCTCGAAGGGCTCGAAGGGGCCAGTAGCCGAGCATCACCGAGTAGCCGCGGGTGCAGAACTCCCCCGGCTGGCCGCGCTCGACGGCCTCGCCGGTGGCGGGGTCGACGATCTTGATCTCGACGTGGGGGTGCACCCGCCCGATCGACGCCGTACGACGCTCGAGGTCGTCGTCGGCGCGGGTCTGGCACGAGACCGGGCTGGTCTCGGTCATGCCGTAGGCGATCGACGCAGCCTCCATGTGCATGTCGCTGACGCAGCGCTTCATCACCTCGACCGGGCAGATCGAGCCGGCCATGATCCCGGTGCGCAGCGTGGACAGGTCGCGCTCGGCGAAGCCCTCGGAGTGCTGCATGCCGATGAACATCGTCGGCACGCCGTACACCGCGGTGCACCGTTCGGCCTCGATCGCGTCGAGGGTGAGCACCGGGTCGAACCCGGGCGCGGGGATCACCATGGTGGCGCCGTGGGTGGTGCAGCCGAGGTTGGCCATCACCATGCCGAAGCAGTGGTAGAAGGGCACCGGGATGCAGAGCCGGTCCTGCTCGGTGAGGTCGATCAGCTCGGTGACGAAGTAGCCGTTGTTGAGGATGTTGGAGTGCGACAGGGTCGCGCCCTTGGGGCGGCCGGTCGTGCCGGAGGTGTACTGGATGTTGATCGGGTCGCCCGGCGCGAGGCTCGCCATCCGCTCGCGCAGCGCGTCCGGACCGCCTTCGGTGGTCGAGCTTGTCGAGACCCCCTCGTCGATCAGCTGCTGCCAGTCGTCGGTGTCGCAGTAGACGACCCGCTCGAGGGCCGGGTTGTCCTCGGCGGTCTCCTCGATCATCTGTCGGTAGTCGTTGGTCTTGAACGACGTCGCGCTGACCAGCAGCCGCAGCTGCGACTGGTTGACGGCGTACGACAGCTCGTGAGTGCGGTAGGACGGGTTGACGTTGACCAGGATCCCGCCGATCTTGGCGGTCGCGTACTGCGTGATCGTCCACTCCGCACAGTTGGGCGCCCACATCCCGACCCGGTCGCCCTTCTCGATGCCGGCCGCGAGCAGCCCGCGGGCGACCGCGTCGACGTCGCGGTCCAGGTCGGCATAGCTCCAGCGCCGGCCGGTGGCGCACTCGACCAGCGCCTCCCGGTCGGCGTACGCCGCGACCGTGCGCTCGAAGTTGTCGCCGATGGTCGCCTCGAGGAGCGGTGGCTCGGTCTCGCCCTTCGCGTAGGACTCCATGCCGGGCAACCTACCCCCGCTAGGTTGGTCGCGTGGAGACCGACGAGGTGCTCAATCTCCTGCGGGAGGTGGCCGAGGAGGTCATCAACCCCCGGTTCCGTGACCTGGCCGAGGGCGAGGTCATCGAGAAGAAGCCCGGCGACCTGGTCACCGTCGCCGACCAGGAGGCCGAGACGCTGATCACCCGGGCCCTCGCCGCGGCGTACCCCGACGCCGTCCTGCTCGGCGAGGAGGCCAGCGTCGGGCATCCCGAGCTGTACGACGCGTTCCGGGCCGCCGAGCACGCCTTCACGATCGACCCGGTCGACGGCACCAAGAACTTCGTGCACGGCTCCCGCGACCACGCGGTGATGGTCGGCGAGACCCGAGGCGGCGAGTCGGTGCGCGGGTGGATCTGGCAGCCGCAGCACGATCTCGCCTACGTCGCCGAGAAGGGCGCCGGCGCCTGGCGCAACGGCGAGCGACTGACCCGGCCCACCCTTCCGGAACGGGCGCGGTGGCGCGGGGTGACCTCGCGCCGAGGAATGCTCGGCCGGGCGCTGGCCCCGGACCTGCCGGTGCTGGAGCTGACCTGGGTCTCGTGCGGCATCGACTACCCGCACCTGGTCGAGGGCGACGCGGACTACGTGCTCTACGGCCGCGCCAACCCGTGGGACCACGTGCCCGGTGCGCTCCTGCTCACCGAGGCAGGCGGGTACGTCGGCACCCGCAACGGCCGCACCTACCGCGGCGACCTCGACCTGACGATCGAGGGTCCGCAACCCCAGGGGCTGGTCGCCGCCGCCGACCGCGCGGCGTACGACGCCGTCGTGGCGCTGCTCTGACCCGATAGTCCGCATCGAAATGCACGCCAGACCCGGCGTGTCGAGTGCCGAATGATGCGGACTATGCGGTCGGCGCGGGCTGGACCGCCGACGGACCAGGATCAGGCCCGGGGAACCAGGTGGATGGTCATCCGCCGGTCGCCGAGGCGTACCTCGTCACCCTCGAGCAGGGTCGTCGGGCGGCCACCCGACAGCGGCTTCGCGACACCGTGCCGCAGCAGCACCGAGCCGTTGGTCGACCCGCGGTCGGTGACGACCAACGCCCCATCCGGTGCGAGGGTGACCTGGGCGTGGGTCTTGGAGAGCGACATGTCGGCGGAGGGGAGCGCGATCAGGTGGGTGGGCTGCTCGCCGGGTCGGGCCTCGGGGCGTCGGCCGATCAGGGCGAGCCCCTCGAGCAGCACCTGCTCACCGGTGTCGAAGGCCAGGCCCCAGTGCGCGGGCGCCGGTGGCTGTGGCAAGGAGGTCGGCACGGAGGTCGGCACGTTGGCCGGGTCGCGACGCTGGGTGCGCTCGGCCGCGAGCGGACGGACCGGCTCGGCCGCCGGGTGGGGCGCGGCGCGTCCCGGGGTCGGCGTCGCCTGCGACGGCGTGCGGGGCTGACGCACGGGTGGCGGCGGGGTCGGCACCTCGGCCGGCGGCCCGGCGGGCACCAGCCGCATCGCGGTCAGGTTGACGACGTGGCGAGGCGCGGGGTCCTCGGCCGGCCGAGGCGGCGGGGCCGGCCGCGCGTCGACGACGACCGACTGCGCGACGTGGTCGTGCCACGCCCGGCGCATCCGGCTGCCGTCGACGACCGCCGTCCAGGCCAGGGCGGCGACCCCGAAGCCGAACGTCGGCACCGCCGCGACGCCGAGGATCAGGCTGCGGAGCAGCGACGACCGGACGCCGATCGGGCTGCCGGTGCCGAAATGGACCGCGCGCAGGCCCACCAGCGACTTGCCGGGCGTCGTACCGCGCACGCCGAGCAGGACGGCGAAGACCACCCCCACGACCATCACGACGGCCACGACCACCACCAGCCCGAGGGCGACGCGGTCGCGATCGATCAGGTATCGCCAGGCCAGCAGCACCGCGAGCCCGTCGATCGACCAGGCGATCAGCCGGTCGATGGCGAACGCGTAGAACCGTCGGTCGATCTCGGCGACGGGAAGGCTCGTCGACGGCGCCTGGGTCATCGGTGCTCTCACGCGTTGGTGACCTGGATGGTCACCCCTTCGCCGAGGTCGACGATGGCACCGGGGATCAGCTGGACGGCGATACCGGGCTGGAGGTCCTCGGCGGGGAGACCGGGCTGGGCCAGCACGGTGCCGTTGGTCGAGCCGAGGTCGGTCACGACCGCCGACCCGTGGTCGGCACCGGCACCGGGCCGGATCTCGAGATGGGTCGAGGAGATCTCCTGGTTGGGGCTCGGCACCGTGACCAGGCGGGGCTCCTCCTCGCCGGCGGCGAAGTGGCGAGCCTCGGGTGCCCGCCCGACCAGGACGGAGCGGTCGACGTCGACGCTCTCGCCGCTGGAGAAGACCAATCGGGCGACCGGCGCGGCGGTGACCGCCGGGGGCTGGGGCTGACCGGCGATGCCGGCCGGGGGACGCGCGAACTCGTCGGGCTGCCAGCCACCGCTGCGGGTGTCGTCGCCGCCCTGCGGCTGTTCGGCAGGCTGTTCGGCAGGCGGCTCGGACGGGGTCGGTACGTCGGCCCCCTGCGCGGGCGCGGCCGGGCCGGGAGTGCCCCAGGTGGCCGGGGGCACGGCCGGTGCAGCCACCGGTGGGGCCGCCTCCACTGGCGCGATGGCGTCGTCGTCGGCCACCACGGGCTCCTCGGCGGCGGGGGCCGGAGGGGCCGCGGCGTACGGCGCGGTCTCGGGCTCCGGCTCCGGCTCCGGGACGACCGCGGGGACGGGCTCGGGCTCCGCCGTCGTCTCGGCCACCGGGGCGGAGTCCTCCGTCGGGGGCTCCTCCACCGGGGCAGTCTCCTCCACCGGGGCGGACTCGGCCGGCTGGCTGACTCGCGCGACGCGCACGAGTCCGCCGGTGATCGTGTGGATCTCATCGGACGACTCACCGACCACGAGGGTCATCGCGGTGACCGCGGTGAGCGACTTCTCGACCCAGGTGGTGGCCTCCGACCCGGCGACGACGACCTCGCCCTCGCCGGTGGTGAAGGTGGCGGTCGCCTCGCCGCGGATGACGACCTTGACGGCTCCGTCGTCGTCGCTGACGAGCACGAACCCGGGCAGGTCGCGCAGGCCGGCCGCGATCAGCGTGTCGAGGGCCTCGTCGAAGCCGGCACCCTCGTCGAGCTGCTCCCACAGGGCAGCGACCCGGCCCTTCTCGCTCGGCGGCAGCAGCACGGTCGCGCGGTCGCCGAAGACGCCGAACCACTCGCCGGCCGTGTAGGACCTCACCATCGCGGTCACGGCAGTGCCCCCAGCTTCTCCTCGAGACTCACGCGCTGACGCTCGGAGTCGTAATTGCTCTCGGTGGCCAATCCCATCACATCCACCACGATGGCCGTGGCGTTGTCGCGACCACCGGCAGCCACGGCCTCCGCCACGATGCGGTCGGCGGCATCGCGGGGGTCGGCGTGCTCACCGAGGATGGCCGCGATCTCGGCGTCGCTGATCATGCCGGTCACGCCGTCGCTGCACAGCAGCAGGCGCTCGGCCTCCGCGAGTGCGAGCGCGAAGTAGTCGGCCTCGGCCGGTTGGTTGCCGCCGAGGGCTCGGGTCACGACGTGCCGCTCGGGATGGGTCACCATCTCCTCGGCGGTGATGGCTCCGGACTCGACCAGCTCCTGGACGACGCTGTGGTCGGTGCTGACCTGGCTCAGTACGCCGTCGGAGAACCGGTAGACGCGGGAGTCGCCGAGGTTGGCCAGCAGCCACTGGGTGCCCTCGGCGTCGTCATCGACCAGGATCGCCGCGACGGCGGTGGTGCCGCCGTGCCAGCGCCGGCCGTCGCTGCCGCGGTGAGACGCGCCGTACTCGCCCAGGCGACGCTGGACGGCGCGGAGCGTGTCCGCCACGACCTGCTGACCGCGGCGGGCGTCGTAGCCGACGTCGGTGAGCCGGGCGAACTCCTCGACCACCATCGCGCTGGCGATGTCGCCGCCGTCGTGGCCACCCATGCCGTCGGCGACGACGAAGACCGGCGGGTCGGCGAGGAAGGAGTCCTCGTTGACCTCGCGCACGCGGCCGACGTCGGTGGAGACGCCGTAGTGGAGCTCGACCCGGTTGACCCCCACGCCCACCATGGCGCTGGTGCCGTCGTCGGAGTGCATGGCCGGCCGGTCGGCGGTGTCACCACTCTCGTCGTCGGGATGCGCAGGTGAGCTCGGGTTACCGCGGTCCACCGGCCCGCCCGCCCCACCGGAGGGCGGACGCAGCTGTGGCAGCCCGGTAGCGTGGTGCGGATGGCCAGTTCGTCCGTCCGGGTCTCCGGGCACCGCACGCTCGCCGACCAGCTCCGTGGCTGGCCGGACGCCCGGTTGTCCCGGCTCCTGCGCGAACGACCCGATCTCGCTTCTCCTGCCCCATCCGACTCCAGGCAGCTGGCCTCCCGGGCCACCACCCGCTCGTCCCTGCTGCGCGCACTCGACCAACTGAACCGGCTCGAGCTCACCGTCCTAGATGCCCTCGTCGTCGCTGGTCAAACCACCCAACCCCAACTCGCGGCGATCAGCAACGCGACGCGCGCATCCGTCGACGCGGCGCTGACCCGTCTGGTCGACCTCGCGCTGGCCTGGGAGGCCACCGGTGGGCTCCGACCCCTCAGCGGGGTCGCCGAGGGACTGGCAGGGGTCAGCGGGCTGCGTCCGGTCTCCGGCGAGCAGCGGACGACCGCCGACGTGGACCGCCTGCTGGCCGAGGTCTCGCCCGAGGCGCGGGCACTGCTCAGGCACGTCGACGCCCACGGCGGCGAGGCGACCAGCGCCGGGGCGCGGCACACCGTCACCCCGGGCGAGGCGACCGGCCCGGCAGAGGAGCTGTTGAGCCGGCGGCTGCTCGTGCCCCGCGGCCGCACGCTGGTGCAGCTGCCCGGTGAGGTCGGGATCGCCCTCCGTGGCGGGCACACCACGCGCGACCCCGTCGACGTACCCCCCGCGCTCGCGACGTCCTCGCGCGACTCTGCCCTGGTCGACCGGGCCGCGGCGGGGACAGCGCTCGAGACGGTCCGCCGGGTGCGGCTGCTTCTCGACCACTGGGGTACGACGCCGCCACGCGCCCTGCGCACCGGCGCCCTGGGGGTGCGCGACCTCAAGGAGGCCGCGGCCGTGCTGCACGTCTCCGAGCGGCAGGCGGCCCTGCTCGCCGAGGTGGCCGTCGAGGCCGGGCTGGTGACCCGCTGGGCCGACCGCGAGGGCAACCCGGCCTGGACCCCCACCGACGCGTACGACGCGTGGTCGCTGCGCCCGCCCGCCGAGCAGTGGGTGGCCCTCGTGACCGCCTGGCTCGAGTCGGCGCGGGTGCCGGCGCTGGTCGGCGGCCACGACTCGGGAGGCAAGACCCGCAACGCCCTCGACCCCGAGCTGGCCAGCGTGTTCGCCGCCGAGACCCGCCGGATGGCACTCGCGGTGCTGACCGAGCTGGCCGCCGGCGAGGTACTCGCCTCGGGCACCGGCGTACCGTCCGTCGTCGCGCGGGTCGCCTGGGAGCGGCCGCGCCGGCCCCGTTCTCGCGCCGACCAGGCCGCCTGGGCGCTCGACGAGGCGGCCGACCTCGGGCTGGTCGCGCTCGGCGGCCTGGCCACCCACGGGCGGTCGCTCCTCGCCGGCGAGAACGCCGCGACCGCGCTGGCTCCCCTGCTGCCCCCCGAGGTCGACCACGTGCTCATCCAGGCCGACCTCACGGCGGTCGCGCCCGGACCGCTCGCGGCCGACCAGGCCCGCGGGCTCGGCCTGCTCGCCGATGTCGAGTCGCGCGGCGGTGCCACCGTCTACCGCTTCGCCCCGACCTCGTTGCGCCGGGCCTTCGACGCCGGCTGGTCGGCCGCCGAGGTGCACGCGTTCGTGGCGTCGGTCTCGCGCACGTCGGTGCCGCAGGCGCTCAGCTACCTCGTCGACGACGTGGCCCGCACGTTCGGCACCCTGCGGGTCGGTCACGCGGAGGCGTTCTTGCGCACCGACGACGAGGCGGCGCTCAGCGAGCTGCTGCATGACTCGCGAGCGGCGTCGTGGGGCCTGCGTCGGCTGGCGCCGACGGTCGTGGTGAGCACCAGCCCGGTCGACGTCCTGCTGCCGAGGCTGCGCGAGCTGGGACTCGCACCGGTGGTCGAGGCCGCCGACGGGTCGGTGCACGTCTCCCGCCGAGACCAGCTGCGCGCCAGCCCGCCGCGGCCGCGTCGTACCCCCTCCGAGGCGGCGCGCACCGAGGCTCGGCTCGGCCAGGTGGTCACCGCCATCCGGGCCGGCGACCGGGTCGCTGCGTCCCGCCCGACCGCGGCGTCGTCCCTGACGCCGAGCGGGTCCCTGGCGGCGCTGCGCGAGGCGGTGGAAGGCGGGCGGACGGTCCTGATCGGCTATGTCGACAACCACGGCACGTCCTCCGAACGGATCGTCGACCCCGTCAAGGTCGAGGGCGGCTGGCTGACCGGCCGCGACCAACGGGCCGACGACGTCCGGTCGTTCGCCGTACACCGGATCACGAGCGTCAAACCGCTGGACCTCGCTCCGTAAACTGTTTGGCGTGGACTTCGTCAGGTACGCCGAGGCGGCGGCGGCCCTCCTCAACACCGAGCTGCTCTCGGTCGACGACCTCCTCGAGCACCTCGCCGCCCGGGCGTGGCTGCAGCCGCAGTCGACCGACCGCGACGCGATGATCCTGCGCAGGTTCCAGCGCGAGCTGCGGCCGGTCTTCGACGCGGCGGCCGCGGGCGAGACCGGCGCCGCCGTCGACGAGCTCAACGAGCTGATGGTGCGCCACCCGATCACTCCGCGGATCTCCGACCACGACCCCGACGACCTGCACCTGCACGTCGCGACCAGGTCGGCCTCGGTCGCCGAGCTGCTGATCGGGGAGTCCCTGCTCGGCCTGGCCACCCTCGTGTGCGACCTCGGCCCGAGCCGCCTCGGCGTCTGCGACGCGACCCCCTGCACCAACGTGTACGTCGACACCTCGCCCAACCAGTCGCGCCGCTACTGCTCTGACCGGTGCTCGTCGCGCGCCAACGTCGCCGCCTACCGCGCGCGCCAGAAGGCCGCCGCGGGCTGATCTGGTGCGTCGGCTAGACGACCAGGTTGAGCAGCAGCACGCAGATCAGGCCGACCACCGAGATGGCGGTCTCCATCACCGACCACGACTTGATGGTCTGGCCGACGGTGAGGCCGAAGTACTCCTTGACCAGCCAGAAGCCCGCGTCGTTCACGTGGCTGAAGAACAGCGAGCCACAGCCGATCGCCAGCACCATCAGCGACACCTCGTTGGTGCTCAGGGTGCTGGCCAGCGAGACCACGATCCCGGAGGCGGTGATCGTGGCCACCGTCGCGGAGCCGGTCGCGAGGCGTACGCCGACCGCCACCAGCCACGCCAGGATCAGCGGCGAGATGCTGCTGCCGCTGGCCGCGTCGGCGATCACCTTCGCCACGCCGCACTCCACCAGCACCTCCTTGAAGCCTCCGCCGGCTGCGACGATCAGCAGGATGCCGGCGACCAGCGGGAGCCCGCCTGCCAGTGCGCCCTGGGTCTGGTTTCGGTTCATGCCGGAGCCGCGGCCCAGGAAGAACATCGCCACGAGCACGGCGGCGAGGAGCGCGACCGTCGGGTTGCCGATGAAGTCGAAGACCTTCTGAGTCTGGTCGTCGGGGTTGTCGATGATCAGCTCGACGATCGCGCGCGCCAGCATCAGCGTGACGGGCAGCACGATGCAGAGCAGGGCCACACCGAAGCCGGGACGCCGGGTGACGCCCTCGGCGAGCGCGGGCCGGCCCTCCTCGTCGGTCTGCTCGGGGGTGCCCCCGGCGCCGGCAGGCGCCAGCACCGGCACCCAGCGCTCGATCGGCATTGCGAGCAGGGGTCCGCAGACGATCAGCGTGGGCACGGCGACGATGAGCCCGAAGATCAGGGTGCGGCCGAGGTCGGCGTTCAGGTTGGCGATGGCAACCAGCGGCCCGGGGTGCGGCGGCACCAGACCGTGCAGGATCGAGAGGCCCGCGAGGGCCGGGATGGCCACCCGCATCACGGGCACCTCCACGCGGCGAGCCACCAGGATCACGACCGGCACCAGCAGCACCACACCGATCTCGAAGAACAGGGGCAGTCCGAGGACCGCCGCGATCAGCGCCATCGCCCAGGGCAGACCGCGTGGCCCGACCCGGCTGATGATCGTGTCGACGATGACGTTGCTGCCGCCCGAGTCGGCCAGCAGCTTGCCGAGCATGGCGCCGAGGGCGATCAGGATGCCGACGCTGCCCATCGTCGACCCGAAGCCGGTCGTGAAGGCCGTGACGGTGTCCAGCGGCGCTGCGAACGCAACTGCCCCGAGCACGCCGGAGCCGAGCATCAGGGCCAGGAACGGGTGCAGCTTGGCCAGCACGATCAGCAGCACCACGGTCGCGATGCCGGCGAGCGCCGCGATCACGAGCTGGGCGTTGCCGGCACTGCTGATCACGGGTGTCTCCGTAGCGGCCAGGGCCGTGATCATCGGGGTCATGCGGGTCCTCCTTCATCGGGGGGTGGGGTGAGGCCGAGGGCGTCGAGGGCGCGGACGAGCACCTGGGCCGCCGTACCGTCGACGGGTACGACGACGCCGGGCTCGTCGGGCTCGAGCGGCTCGAGCGTGTCGTACTGGCTGTGCAACAGGGAACCGGGCATGAAGTGGCGCTGACGGTGCGAGATCCGGTCCGTGATCAGGTCCTCGCCCGCCACGAGATGACAGAACCGCACCTCGGGCCGCCCCTCGCGCAAGACGTCGCGGTAGGACCGGCGCAGCGCCGAGCAGGTGATGACGGCCGGCTCCCCCTCGGCGATCTGCCCCGACATCCACGCGCCGATCGCGCGCAGCCACGGCCAACGGTCCTCGTCGGTCAGGGCATGGCCGGCCGCCATCT
>JBPCQY010000049.1:0-16044 GCA_050997635.1 Nocardioides sp.
CCCGCGACTCATCAAACGCAAGATGCCCAAGTGGCACGTCAAGCGAGCCCGTCACGCCAACTGGCCCCAACCCACCGGACCACCGATCATCGCCATCAGCCAGACCTAAACTTAACGGTATTGCGGCTAAGGCCGGGGGCTTCGTCGTAGGTCTGCGTCAGTCCAGGTGCAGATGGAGCGCGTTGGCAACCCGGACGGCCGCCTCGGACACCGCGATCTCACGCTTGGCGATGTCGCTGGGAAAGTCCTCGAAGTGGATACTGGGAGGTGTCGCAACGGCGGCCGAGGCGGCACGCTCCAGGCGGAGGTTGCGGCCCACGGCGCGGCAGTCGGACAGCATCTGGTCCGGGGTCCCGAGCTCGTCGTGCGTGAGGTGGGAGGACGGTGTGGTCGCGGCCATGGTAACGACGGTAGGCGCTACCAGCCGGTAGCCCCAGGCATACCCATGGGTAGTGTTCCGTGTCGTGCCGCTCCTGATCTGTGGGTCCATCGCGACCGACCATCTGATGTCCTTCGGCGGCCGGTTCGCCGACTCGCTGGTCGTCGAACAGCTCGACAAGATCTCGGTCTCGTTCCTGGTCGACGACCTGGAGATCCGCCGCGGGGGCGTCGCCCCCAACATGTGCTTCGGCCTGGGTCGGCTGGGCCTTCGCCCGGTGCTCGTGGGCGCGGCCGGTGAGGACTTCACCGACTACCGCTCGTGGCTGGAGCGGCACGGCGTCGACTGCTCGTCGGTGCACATCTCGGACACCAGGCACACCGCCCGGTTCGTCTGCACGACCGACTCCACGATGGCGCAGTTCGCGTCGTTCTACCCCGGCGCGATGAGCGAGGCGCGACTGATCGAGCTGCAGCCGGTCGCGGCCCGGGTGGGGGAGCCCGAATTCGTGCTGATCGGCGCCGACGACCCCGACGGCATGCGCCGGCACACCCACGAGTGCCGCCAGCGCGGCTACCCGTTCATCGCTGACCCGAGCCAGCAGCTCGCCTTCAGCGACGGTGAGCTGATCCGCGACCTGATCGACGGGGCGGCGTACCTGTTCTCCAACGAGTACGAGTCGCACATGATCGAGTCCAAGACCGGCTGGTCGACCACCGAGCTGCTGGAGCGGGTCGGCACCCAGGTCACGACCCTCGGGGCGCAGGGCGTGCGGATCAGCGCGCTCGACGCAGAGACCATCGAGCTGCCCGCGGCCACGGGCGTCACCGCCGTCGAGCCGACGGGCGTCGGCGACGCGTTCCGCGGTGGCTTCCTGGCCGGTCTCGAGTGGGGGCTCGGCCACGAACGGGCGGCGCAGATCGGCTGCGTGCTCGCGGCGTACGTCGTGGAGACCGTCGGGACCCAGGAGTACTCCTTCACGCGCCGGCAGTTCGTCGAGCGCCTCACCACGTCGTACGGCGAGGGGGCGGGCGCCGACATTGCGGCCCACCTGCTCGGCTGAGCCTGACCGAGGCGGTGGCCGGGCCGACTCCGTCGGGTGCTACTGCGGTAGCATCGGAGTATGAAGCTCAGTGTCAGTCTCCCGGCAAGCGAGGTGGCGATCCTGGACGAGTTCGTCCGTTCGGCCGGTCTGCCCTCACGTTCGGCTGCTGTCCAGATCGCGGTGCGATCGCTGCGCTTGCCCGAGCTCGAGGCCGAGTACGAGACCGCCTGGGCGGAGTGGGAGTCCTCCGGCGAGCACGCTGCGTGGGACGTCACCGCCGTCGACGCGCTGGCCGATGCTGCGCGGTGAGATTCGGCTCGTCGGCCTCGAGCCGGTGCGTGGCAGCGAGGTGAACAAGCGACGTCCGGCCCTCATCGTGAGCAACGACCGCGCCAACGCGGCGGCGGGCCGGCTCGGTCGCGGCGTCATCACGGTCGTGCCCGTGACGAGCAGCGTCGAACGGGTCTATCCGTTCCAGACGCTGTTGCCGGCCGCCACGACCGGGCTGCCGCGGGACTCGAAGGCGCAGACAGAGCAGATCCGCTCGATCAGCGTCGAGCGCGTCGGGCCGGTCCTCGGCAGGGTCCCGCTGGCTGCCATGGCCGAGCTCGAGGACGCCGTGCGGCTCCACCTCCAGATCTAGGGCACCGGGTGCCCGATCGCTCAGCCGAGCCGGCGTACGACGTACCGCGGGGCGCCGTCGGCCGCGGTGTCCTCGCCGACGTACTCCTGCTCCTTCATCCGGCACCACGCCGGTACGTCGGCGCGCGCGGCGGCGTCGCGGGCAACCACGGCGATCAGCCGCCCCACCTCCACGTCGACCAGATGTCGCGCCAGCTCGATGACCGGCAGCGGGCAGCGGTCGCCTCTGCAGTCGAGCTCGAGGTCGACGTCGACGCTCACAGCGCGGCCCGGACCCGCTCGACGACGCCCGGCAGCGCCTCGGTGAACGCCGTCACCTGTTCCTCGGTGGTGCGCGGCCCGACCGAGACGCGCACGTTGCCGTGGGTCAGGGCGCCCATCGCGGCGAGCACGTGGCTCGGCTCGAGGGTGCTGGCGGTGCAGGCCGAGCCGGAGTCGACGCCGAAGCCGAGGCGGTCCAGCTCGGTCACCAGCGCCTCGCCGTCGACGTAGAGGCAGGAGAAGGTGACCAGGTGGGGGATTCGCCGCTCGGGGTCGCCCACGACGTCGACGTCCGGGATCGCCGTCGCGGCCGCCCGGATCCGCTCGACCAGAGCATTCTGGCGGGCGTTCTCGAGGTCGCGGTCGGCGACGACCGCCTGGAGTGCCGCGGCCGCGGCCAGTGCCGCCGGGACGTTCTCGAAGCCGGTCGAACGCTCGTCGACCCGGTCGTCGGTGGGGAACGGTGGGCGCCACCGGACGCCCTTGCGTACGACGAGCACGCCGAGGCCGGCGGGCCCGCCCCACTTGTGCGCCGAGGCCGCCGCGGCGTCGTACCGGTCGGGGAGGGGCAGGCGCCCGGCCGAAGCACACGCGTCCACGAACAGGGGTACGCCGTCCAGGTCGAGGTCGTCCAGCGGCTGCAGCGTGCCGACCTCGTGGTTGGCCGACTGGACGGCGACCACGCTCGCACCGCCGGTGTCGAGCGCGGCCGGCTCGATGCGGCCGGTGTGGTCGACCGGCACCGACCGCACGGAAGCTCCGGCCCACCGCTCGGCCCAGGCGGCCGCGTGCAGCACCGCCGAGTGCTCGACGGCCGAGTGCACGATCGTGGTGCCGCCGCGGCTGCCGACGTGGAGGCCGAGCAGACCGAGGTGGACGGCATGGGTGCCCGACGGCGTGAAGGTGACCTCGTCCGGACGGCAGCGAAGGGCCTCGGCGGTGGCCGCGCGAGCGTTGTCGAGCAGCAGTCGCGCCGTACGCCCGGAGCGGTGCAGGCGGCGCGGATCGGCGTAGCCGGCGTCGAGCGCGGCCAGCAGGGCCTCGCGGGCCGCGGGATGCAACGCCTGCGACGAGGAGCTGTCGAGGTCGCCCGGTGGCGTGGACGTCACACGGGCAACCTACCGGGCGACCCACCCCCGACGCCGGGGGGAGATTCCGATACTCTTCATGGGTACCGGATCTCCCGAGCAGAAAGGCTCCTTCGTGGGTCGGCAAGTCTCCCAGCGTGCCTCTGTGGCCCTGCGTCGAGCGGCCCTCGTGGCCGTGACCGGACTGGCCGTGGCCGCTCTCTCGGGCTGCTCAGCACAGACCAGGCACGAGTGGCACAACTTCGCCATGCCCGACCCGGTCACGACCCAGGGGCAGGACATCTTCATCCTGTGGCGCTGGGCCTGGGTCGCCGCGCTCTTGGTCGGAGCACTGGTGTGGGGCCTGATCTTCTACGCGTGCTGGCGCTTCCGGCGCCGCAGCGACGACGAGATCCCCGTGCAGACGCGCTACAACCTGCCGCTGGAGATCTTCTATACGATCGCCCCGATCCTGATGGTCGTGGTGTTCTTCGTGCACACGGTCCGCACCCAGGACGCCGTACGCGACGACACGCTGAAGGCCGACCACACGGTCTACGTCGTCGGCCAGCAGTGGACCTGGACCTTCAACTACGTCGACGACACCCCCAACGGCAAGAACCTCTACACCGTCGGCTCCGCCGGCACCCCGCCCACCCTGGTGCTGCCGGTGGACGAGACCGTGGAGTTCAAGCTGCACTCACCCGACGTGATCCACTCGTTCGGGGTCCCCGGCTTCCTGGAGAAGATGGACGTCTTCCCGGGCCGCGTCGCCGACGACAACCACTTCATGGTCACCCCGGTCGTCAAGGGCGACTATCGCGGCAAGTGCTTTGAGTTCTGCGGGGTCTACCACTCGCGGATGCTCTTCCACGTCAAGGTCGTGAGCCAGGCCGACTACCGGGCTTACCAGCAGTCACTCATCGCCGCCGGCAACGTGTCCGACCAACCGCTGCTCGGCGGCGCCAACTCCGTCACCCAGGCCGGCCTCGGTGACGGATCTTCCGAGGGAGGCGCCCCGTGACGGCCACCGCTGCACAGACCACCACCGGGGTGCGTCAGCGCACGCTCGGCCAGCAGGTCGTCCGGGTGCTCACCACCACCGACCACAAGGTCATCGGCAAGCTCTACCTCGTCACGTCGTTCATGTGGTTCCTCGCTGCCGGCGTCATGGCGCTGCTGATGCGCTCCGAGCTGGCCAACCCGGGCATGCAGTTCGTCAACGACGAGCTCTACAACCAGCTCTTCACGATGCACGGCACGATCATGCTGCTGCTGTTCGCGACGCCTCTGTTCTTCGGCTTCGGCAACGTGATCATGCCGCTGCAGATCGGTTCGCCCGACGTGGCGTTCCCGCGGCTGAACATGCTCAGCTACTGGCTGTTCCTGTTCGGCGGGCTGATCGCCGGGTCGGGCTTCTTGACCCCCGACGGTGCCGCGGACTTCGGCTGGTTCGCCTACACGCCACTGTCGGACGCCGTACGGTCGCCTGGCGTCGGCGGTGACCTGTGGATCATGGGTCTGTGGATGGCCGGTCTCGGCACCATCCTCGGCGCGGTCAACTTCGTGACCACCATCATCTGCATGCGCGCGCCCGGCATGACCATGTTCCGGATGCCGATCTTCGTGTGGAACACGATGATCACCTCGCTGATGGTGCTCATCGCCTTCCCGGTGCTGGCCGGCGCGCTGCTCTCGCTCGAGGCGGACCGGCAGTTCGGTGCCCACGTCTTCGACGCGGCTCATGGCGGAGCCCTGCTCTGGCAGCACCTCTTCTGGTTCTTCGGCCACCCCGAGGTCTACATCATCGCGCTGCCGTTCTTCGGCATCATCACCGAGATCCTCCCGGTCTTCAGCCGCAAGCCGGTCTTCGGGTACGTCGGTCTGGTCGGCGCCACGCTGAGCATCGCCATCTTGTCCGTGGCCGTGTGGGCGCACCACATGTTCGTCACCGGGAGGGTCGACCTGGCCTTCTTCTCCGGCATGAGCTTCCTGATCGCGGTGCCCACTGGAGTGAAGTTCTTCAACTGGGTCGGCACGATGTGGGGCGGGTCGATCTCGTTTGACACGCCCATGCTCTGGTCGGTGGGCTTCCTCACGACGTTCCTGTTCGGTGGCCTCACCGGCGTCATCCTGGCGAGCCCGCCGCTCGACTTCCACGTCTCCGACTCCTACTTCGTCGTGGCGCACTTCCACTACGTCGTGTTCGGGACGGTGGTGTTCGCGATGTTCGCGGGTTTCTACTACTGGTGGCCCAAGATGACCGGGCGGATGCTCGACGAACGCCTCGGCAAGCTGCACTTCTGGATGCTGTTCATCGGCTTCCACACCACGTTCCTGGTCCAGCACTGGCTCGGTGTCGAGGGCATGCCCCGCCGGATCGCCGACTACCTGCCCGAGGACGGTTTCACCGCGCTCAACCAGGTCTCGACGATCGGTGCGTTCCTGCTCGGCGCATCGATGTTGCCGTTCTTCTACAACGTCTGGGTCTCGCGCAACGCACCCATGGTCGAGACCGACGACCCGTGGGGCTGGGGCCGCTCGCTGGAGTGGGCGACGTCCTGCCCGCCGCCGCGGCACAACTTCGTCTCCATCCCGAGGATCCGCTCCGAGTCGCCGGCGTTCGACCTGCACCATCCCGAGGTCGCGGCTCTGGAGATGGAGCACAACGGGGCGATGGCCGGGGGCCACCTCGCCGACGCGCCCACCGTCGACGGGCGCGACCAGGCGATCAACGACGGGTACGACGCCCAGGAGGGTGAGCAGCGATGAAGGTCGAAGCCTGGATCTTCGGGGTCACGACGTCGTTCTTCGTGGTGGTGAGCCCCTTGTACTGGTACCTCTCACGTGACTGGACCGGCACCTCGGCGTTGACCATGACGACCCTGCTGGCCGCCATGATCACGCTCTACCTGGGCTTTCACGCAGCCAAGATGGACCCGCGTCCGGAGGACCGCAAGGACGCCGAGATCGCCGATGGCGCGGGCGAGCTGGGCTTCTTCCCGCCGTACTCCTGGTGGCCGCTGTGGTGTGGCGGCTCGCTCGCCTTCATCGTCTACGCGGTCGCCATCGCCGCCTGGTGGCTGCTCATCATCGGCTTCGCCCTGGGTGCCCTGGCGCTCAGCGGGCTGATCTTCGAGTACTACCGCGGCGAGCACGCACACTGAGACCCTCACCACGCCTCGCGATTCGGGGTTGGCCGGGGGCTGCGGGTTAGTCTGGGGACGCACCGCACACTGACTCGATCCCCGGGGAGCTCCATGTCCGCCACGCGTTCGCGCGTCACGCTGGTCGCCGTCGGCCTCGGCCTCGGCGCGCTGGTCCTGGCTGCCTGCGACACCGCCGCCACCGACGGCGCCGCGCCGGCTCAGGGGTCTGGCCACACCCCCCGGAGCTCGCTGAGCAACTCGCCCACGCCGGCGCCGCCCAAGGCGGAGATCCGCACCAACGTGCCGGCCAAGGGGGTGCCCGTCGACAAGGTCGTCGAGGTCTCCGGTAGCCACGCGAAGATGTCGTCGGTCAAGGTGAGCTCGTCCGCCGGTGAGTTGCCGGGGCGGCTCTCGACCGCGAAGAACACCTGGACGGCGTCCGCCCTGCTCGAGCCCGGTACGTCGTACACCGTGCGCTCGACGGTGCGCACCGACTCCGGCCGCACCCTGCAGCGGACCGCCGCTTTCCGCACCCAGGACCTCACGCTCGACCAGCAGACCTACCCGTCGGTGGCGCCGCTCAACGGCGAGACTGTCGGGGTCGGGATGCCTGTCATCGTCACCTTCGACGTGCCCGTGACCGACCGCGCCGCGATCGAGAAGCACATGCGCGTCACGGCGTCCTCCGGGCAGCCCGGCTCGTGGCACTGGCTCAGCGACCAGGAGGTGCACTGGCGACCGCGGACCTACTGGAAGGCCGGCACCGATGTCGCCGTCGACGTCGACGTGAACAGCGTGCCCGCCGGCAACGGCATCTTCGGCCAGCTCGACCGGCACGTCGAGTTCCACGTCGGCGACGCGCACATCTCCCAGGTCAACGCACAGACCGACCAGATGCAGGTCTTCTCCAACGGCCAGCTGCTGCGCACGGTCCCGATCACGGCCGGCAAGCCGGGCTTCACCACCCGCTCGGGTGTCAAGGTGATCATCGAGAAGTTCCGGCACAAGCGGATGAACTCCGAGACCATCGGGATCGACCCCAACGGCCCCGAGGGCTACAACATCGGCAACGTGCAGTACGCCATGCGGGTCACCTACTCCGGTGAGTTCGTGCACGCCGCTCCGTGGTCGGTGGCCTCGCAGGGGCACGCCAACGTCTCCCACGGCTGCACCGGCATGAGCCTGGCCAACGCCAAGTGGCTCTACCACATGACGATGCGCGGTGACGTCGTCGAGTTCACCGGCACCAACCGCCAGATGACGCTCACCAACGGCTACGGCGACTGGAACGAGCCCTTCTCCACCTGGCGCTCCGGCTCCGCCCTCTCCTGACGCCGAGTCGGCACAAGTGCAGGCGGGGGAGCGCTGACCCGGCACAAGTGTTGGTCCACACGCGCTGACCCGGCACAAGTGCAGCGTCGTACGACGGCCATGGGCGCCGTTTGTCCACAGGTCGCCGTGGACGCGGATTGGCGGCTCCGGTCGCCGGGCACACAGGTGGGCATGGATGCCCACCTCGCCTTTCTCCCGTCCGATGCGCCCGTGCCCGTCGACCGTCCGTTCACTCTCGCGCAAGCCCGGGCCGAGGGTGTCTCACGCACCCAGCTCGCTGCCTGGGTTTCCGACGGACTGCTGATCCATCCGATGCGGGGCGTCTTCCACGCGGCCCAGCTGCCCGACGGGTTGGACCTGAGACTGTCCTGCCTTGCGCTGGTCGTGCCGGACGACGCGGTCGTGACCGACCGCACCGCCGGCTGGGCTCACGGTGCGTCGATGATCCTGGCGCCAGGTGATCACCTGCGCGTCCCCGCCGTCAGCATGCACCTGTACCCGGGGAGTCGGCTGCGCAATCCTCTTGCTCAGGGCGGTGAGCGCGCGTTCCTCCCCCGCGAGGTCGTCGAGATCGAGGGGCTGGCGGTGACGTCGAAGCTGCGGACGACCATCGACCTCGGCAGGGGGCTGCGGCGTGAGTCGGCGTTCGCGGCCATGTGCTCGATTGCGAACGTGGCGGACTTCGACCGCGAGGAGCTGAACTTCGAGGTGCGCGAGCGAGGAAGGTTTGCGGGGTACCGCGGCGTCCGGCAGGCTCGAGCGCTCGCGCTTCTCGTGCGGACCGGCTACGGCTCACCTCCGGAGTGCGTGCTGGGGCTGTCCTGGGAGGACCAGCCGGGGATGCCCCCGCTGAGGCTCCAGCATCCGGTGGCCCACCCCGGTGGGACGTACTTTCTCGACCTGTCCTGCCCGGAGCTGAGGTATGGCGCCGAGTACAACGGTCCGCGCTGGCACGGCGAGGAGCGCGCGGCGTACGACGCCGATCGTGTCGCCTGGCTCGTCGAGGACGAAGGTTGGATCATCGACATCTTCGAGACCGACGACGTCTATGGGCGCGGCCGCGAGCCCGGACTTCGACTGCGGATGGGGATCGAACGCGCTCGACGCCGCTTCGGCTCGCTGTCGTGGACCGGACAGAACCGGTACGGCGAGAGTTGGCTCGGCTGACCGTGCAGGTGTGCCGACTCAGCGTCCCACGGCCTGCACTTGTGCCGACTCAGCGTCGCAGTCAGTGGGAGCGCAGGGGTACGTCGTCGGTGTCGCGCAGGCTGTGATCGTCGAACTCGTGGCCCGAGGCGGGGTGGTCGAGGCCCGACTGCAGCTCGTGCTCGTGCTCGCCGTGGTGCCGGGCCTCCTCGAGCTCGGCGGCGCTCGGCTTCTGCACGTTGTGCTCGAACATCATCCGGGAGAGGCGGGCCCGCACGCGGCTGGCCCGCGAGCCCGGCGCCGCGATCCCCTGGGCGTCGGTCTCGGACTCCGGTGCGTAGATCGCGTCGCGCTCGCGTGCCGTCAGCGTGAACGTCTCGGCCGCGCTGATCGGCAGGTGCCGCTCGCTGTAGCCACCCTCGGTCGAGCGCATGATGATGCCCGACTCGTAGCCGTGCAGCAGGCGGTCGTTGTCGGAGCGCTGCAGCGAGATGCACCAGCGTCGGGCGATCACGAACACGATCGGCGGGAGGATGAAGATCGCACCCCGCATGAAGTAGGTGATCTGGTTCAGGCTCAGGTGCAGCTGGGTGGCCAGGATGTCGTTGCCGCCGGCGGCCCACAGCAGGCCGTAGGCGGTGATCATGGCCGAGAGGAACGCCGTGCGCGTCGGGGCGTTGCGCGGGCGCTGGAGCAGGTGGTGCTCGCGCTTGTCCCCGGTGACCCACGCCTCCAGGAACGGCCAGCTCAGCACCATCATCAGCAACACGATGGGCATGATCTGGCCCGGGATCAGCACGTTCCAGGAGATCGTGTGACCCCAGATATGGGTCTCCCAGCCGGGCATGATCCGCAGCAGGCCCTCGGCGATACCCATGTACCAGTCGGGCTGGGAACCGGCGGTCACCTTCGACGGATCGTAGGGGCCGTACTTCCAGACCGGGTTGATCGAGAGCAGCGCACCCATCAGGGAGGTGATGCCGAAGACGATGAAGAAGAAGCCGCCCGCCTTGGCCATGTAGACGGGGAGCATCGGGTAGCCGACGACGTTCTCCTCGGTGCGGCCGGGGCCTGGCCACTGGGTGTGCTTGTGGAAGACCAGCAGCAGCATGTGCGCGCCGATCAGGGCCAGCAGCAGGCCGGGGACGAGCAGCACGTGCGCGATGTAGAGCCGGGGGATGATCTGGTCGCCGGGGAACTCACCGCCGAACATGAAGAAGGACATGTACGACCCCACGACGGGCGTCGCCTTGACCAGACCGTCGGCGATGCGCAGGCCGGTGCCCGACAACAGGTCGTCGGGGAGCGAGTAGCCCGCGAAGCCCTCGATGATGCCGAGCAGGATCAGCATTCCGCCGATGATCCAGTTGAGCTCACGCGGCTTGCGGAAGGCGCCGGTGAGTAAGACCCGCATCATGTGGATGAGCATCGCGGCGATGAACAGCATCGCGGCCCAGTGGTGGATCTGCCGCATCAGCAGACCGCCCCGGATGTCGAAGGAGATGTGCAGCGTCGAGGCGTAGGCCTGCGACATCGGGATGCCCCGCAGCTGCGAGTAGGAGCCCTCGTAGGTGACCTCGCCCATGCTGGGGTTGAACCACAGGGTGAGGAAGACACCGGTGAGCAGCAGGACGACGAAGCTCCACAGCGCGATCTCGCCGAGCATGAACGACCAGTGGTCGGGGAAGACCTTGCGCAGGTTCTTCTTCATCAGCGTGGCGAGGCCGAGGCGGTCGTCGGCCCACGTGGCCACGGCTCCGGCGCGGCCCGGCTTGGACGCCGTCGCGGCGGAGTCGCGGTTGGACTCCGCGACCTTGCTCGTGTCGATGTTCATTGTGAGTCACGCTCCCAGAAACTCGGGCCGACCGGTTCGGTGAAGTCGTGCTGGGCGACGAGGTAGCCGTCCTTGTCCACTGTAATCGGAAGCTGCGGAAGCGCACGGGCCGCGGGACCGAAAAGCACCCGGCCGCTGTCGGCCAGGTCGAAGGTCGACTGGTGGCAGGGGCACAGCAGGTGGTGGGTGGTGCGCTCGTTCAGCGAGATCGGGCAGCCGACGTGGGTGCAGATCTTCGAGTAGGCGACGATGCCGTTGACGGTCCAACCCTCGCGCCCCTTACCGGGGGTGATGTCTCCGGGCTCCATGCGCAGCAGGACGACGGCGGCCTTGGACTTGACGACCTGGAGCTCGACGCCCTCCACGATCGGCTGGTTGTCGGAGTCGGTGGCGAAGATGACCTCGGGCTCGGCGTTCACCAGGTCGCCGAGCTCGAGCTCGGAGGCCTTGATCGGCGTACCGACGACGTCGCGCACGATGCGCTGCTGGGTGCGACCGCCCTGGCCCTTCCACCACTCCTTCTCGGCCGCGGTCCAGGTGTTCAGATCCCAGATCGTGTGGTCGAGTGAGTCGCCCGGCAGCGGGCCGAGGTCGCGCAGCAGCACGATCGGAGCGATGCCGAGGATGCCCATCGCGCCCAGGAGCGTGTTGCGGATCAGGGGACGACGACCGATGCCGGACTCCTCGAGGCCGGTCTGCAGGATGCCGATCGTGGCCTCACGGTCCTCGGTGGGGGACGACGCCGTGTGGCGGTACTCGACGATCTCCTGGTCGGCCATCAGCTTGCGCGCCCACTGGATGATGCCGATGCCGATGAAGAGCAGGGCCAGTCCGAGGAACCCACCGAGGGCGAGGTTGGAGGTGCCGAGCCCGCCGGTCGTGGTCGGATCCGCGCCGATCTTGAAGACGAAGTAGGAGACCAGGAACGCCAGCAGGCACAGGGTGGCCGCGACGAACAGCCCGGCCACCTGACGCTCGGCACGACGCTCGGCCTTGGGGTCGACGTCGGTCGGACGCCACTCGTGGGGTGCCAGACCGGGGTCGGGAGTCTCGACCCCACCCGGTCGGTGGGTCTGCGGCAGGTTGTCGTGGTTGTCGCTCACGCTTCCACCCCCGTCTTCTTCGATCGCGTCGTGTGGGCGGCGATCCAGGTCGCGACGCCCACCAGGGAGCCGATGCCCACGAGCCAGGCGAACATGCCCTCGCTCACGGGGCCCAGGCCACCGAGGCCGAAGCCGCCGTACTCGGGGTTGTTCTCGATGGACTGGAGATAGGCGATGACGTCCTGCTTCTCCTCCACCGACAGGTTGCCGTTGGAGAAGGTGTCCATCGCCTGGGGGCCGGTCAGCATGGCCTCGTAGATGTACTTCGACGGCACCCCGCGGATGTTCGGTGCGTAGCCACCGTGCGGCATGGCACCACCGGAGCCCTCGAAGTTGTGGCAGGCGGTGCAGTTGGTCAGGAAGATCTGGCCGCCGCGGACGATCGCCTCCTGGCGCTGCTCGTCGGTCAGGTCGGCGGGCAGGGCGTACTCGCTCGCGGTCGGGATCGCCGGCCCCGCACCCAGCGAGGCGACGTACGCCGCGAGGGCGGCCGTCTCTTCGGGGGAGTACACCGGCTCCTTGCGCGGGATCTGCGCGCCCGGCTGGGCGGCGGGCATCCGGCCGGTGCCGACCTGGAAGTCGACCGCAGCGGCCCCGACCCCGACCAGCGTGGGTCCGATGTTATTGCCGTCGCGGCTCAGGACTCCCTGGCCGCTCTGTCCGTGGCAGAAGGCACAACCGACCAGGAACAGCTGACGACCCTGGTCGATCTTCGCCTGGTTGGTGGCGGCCGAGCCGGCCTGGGCGGGGCTGAAGGCGGCGTACAGCCCGCCGGTCAGGAGCAGCCCGAGCAGGACCACCAGGAGACCGGCGACGGGACCGCGACGGTGGCGTGAGAGGCGACCAGCGGGACGGTTCAGGAGGCGCACGTTGAGTCCTTGCCGAGGTCGGTTACTTGATGAGGTAGATGGTCGCGAAGAGAGCGATCCACACCACGTCGACGAAGTGCCAGTAGTAGGACACCACGATCGCGCTGACCGCCTGCTCGTGGGTGAAGCGGCGGGCCAAGAAGGTGCGGCCGAGCACGAACAGGAACGCGACCAGGCCACCGGTCACGTGCAGGCCGTGGAAGCCGGTCGTGAGGTAGAACATCGTGCCGTAGGCCGAGTCGGGGATCGTCGTGCCCTCCTTGATCAGGGAGGCGTACTCGGAGGCCTGGCCGCCGATGAAGACCGCGCCCATGATGTAGGTGAGCACGAACCACTCGCGTAGGCCCCAGCCCTTGACCCAGAACACCGACCCGGTACGCCCGACCTGGCCGCGCTCGGCCGCGAAGACGCCGAGCTGGCAGGCGAGGGATGAGAGCACCAGGATCGTGGTGTTCACCGAGGCGAACGGCACGTTCAGCTTCTGGGTGTTCTGGGCCCACAGGTCCGGGCTGACCGCACGGATCGTGAAGTACGACGCGAACAGGGCCGCGAAGAACATCAGCTCGCTCGAGAGCCAGATGATGGTCCCGACGCTGACCATGCTCGGCCGGTCATCGTGTCCGTGCAGTCGTGATGCCGGAATCGCAGAAGCAGTCGCCACGGGCCTCATTATGGCGGTAGCCGAGGGGGGAGGGCACCCCGACCCCCACCCCGTCGCCACCTATATCTTGGAAGCGTGACCTGGCCCGCCTCGATCCCCGCGCTGCACGCCTCGGAGTACCTGCCGCGGTTCACGCTGGGCCGGGTGTTCACGGACTGGGACACCGACCCCGTCCCGTGGCTCGTCACGCTCGTCGTGGCCGGGCTCTACGTGTACGGCGTGGTGCTGCTGCGCCGTCGGGGTGACCGCTGGCCGGTCGGCCGGACCCTCGCGTTCACCGGCGGCATGCTGGTCTTCCTGCTCGCCACCGTCTCCGGCCTCGGCACCTACGACGACACGCTGCTCAGCGTGCACATGGTCCAGCACATGCTGCTCTCGATGCTGGTGCCGCTGGCGCTGGCCCTCGGTGCGCCGATCACGCTGGCGCTGCGCACGCTGCCGGGCGCCCCGCGGCGGGCGCTGCTCGTCGTACTCCACTCCCGGGTGGCGAAGGTGTTGTCGTTCCCGCCGCTCGCGTTCGCGCTCTACGTCGTCTCGCCGTGGGCGCTCTATTTCTCGGGCTGGTATCCCGCCTCCCTCGAGTCGAGCTTCGTCCACGAGCTGACCCACATCCACCTGGTGCTCGTCGGCACCCTGTTCTTCTGGCCGCTGGTCGGCATCGACCCACTGCCGGGCCGGATCAGCCACCCGTTCCGGGTGCTGCTGACCGTGCTCACCCTGCCCTTCCACGCGTTCCTCGGGATCGCGATCATGAGCCAGGAGCGACTGCTCGGCGGCTCGTGGTACCCCGAGCTGCACGACGGTCCGATGGGCGCCTGGCTGCCCGACCCGCACGCCGACCAGTACCTCGCCGGCGGCATCCTGTGGAGCTCGGGCGACCTGGTGGGCCTGCTCTTCTTCGCGGTCCTGTTCACCCAGTGGGTCCGGTCGTCGATGCGCGAGGCGGTCCGTGAGGACCGCAGGCTCGACCTCGTCGAGGCCCGGGCCGCTCGAGCCGCGGCCGCCCGACCCGTGGCCGATCCGGTGGCGCCCGGCGACGACCGGTAGCATCACCCCCCGTGACCGACTCGACCACCTCTCGGAACTCCGCCGCGCGGCCGCTGCGCGTCTTGGTCTACAGCGACGACGTCAACGTGCGACAGCAGGTGATCCTGGCCCTCGGCCGACGGCCGCACCCGGACCTGCCCGAGGTCGAGTACGTCGAGATCGCCACCGAGCCCGTCGTGATCTCCAACATCGACGCCGGCGGGATCGACCTGGCGATCCTCGACGGCGAGGCCGTGCCCGCCGGCGGGATGGGCATCGCCAAGCAGCTCAAGGACGAGATCTACCAGTGCCCGCCGGTGCTGGTGCTGACCGGCCGCCCCGAGGACGCTTGGCTGGCCACCTGGTCGCGCGCCGAGGCCGCCTGCCCCCATCCGCTCGACCCGGTCCAGCTCGCCGAGACGGTCGTCTCGTTGCTGCGCTCGCGGGTCCCTGCGACCACCTGACCCGGACTGATCCCCGTGTCGCACAGCTGGCCCGAGGTGCTGGGCGCTCTCGTCGCCGGTGAGGACCTGACCGCCGACCAGGCCGCCTGGGCGATGGGGGAGGTGCTGGCCGGTGAGGCCACGCCGGCCCAGATCGCGGGTTTCGCGATCGGCCTGCGGGCCAAGGGCGAGTCCGTCGAGGAGGTCACCGGCCTGGCCGATGCCCTGTACGCCGCGCGCACGCCCATCTCGGTGCCCGGCCGGGCCCTCGACGTGGTCGGCACCGGTGGTGACCGGTCGATGAGCGTCAACATCTCCACGATGTCGGCCATGGTCGCGGCCGGCGCAGGCGCGCGCGTCGTCAAGCACGGCAACCGGTCGGCCTCGTCGCAGTCGGGCTCGGCCGACGTGCTCGAGGCCCTCGGCATCCGCCTCGACCTCACCCCAGCCCGGGTGGCCGAGCTGGCCGACGAGGTTGGCATCACGTTCTGCTTCGCGGCCGCGTTCAATCCCGCGCTGCGCCATGCCGCCGTACCCCGTCGTGAGCTGGGGATCGGGACGATCTTCAACTCGCTCGGCCCGCTGGCCAACCCGGTGCGACCCGCCGCCCAGGCCGTCGGCTCCGCGGACCCGCGGATGGCGCCCATCCTGGCGGGGGTCTTCGCCGCCCGCGGCGTCGATGCCTGGGTCTTCCGGGGCGACGACGGGCTCGACGAGCTGACGACCGCCACCACCTCGCACGTCTGGGTGGTGCACGACGGTGTGGTCTCCCCGTTCCTGGTCGAGCCACAGGACTTCGGCATCGAGCGGTCGCCGGCCGAGGCGCTGCGCGGCGGCGACGTCGTACACAACGCCGAGGTGGTGCATCGCACGCTGGGCGGCGAGACCGGGGCGGTGCGTGACGCCGTACTCCTCAACGCCGGCGCGGCGCTGGCGGTGTACGCCGACCCCGCGGGCGACCCCAGCCAGGCCCTGGCCACGGGCATCGAGGTCGCCCGTGAGGCGATCGACACCGGTGCCGCGGCCGACCTGCTGGCCCGCTGGGTCGCCGCCTCGGCCGGCTGAGTCAACCGCTCGTGTGCCAGCC
>JBPCQY010000056.1:0-3074 GCA_050997635.1 Nocardioides sp.
CGAGCTGCTCGTCACCGAGGGTCTCGAGCGCAGGCCCGGCGAGCAGGCCGGCCCGGGCGACATCGTCGCCATCGCCGGCATCTCCGAGATCACCATCGGCGAGACCCTCGCGGACGCCGAGAACCCGGTTGCCCTGCCGCTGATCCACGTCGACGAGCCGGCGATCTCGATGACCATCGGCACCAACACCTCGCCGCTGGTCGGCCGGGTCAAGGGTGCCAAGGTCACCGCCCGCCTGGTCAAGGAGCGCCTCGACGCCGAGCTGGTCGGCAACGTGTCGCTGCGGGTCCTCACCACCGAGCGCCCCGACACGTGGGAGGTGCAGGGCCGCGGCGAGCTGGCGCTGGCGATCCTGGTCGAGCAGATGCGCCGCGAGGGCTTCGAGCTGACCGTCGGCAAGCCGCAGGTGGTGACCAGGGAGGTCGACGGCAAGGTCCACGAACCCGTCGAGCGGCTCACCATCGACGCCCCGGAGGAGTACCTCGGCGCGATCACCGAGCTGCTCGCCGCCCGCAAGGGCCGGATGGAGCAGCTGACCAACCACGGGACCGGCTGGGTGCGGATGGAGTTCTTGGTGCCGGCGCGGGGCCTGATCGGCTTCCGCACCGAGTTCCTCACCGACACCCGTGGCACCGGCATCGCCCACCACATCTCCGAGGGCTACGAGCCGTGGGCCGGCGAGATCCGGGGCCGCAACAACGGTTCGCTGGTCGCCGACCGCAAGGGTGCCGCGACGGCGTACGCCATGACCAACCTGCAGGAACGCGGCGTGATGTTCCTGGATCCGACCACCGAGGTCTATGAAGGGATGATCGTCGGCGAGAACTCCCGCGCCGACGACATGGACGTCAACATCACCAAGGAGAAGCAGCAGACCAACATCCGGTCCGCGACCTCCGACAACTTCGAGAAGCTGGTGCCGCCGCGGAAGCTCTCGCTCGAGCAGTGTCTCGAGTTCTGCCGGGAGGACGAGTGCGTCGAGGTCACCCCCGAGACCGTGCGGATCCGCAAGGTCGTCCTGGACGCCCACGAGCGCGCCAAGACCGCCTCCCGGGCCCGCAAGGCCAACAAGAGCTGAGAGCCGCTAGCCCAGGCGTAAGGTAGTTATGTAGTAACATCTGCTCAGGAGGTGGTCCCCGATGAGCGTCGTCACGGCACGTACGTTCAACCAGTCACCGTCCACCGTGAAGGCGATGGCCGAGGATGGACCGGTATTCGTCACCGATCGGGGCAAGCCGACCATCGTGGTTCTGGCGGTCGACGACTACGAGCGTCTCGCTGGCGGCGGCAGCCTCCGCGAGTCTCTGATCATGGACGCTGACGCCGACTTCGAGCCCGTGATCTCGCGCGACCTCGGCGAGGTCGCTGACCTGTGAGTTTCCTGCTGGACACCAACGTCGTCAGCGAACTGCGTAAGAAGTCGGCGGATGAGCAGGTGGTCGCATGGGCGTACGCGTTGAGGAAGCGGGATGCATTTCTCGGCGTGGTCACGATCCGCGAGCTTGAGGCCGGCGTCCTCCTGGTTGAACGACGAGACCCGACCCAAGGCATATTGCTGCGCTCGTGGCTAGACCAGACTGTCCTGACCGCGTACGTCGACCGCATCCTGCCCGTCGACCTCGACGTGGCGAGACGCGCCGCAGCGCTGCATGTTCCCGATCCGCGGCCGGAGCGGGACGCCCTGATCGCGGCGACGGCGCTGGTGCACGGCCTGACGGTCGCGACTCGCAACGTTGCCGACTTCGAACCGATGGGGGTCGCGGTCGTCAACCCGTGGGGGCAGTAGGCATGCTCACGCGCCTTTCACCAGGAGAACTGCACACCGACATCCGGTCCTCCACCTCCGACAACGCACGAGTTGCTCGTCCCGCCGAAGTGGCTCTCCCTCGAGCAGTGTCTGGAGTTCTACCGCGAGGACGAGTGCGTCGAGGTCACCCCCCGAAACCGTGCGGCTCCGCAGGGGCGGGGTGGATTCCGCTGAGATCCCGGGTCACGCGTGGATGTGGTCGCGCCAGTCGTCGGGTACGGCACCGGCGGGCCGGGGGCCGGCTGGTCCTCGGGATGGCTCTGCGGGCCGGCGAGCGCCGGCCCCTCGGCGTACTCCTCGTCTGCGTAGTCCCACATCCAGTCCTCACCCGGTTCGAAGCTGGCGATCACCGGATGGCCGCTGTCACGGAAATGGGCGCTGGCATGCTGCGCGGGCGAGCTGTCGCAACACCCGATGTGGCCGCAGGCCGCGCAGCGGCGCAGGTTCACCCACCAGCCGCCCGCGGCGAGGCACTCCACGCAACCGGTGCCGGACGGGCTGACGGACGGGTCGATCGTCGTGATAGTCACCCGCGCCACGATGCCACAGCCCCGCCAGGATAGTCCCCGACGTTTGGGTTGGGTCTGGAGCACGAACACCAACCCAAACTTCGGGGACTAGCCCCGGACTACCCCCGGAGGTACACGGCGTCAGCCAGCGTCCCTGCGATAGCGGAGCCAGCGGGCGCGCTGGTGCTCCGTCAGGGCACGACGCCGGTCGACAGTGTCGGTCGGCGTCCACCAGGTGGGGGGCTCGAGAGTCCAGCGGCGGTCGACGGCCGGCGTGCGAGCCGCGCGCGCGTACGCCGCGCGCAGACGACTCACGAAGGCCCACGGCTCCGCGAGGTCACCGGTGACCATGGCCACGGGCTCCAACCCGGCGGCGCGATACCGCTCGTCGCGTTCGACGTCCCGGCGTCTCCGGACCCGGTCCAGGTGGAGCTCGCTGTCGTACTCGCCGACAACGCCGGCGCGCGCGTCGATCAGGTCCGGCGTCCCCAGGTGTCGGCCCTGCAGGTCGAACACCGGACGGTTGGCCAGCGGTCGAGGCAGTCCCGCCACAACGACCCAGGTCCATCCCATCGCCGCCTCGGCCGGCGACCACGTGTTCTCCTCCATGAGGACGACGGCCGTACGTCCACGGCCGATGCCGTCCCAGCCGTACGAGTGCTCAACCAGGAACGCGAGCTCCGCGCGACTGACGAGGTCGTGAAAGGCCGCCATGTCGGCGGCGACCACGGCCGCGAGATCCGTCCTCGCATGGCGGA
>JBPCQY010000067.1:0-3930 GCA_050997635.1 Nocardioides sp.
CAGTACGCACCGACGAGGCCCGGTTGCGGGAAACTGTTGAAATCGCTCGAGCGCACGGCAGGTCATGGAACCAGATCGCAGTTGCCCTGGGTGTATCTCGGCAAGCGGCGCGGCAGCGGTTCACTGACAAGACGCACGCCTGACCCGAGCAGGCGACACCTATGCGGCCTCGCCTCGCGCCACAGCTTTGGCATGTCCCGTAGACCGATCCGCTATCGGGTCGCCTTTATGGCGAACCTGCCGTAGTGCGGGTCCAAGCGGCGAGGATTTCCGGCGAGAACTTCCGCTGGGCTCCACCACCGAGCCTGGCGGATCTCCGACGGGTCCGGCGCCAACGTCATCCCGCGCTCACCGTCCAGGACGAACCACAGACTGACGTCGAGATGGCCATGATCTTGCCCGACCGTACGGGTCACGGTCAGGAACAGTGGACGGGGTGGATCTTCGGCGAAGACCGGCACGATGCCCAGCTCCTCTTCCGCCTCCCGGCGCGCGGTGTCGGCCGGGTGCTCGTCCTGCTCGACATGCCCACCAGGCGGAAGCCACAGGCCGGCATTGATGTGGTCGACGAGCAGAGTGCTGCCGTCCGAGCCATCGACCAGGACGACGTAGGAGACCAGGTGCCGGTCCGGTGTCGCCGGCTTGACTCGCCGGAACACATCGTCGGTGAGCTCGAGCCAGCGCAAGGTGTCTGCTCTGTGCTGCTCCTCGACCTCGTCCCACGGCTCGATACCGTCGACCAAGCCGTGTACGACCCGTACCGACGAGCGCATGCCATCCACACTGCCAGTTCTCGTCCCAAAGGGCCGATCGTGACGCTCGAAGGAGCCTCCCTTCCCCCTCCGGGCCGTTGAGGGCCTGGTGCCGTCAGCCCGTGGTCGACGTTGAGGCGCTTGGGCTACGGCGCCAAGGGTGGCCAGAGCCTCGCGCGGGGCTGTCAAGGCGCACGGAAACGCGAGGTGACGCCCAAGGCCGGCTGGTTGGAGCACCGGAAGCGGTGCTCGCCGTGGTCGCTGGCCGGCCATTGCTTGGTTAGTCGCGCGCCTGCAGCAGGAAGCCGCGCTGCACGCTGTTCAGGGCCAGCTCCTCAACGTTGTCCCAGCCGATCGTGCGGGCTTCGCGCTCCCAACCGTCGACGTCGTGCTGCCGGTCCAAGCCCTGCTTAGCGGTCAGCGCGGGTTCTGCTCGTCCTTCATGCTGTCGAGGTGCCCGCCTCGCCGGTTGTGACGCCGCCGCTGTCGGCGGTCGTGGCCGTCCTCGACGCGCTCCAGGCGCGGGGAGCGGTGGCAGCGGTGGGTGGCTCCGGGCTGCTCGCTGCGCTGGGGCTGATCGGTCGGGTCCGGGATTGGGACGTGACGACCGACGCCCCTACGCAGACGGTTCAGGCGGCGCTCTCAGCCACCGGCCTACCGGTCGTTGTTGCCTCTGCCGGCCAGGGCGGCTACGCGACGCGGGCCCGCTTCGCGGTACGTGGCGTCGGCCATGACGTCGACGTCCTGGTCGGGTTCGCCCTGCGCGACCACGGACACGTCGTCGCGCTGCCCACCAGGGTCACGCGTATCTGGCGAGGCCTGCCGATCGCGGACCCCGAGGTGTGGCTGCAGGCCTACCGACTGCTCGGGCGCCACGACCGGGCGGACCTGCTGCAGCGCTGGCACCACGAAAGGCCTCATCCGTAGCGGCCCGCAAGCCGAATCGTCGTGTGGCGCACGCTTGAGGGAGGGACATCGTGGGCGGCACGACCAGCGGTGGAGGTGCTTGCGCTCGTCGCTCAGGCTGTACACGTGGTCGATCTTGGTGGCCTGCCGGCGCAGCTTTCTTGGTGCCTTGCTGCACCCACGGGCCGCGAGGGCGTGCGGGTAGGTGGCAGGGTGAGCGCGTGTCGGTGACCAACCCGTGGCTGGCGGGGCCGAGCCCGACGCGCCGACTGGACCGCGCGCGGCTCGAGGAGCGCATCCTTAATCTGTTGTCCTCGCAGAACATGTGTGTGCTGGCCACGCTGGGCCCAGACGGCCCGTTGGCGAGCCCCGTGCGGTACTTCCATCTGGACTTGACGATCGTGTTCACCGCGTCGGGAGCTTCGCCGAAGATGCGCAACATCGCGGCGGATCCGCGGGTGTCGGTGGCGACGTACGCGCCGCTCGTCGGCCAGGCCAGCAGCCGAGGTGCGCAGCTGTTCGGGCAGGCCCGTGTCCTGACCGAGGTGGACCCCGACTTTGCTGGCTTCTGGTCGGTCGTGCGTTGGCAGTCCGACCACGTCGAGAGGTCGCTGCCACTGGAGAAGCCCCCGCTTGGTCCTATCGGAGTGGTTGAGCCCGATCGGATCGTCTACACCGAGCACTGGCTACGTCGCGAGGGGTACGCGCCCCGGCAGTTCTGGGCTCGCGAACCAGCCGAGCCTCAGCACGGTTGAGGCGCGAGATTCGTCAAGGCCATGCGGGAGGGCCTGTTCGAGGCTCTCGTCCCGACCATCGCCTGAGCCGGCCTCCGCCAACATGGATCACCTCGCGACCGGGGACAGCAGCGCCGACCGGAGTCGAGCGCACCCACCAATGGTGCCGGGTGCGCTCCTCATCTCTCATCAGGGCAGGCCGATCAGCGTCGCCACCCTCGACCGACCCACGGACCAGCCGCTCCATCGCGGCGAGGAGTCGTTGGTGCGCAACGCGATTCCCCAGCGGTGCACCGAGTTCGCCACCAGCAGGGCCTGCGTTCGCGCGGCGCTGGCCCGGTTGGGGGCCGAGACCGGCCCGCTCCTGCGACACGACCGAGGGGCGCCGGTCTGGCCGTCCTCTGTCACGGGCAGCATCTCGCACACGAGAGCCTCTTGATCGCGGGCGCCGGCTGGAGCGCTCACTTCCGCGGGCTCGGCGTCGATGCCGAGCCGGCGACCGACCTCCCCGACGCCCTCGCCCGCCTGACCTCCAGTGGAACGACGAGCGACCGCTACGCGCTGGCCAGCGTCGCGCTGCGCTCCCATGTGGGGTAGGTATGACGGGTGACGGAGCGCAGCGTGGTGGTCATGTCCGGGAGCACCCGTGCCGCCTCGACCAACACCGCCTTCGCGCGCACGGCCGCCGCCCACCCCCCGGCGGGAGCCAACGTGACCGCCTGGACCGTCCTGACCGGACTACCCCACTTCGACCCCGATCTCGACCGCGACCCGCTGCCCGGACCCGTCGCCGCGTTGCGCGACCTGCTGGCCGGAGCGGATGCGGTTGTCTTGTGCACGCCGGAGTATGCCGGCGCCCTACCAGGAGCGTTCAAGAACGCCCTGGACTGGACCGTGGGCAGCACCGTGTTCAGCGACAAGCCCGTCGCCTGGGTCAAGGTCGCTGCCGACGCCCGACGTGGTGAAGGAGCCCACGCCGAACTGGCCACGGTGCTCGGCTACGTCCAAGCCCGCGTGCTGCCTGAGGCCTGCACGCATCTGCCCATCGACCACAACGCCGTCGACGCCGACGGGCTGATCGCCGACCAGACGACTGTCCATGCCGTCACCGGCGCCATCGCCGCAGTGCTGGCCACCATCCCCGCGGCCGACCCGCAGTCGCAGTAACCGATCCGCTACCGGGACGCCGTGCCTGACTCGGTGGCGACCGCGCGAGGTGCCCCGGTCGGCGTTCGGCTTGCGGGACGCACGTACTCGGCCGCATTCCTGAGCCGAGAAGGGGGCGCTGGTTGAGGCGCCTCAGCGGCGGCCCCGGCACCATTACCGACACGGGCTTGTACCGGCTGCCAGGATGAGCGGATGCGAATCGATCCTGACCCTGATGGTTCCGAGTTCGGCATGCTTTCGCAGTTACCTCGATTACCAGCGCGAGACGATGCTGTCGAAGACCGACGGCCTGACCCGCGAGCAGCTGGCACAGAAGCACTCCCCATCAGAGCTCACACTCGCTGGCCTGCTTTATCACCTGTCGTTGGTGG
>JBPCQY010000191.1:0-5972 GCA_050997635.1 Nocardioides sp.
CCCCGACGGGGTGGCCCTCCGGCTGCGACGCCTGGTCACCGACATCGAGCACCACCGCCAGCGGCTGCACGACCTGGCCTACGACGACGTCGAGCTGGAGATCGGCGGCTCGGAGTAGTCAGGCGGCTTCGTAGGCCAGGTCGATGCGGACGCCGGATCGTGGTAGGCGGTGGGTGGCTGTGGCGCCGGCGCGGAAAGAAACCGCGGACGAAGTTCCGTGACACGCCGAGGGGAGCCGCATTCTTCCGCGGTTTCTTTTCCGAAGCCGGATCCACCTCGTGGGCATCGCGGCCGGACCGGCGGCTCCACAAAAACCTGAGTCCCGGAATTTGTCATTTAGACTCGGGCACCGGCCGTCGCTGACGGCCTCGGAGGGGTGCCGGAGTGGCCGATCGGAACCGCCTTGAAAGCGGTCGCTGGCAGAGATGTCAGCCGCGGGTTCGAATCCCGCCCCCTCTGCCGACCAGCTCGATCAGCACGTCGCCCTCCTGGACGACGTCGCCGGGCGCGACCTTGATCGCGGTCACGGTGCCGCCGACCTCGGACAACACCGGGATCTCCATCTTCATCGACTCCATCAGGGCGACCTCGTCGCCGACCGCAACCTCGTCGCCGACCTCGACGCCCACGCTGAGCACGTTGGCGACCATTTCGGCCAGGACCTGGGAGGTGAGCTCGCGGGGCACGGGTCGAACCTAACGGTTACCGGTGCGTACCCGCAGATCAGTGCAGCGCGTGGGTGCGTCCCGGCTCCGGACGGATCGCGCTGGCCTCCTCCTGGTCGAAACCAGCCCTGCCGGCGCCGCGCCCGCATGTGGGTGCCCCAGGCGATGGCCGGGAAGCCGAGCAGCGCCACCACCACGTTGCGGACCACGCCACCAAAGTGCACGGCGGGCACGGTGGCCATCACGGCGAGCACGCACCGCGGCGCCGGGTTACAGGCGGCGGTTCCCCAGCGACGGGTTGGCCGCCCGGGCCTCTTCGAGCACCTCCGGGGAGAGCGTGGCGCGCAGGGTCTGCTCCCCGTCACCGGCCTCGACGAGCACCTCGCCCCACGGGTCGACCACCAGGCTGTGGCCGGTGTAGCGCGGCCCCGGCTGCCCGACCGCGACGACGTACGCCGTGTTCTCGATCGCGCGGGCGCGGGCCAGCGTGGTCCAGTGGTCGACCTTGCGCGGCCCGGCCACCCAGGCGGACGGGACGAGCAGCACCTCGACCCCCCCGGCGACCAGAGCGCGGGCCTGCTCGGGAAAGCGCAGGTCATAACAGGTCAGCAGGCCGAGGCGCAGGCCGCCGAGGTCGAAGGCCGTGGGCGTGAGCGACCCGGGCGCGGTCTGGTCGGACTCGCGGTAGCCGAAGGAGTCGTAGAGGTGGATCTTGCGGTAATCGGCGTGGGCCGCACCGCGCACGACCACCGTGTTGAAGGGCCGCTCCCCCGCGCTCTCGAACATGCCCGCCACGACGGTGGTGTGGCGCTCGGCGGCGAGCCGCTCCACCTCGTCGGTGAACGGGCCGGGGATGGGCTCGGCGACGCCGCGCAGGTCGGAGCCCGGCTCGCCGAAGTCGCGCGCGAACGCCTCGGGGAGCACCACGAGGTCGGCCCCGTCCGGCACGAGGTCCGTCAGCCGGGCGCGGTTCTCGGCCGGCTCGAGCGTCGACGCCGCCTGGACCAGGACCACTTCCATGCCGCCAGCCTGCCACCCCGCCCCTGCGGCTGCGAGACTGTGCCGGTGGAGATCTGGCACGCCGTGGTCCTGTCCGGCGGCTCGGCCCGCCGCCTCGGCGGCGCCGACAAGGGCGCCCTGGCCTACTCCGGTACGACGCTGCTGGAGCACGCGCTCGACTCCGTGGCCGGCGCGAGCCGGGTCGTCGTGGTCGGGCCCACCGTGGCCACCGAACGAACGGTGCAGTTCGCCCGCGAGGACCCACCCGGCGGTGGCCCGGTCGCCGGTCTGCTGGCCGGGGCCGCGGCGCTCGACGAACCGGCCGCCGAGATCGTCGTCCTGGCCGTCGACCTGCCCCACGTGGACGCCGGCACCGTCGCCCGGCTGCGGGCCGTCCGCGGTGCGCACGAGGCGGCGTACCTCGTCGACGAGGCCGGTCGCCGCCAGGTCGCCGGGGTGCATGCGCCGGGCTCTCTCAGCGGGTTCGGTGACGCGCACGGCCGGTCGCTGCGCGCCTTTCTGAGGGACCTCGACGTGGTCGACGCGCCCGCGCTCGGCCGCGAGAACGACGACGTGGACACCTGGTCGGACGTCGAACATCTGCGGGGGACTTGAAACCGGTGCCCCAGATTGGCAAGTCTGGTCCTGTGAACCTCCACGACTGGATCGACGAGCTCTCCGACACCCTCGACATCGAGGCGGAGCTGGACGAGGGCCTGGTGCTCGACCTGACCAAGGTGGTGGCCGACAACGTGGTGCGGGTCGCGGCCCCCATCACGGCGTACCTGCTCGGCTACGCGGCCGGCGCGCAGGGCGCCGACAGCGACGCGATCGAGGCGCTGGCGGCCAAGGCGCAGCGGCTGGCCGAGCACTGGGACCGCCCGGGCGACGCCGAGGACGACGACGGCGACGACGAGGTCCCCGACGACAGCACGGTCGACCACTCCACAGACGAGTACGACGCGTGAGGGCCGTCGAAGCCCGCGAGCCCGGCGGGCCGGAGGTCCTGCACCTGGTCGACGCCGACGACCCGACCGCCGGACCGGGCGAGGTCGTGCTCGACGTCGTGGCGACCGCGGTCAACCGCGCCGACCTGCTCCAGCGGCAGGGTCTCTACCCGCCGCCGCCGGGTGCCTCCGACGTGATCGGCCTCGAGTGCAGCGGCCGGGTGGCCGAGGTCGGCGAGGGCGTGAGTGGCTGGTCCGTCGGTGACCCGGCGTGCGCGCTGCTGGCCGGGGGCGGCTACGCGACCAGGGTCGCCGTACCCGCCGGCCAGGTGATGCCGCTGCCGCCGGGGCTCGACGCCGTGACCGCGGCCGCCGTACCCGAGGTGGCGGCGACGGTCTGGTCCAACGTGATGATGGTGGCCGGCCTCCAGCGCGGCGAGACCCTGCTCGTGCACGGCGGTGCGGGAGGCATCGGCACCTTCGCGATCCAGCTGGCCACGGCACTCGGCGCGCGCGTGCTCACGACGGCCGGTACGCCGGCCAAGCGCGACTTCTGCGAGGAGCTCGGCGCGGAGGTGGCCATCGACTACCACGAGCAGGACTTCGTGGAGGTCGTGCGCGAGATCACCGACGGGCGCGGAGCCGACGTGATCCTCGACAACATGGGCGCGACGTACCTCGCCCGCAACGTCGACACACTCGCCACCGAGGGGCGGCTCGTCGTGATCGGCATGCAGGGCGGCACCAGGGCCGAGCTCGACCTGGGGGTGCTGCTGCGCAAGCGCGGCGCGGTGATCGCCACTTCGCTGCGGTCGCGACCCACCGACGAGAAGGCCGCGATCTGTGCCGAGCTCGTCGAGCACGTGTGGCCGCTGCTGGGCGACGGCACCATCCGGGTGATCGTCGACCGCACGCTGCCCCTGGCCGAGGCGGCCGCCGCCCACGCCGCCATGGAGGACGGCGGTCACACGGGCAAGATCGTGCTGGACACCGGTTTGTAAGGTGGGGACCATGAGCCAGTCCTCCTCCGAAGAGCGTGACCCTCAGGCCTCCCACGTGGTGGTGGTCGGCCCCGACGGCCAGCCCGTCGCCGTACCCACGATGGCCGAGACCGACGAGGACGGCAGCGGGCTGACCGACCTGGTCGAGCAGCCCGCCAAGGTGATGCGGATCGGCAGCATGATCCGTCAGCTGCTCGAGGAGGTGAAGGCCGCGCCGCTCGACGACGCGAGTCGCAACCGGCTCAAGGAGATCCACCGGTCCTCGATCAAGGAGCTCGAGACGGGTCTGGCACCCGAGCTGGTCGAGGAGCTCGAACGGCTCTCGCTCCCGTTCACCGAGGACAGCACGCCCTCCGACGCGGAGCTGCGGATCGCCCAGGCCCAGCTGGTCGGGTGGCTCGAGGGCCTCTTCCACGGCATCCAGACCGCCATCTACGCCCAGCAGATGGCCGCGCGGGCCCAGTTCGAGCAGATGCGCCGGGCGTTGCCCAGCGGAGCCGCCGGGGGCATGCCGCTGCAGCAGCAGGACCCGCGGGCCCAGGGCGGCGAGGAGCAGCCCGGCAGCCCGTCGGGCATGTACCTGTGAGGGTCAGGGCGGGTCTCCTTATCCTCGGCCGTCGCGAGCGTCGCGCAACGCGGGCGCTGGCAAGGCGGAGGAGGGAGGCGATGCGGAGCATCGACGACTGACGAGAACGCAGCCAGGGTGCGTGGTGCGTGGCGCGTAGCAGGCCATGGGATAGGGAGACCCGCCCTACGCGCGCCGGCGGCCGAGCCCGCCGACCACCAGCAGCCCGAGCAGGCTGACCAGCAGCATCGCCGCACCCGGCGCGGCCAGCCGCTTCACGGAGCTGGGCGTCGCGCCGGAGACCCGGGTGAACGTCGGGTTCGCGATGATGGGCGTCTGCGGAAGCTTGCCGTTGCCGAGCCTCTTGACCACGAGCCTGGTCAGCTTCGCGGTGGCCGCCGAGGTGCCCCGGCAGCGGTCGGTCTTGAGCAGGCTGTTCTTCTCGACCACGAAGAAGATGTACGACGTGCCGGTCGACAGCTTGGGCAGCGCGCACTTCGACGTGCCGGCGCGGGTGGTCACCCGGACGGTCGTGGTGGCGGTGCTGCCCTGGTAGACGCGGTCGGCCTGCACGACGTACGCACGCATCCGGTGACCGGGCTTGCCGCTCGCCTTGTCGGCGGAGGTGACCTTGCCGCGGAAGACGACGTCGGCGGCGGCGGCGTCCTTGCGCACGCTCTTCTGGGTCGCTGCGTGGGCGGCACCCGGCAGGGCGGCCACGACGGCAGCCAGCAGCAGGGCCGCGAACGGGCGGCGCAGGTCGGCGATCACGGGACACATCAGATCACAGAGGCGAAAGCCCGAGCCACTACCCGGGCCACCCCGTCCTCGTCGTTGGTCGAGGTGACCTGGTCGGCTGCGGCGAGCACGCTCGGGTGCGCGTTGGCCACGGCGTACGACGTGCCGGCCCAGGCGAGCATCGGCAGGTCGTTGGGCATGTCCCCGAACGCGATGACGTCCTCGGCCGTGACACCGAGCCGGCGGCACAGGGCCGCCAGCGCCCCGCCCTTGGTCACGCCGGCGGCGCTGATCTCCATCAGCCGGTCGGTGGTCCACGTCGCCGTCGCCTGCTCGCCGACGGCGTCGAGCACCCGGGACCGGAAGTCGTCCGGGTCGAGCGTCAGGTGCTGGGCGAGCACCTTGGCCGCCGGCTCGTCCCAGACCTCGGCCAGCTCACCGACGGGGACTCCGGGAGGGGTGGGATGCATGTCGACGTAGGCCGGCTCCCTGCGGAACCCGCCGAGGCACTCCAGCGCGAACGCCGTGCCGGGCACCGATGCGCGGATGGCGGCGGCGAGCGGCAGCCCGTCGGCGGGGTCGATGCCACGGTGGTCGAGGACCTCGCGACTGCCGATGTCGTAGGTGATGGCGCCGTTGGAGACGATGCCGACCCCGTGGCCGCCGCCCACCTGCGCCCACAGCTCATCCATCCAGCGCAGCGGTCGCGCCGTGGCGATCACGACGCGGACGCCGTGCTCCTGGACGCGGCGCAGCACGTCGATCGTGGTCTCGGAGAGCGTCCCGTCGGAGCGCAGCAGGGTGCCGTCGAGGTCGGTGGCGACGAGCCGGGGCAGGGCCATCAGCGAAACCAGCGGTCGAGCTCGACGGCCACCCCGTCGTCGAGCACCGAGGCGGTCACCTCGTCGGCGGCGGCCAGCACGTCGGGCACCGACTGGCCCATCGCCACCCCGCGCGCGGCCCACTGCAGCATCTCGATGTCGTTGCGGCCGTCGCCGATCGCCAGCACGTCGGCCTGCGCGACGCCGAGCGCCTCGGCGACCAACGCCAGGCCCGA
>JBPCQY010000005.1:0-3642 GCA_050997635.1 Nocardioides sp.
CCGGCCAGCCGGGTCGCGAGCGTGCGCGGCGCTTCGGCGGCGACGGCACGCCGGAGGTGACCGAGTTCGCGGCCGCCGAGCTCGGCGCCCGGCTCGGTCTCTCGTCATACTCCGCTCGCGAGCTGATCGCCGACGCGCTCGACCTGGCCCACCGGCTGCCGATGTTGTGGGCGCGGGTCCAGGCGCTGGAGGTGCGGGCCTACCTCGCGCGGTTCGTGGCTCGCAAGACGCGCGACCTGACCGCGGAGCAGGCGGCCTACGTCGACAGTCGCGTGGCGGAGTATGCCGACGGCCGGCTGACCTGGACCCGCTTCCAGACCCTGGTCGAAGCTGCAGTGAAGGCCGCCGATCCCGAGACCGCTGCCGCCCGCGAGCGGGCGACCGCCGAACAGCAGCTGGCCAAGCCCACGCACTCCGACGACCACGGTATGCGCGGCTTCTACATCCGGGCGCCTTTCGCGACCATCGCCGCCTTCGATGCGGCCCTGGCGCGGCTCGCCCAGATCCTCGCCGACCTCGGCGACACCGACTCCCTCGACCAGCGCCGGGTGAAGGCACTGTTGATCCTCGCGCGCCCCGACCTCGCCGCCGAGCTGATCGCCGCCTACCAGGCCTGGTCCGACCGGCCCGCCGATCCCGCGTCACCCGAAGACTCCGACTCGCCAGCCGACCCCCTGTCACCCGAAGACGCGGAGCCGCTGCGCAACGGCCCCGCGCCCACCATCGACTGGTCGACGCTCCTGCCCGCCGTGACCGTGTTCGTCCACCTCTACGGCGGCCCCGACACCGACGGCATCGCCCGCGTCGAAGGCCTCGGCCCGGTCACCGAGACCTGGGTCCGCGACCACCTCGGTGCCCACGCACGCTTCACCATTCGCCCCATCCTTGACATCGGGGGGCAGGCGCCGGCGGATGCCTACGAGATCCCCGAGCGACATCGTCAGGCCGTGCATCTGATGACGCCGGCCGACACCTTCCCGTTCTCCTCCAGCCTGAGCCGATCCCACCAGATCGACCACACCGAGCCCTATCGCCACGGCCCGGAGTCGGTCGGGGCCGGCCAGTCCAGGCTGGGCAACTACGGCCCGATGTCGACACCCCACCACCGCCTCAAGACCTTTGGCCGGTGGACCGTCAAACAACCCTTCCCGGGCCTCTACCTGTGGCGCGACCCCTACGGCGCGATCTACGTCGTCGACCACACCGGCACCCGCCGCGTCGACCTGGCTTCCTGAAATCCTCGCGTCCTCCCGGCCGAGCGGCGATGATGAGGCCCGACCATGCGCAGGCCGACCATGCACACTGGAGCGTCGTGACGGGAAACTTCGACTTCATCAGGGCCGACTGGCCCGAGATCTCGGCCGACTGTGCGCGCGCCGAGAGCTACCTCGCCAGCGACCCCCGCTCCGCCTGCTTCTACGCACGCCGGGCCGTCGAGCAGCTCGTCGCCCACGTGTACGACGTAGCGCGGCTGCCCGAGCCCTACCGCGACGACCTCGCCGCCAAGATCAGCGATCCGGCCTTCCGCAACCTGGTCGGCACGGGCATCACCCAGAAGCTGACCCTGATCCGCAAGCTCGGCAACCTCGCCGTCCACGAGGCCCGCGCCGTGCCCCCACGGGGGGCGGCCGACGCGCTGCGCGAGCTCTTCCACGTCGTGGTCTGGACCTCGCTGCGCTACTCGACCGATCCGCGGGGCGTCCCCTCCGGACGCCAGTTCGACCCCGCATTGGCGAGGGCGGCCGCGCCGCTCGGTCGGGACGACGTCGTACGCCTGGCCGACAAGTTTCGGCGTCAGGACGATGCCTACCAACGTGAGCTCGCCGAGCGAGACGACCTGGCAGCGGCCAAGGACGCCGAGATCGAACAGCTGCGCCAGCAGATCGCCACCGCACAGCAGGCCCAGAGCCCGGTGGATGATCATGACTACTCCGAGGCGGAGACCCGCGACCGTTTCATCGACGTACTCCTCGCCGAGGCCGGCTGGCCGCTCACCGACGAGCGCGATCGGGAGTACGAAGTGTCGGGGATGCCGGTCTCGACAGGCTCGACCACCGAAGGAGCAGGGCGTGGCTTCGTCGACTACGTGCTCTGGGGCGCCGATGGCCTGCCGCTCGCGGTGATCGAGGCCAAGCGCACCAAGCGCGATCCGTTGGTGGGTCAGCAGCAGGCGAAGCTGTACGCCGACTGCCTGGAACAGATGACCGGCCGGCGCCCGGTGATCTGCTACACCAACGGCTACGAGCACTGGCTGTGGGACGACGCGGCCGGCTATCCGCCCCGGCAGGCGCAGGGGTTCTACACCCGTGACGAGCTCGAGCTCCTCGTGCAGCGTCGTACGACGCGACTGTCACTGCCGGACGCGGACATCGACGGCACGATCGTCGGGCGGCCTTACCAGCGCCACGCGATCCGCGCCGTCGACGACGCCTTCACCGCCAAGCAGCGCGAGGCGCTGCTCGTGATGGCCACCGGATCCGGCAAGACGCGCACCGTGATCGCGCTCGTCGACCAGCTGATGAAGGCCGGCTGGGTCAAGCGGGTGCTGTTCCTGGCCGACCGGACCGCGCTGGTCAACCAGGCGACCAACGCGTTCAAGCAGCACCTGCCCGGAGCCACGACCGTCAACCTGGTCACCGAGAAGGTGAGCGACGGCCGCGTGTACGTCTCGACGTACCCGACGATGCTGAACCTGATCAACGAGACCAGCGACGGAGCCCGGCCGTTCGGGCCGGGCTACTTCGACCTCGTCGTCATCGACGAGGCGCACCGGTCGGTCTACCAGAAGTACGGCGCGATCTTCGACTGGTTCGACTCCCTCCTGGTCGGCCTGACGGCCACGCCGAAGGACGAGGTCGACCACAACACCTACCGGCTCTTCGAGCTCGAGGACGGCGTGCCGACCGACGCCTACAGCCTCGACCAGGCGGTGGCCGAGGGCTATCTGGTCCCCCCGGTCGGGGTCTCGGTGCCGCTGAAGTTCGTCCGCCAGGGCATCCGGTACGACGACCTCACCGAGGAGGAGAAGGACGACTGGGACTCCCTGGAGTGGGGTGAGGACGGGGAGGTGCCGGAGGCCGTCTCGTCGGAGGAGCTCAACAAGTTCCTCTTCAACGAGGACACCGTCGACAAGGTGCTCGCCACCCTGATGACCAACGGGCTCAAGGTGGCCGGTGGAGACCGGCTGGGCAAGACGATTGTCTTCGCCCGGAACCGCGACCACGCGAACTTCATCCAGCAGCGCTTCGACGCGCAATACCCGGAGCTCGCCGGTCGCTTCGCCCGGGTGATCACCCATGGCGTCAGCTACGTGCAGTCGCTGATCGACGACTTCTCGACGACCGAGAAGGCGCCCCACATCGCGATCTCGGTCGACATGCTCGATACCGGGATCGACGTACCCGACGTGTGCAACCTGGTCTTCTTCAAGCCGGTGCGCTCCAAGAGCAAGTTCTGGCAGATGATCGGCCGCGGCACCCGGCTGCGGCCCGAGCTCTTCGGCCCGGGGCAGGACAAGGCGAACTTCTACGTCTTCGACTTCTGCGGCAACCTGGAGTTCTTCAGCCAGGATCTGCCGGGCACCGAAGGCTCGACGCAGAAGTCGCTGGGTCAACGCATCGTCGAGGCCCGCCTCGGGCTCGT
>JBPCQY010000035.1:0-15193 GCA_050997635.1 Nocardioides sp.
GGCACCGGCACGATGGCCTTCGCGATCACCGAGCCCGACGCCGGCACCAACTCTCACAACATCACCACGACCGCCCGCCGCGACCCTTCGACAGGCTCAGGACGACGCGGGGACGAGTGGGTGCTCAACGGCCGCAAGATCTACATCTCCGGCGTCGACGAGGCCGACAACGTGCTCGTCGTGGCGCGCGCCGAGGATCGCCCCAGAGAACAAGGAGGGACCGGCAAGCTCAAGCCGGTGCTCTTCGTGGTGCCGACCGACGCCGAGGGCCTCGAGTACCGACCGATTCCCATGGAGATCGTCTCCCCCGAGCTGCAGTTCCAGGTCTTCATCGACGACGTCCGACTGCCCGCCGACGCGCTCGTCGGCGACGAGGACGGCGGCCTGGTGCAGTTGTTCGCCGGCCTCAACCCCGAGCGCATCATGGCCGCGAGCTTCTCCACCGGGCTGGCGCGTTTCGCCCTCGAGAGGGCCACGGCGTACGCCAAGGAGCGGGTCGTCTTCAAGGACGCCATCGGCTCCCACCAGGCGGTCGCGCACCCGCTCGCGCAGTCGCACATCGAGATCGAGCTGGCTCGGCTGATGACCCAGAAGGCAGCCGCCCTCTACGACGCGGGCGACGACCTGCGTGCGGGCGAGGCGGCCAACATGGCGAAGTACGCCGCCGCCGAGGCGGCCTGCGACGCCGCCGACCGCGCCGTACAGACCCATGGCGGCAACGGGATCACCCAGGAGTACGGCATGGCCGGGCTGCTGGTCGCGACCCGTGCCGGCCGAATCGCCCCGGTCTCCCGCGAGATGATCCTCAACTTCGTGGCGATGCACTCGCTGGGGCTGCCCAAGTCGTACTGATGGCCAGGCCCGACCGACTCCTCGTACTCAAACAGGCATGAATCACCGAGGCGACCGCGTGCGCAGGGGCGTGCCCGCCTGACGTCAGCGCAGCGGCACGAAGCGGTACGGCCCGTGCCGGGTCACCTGCACGTCGCGCATCGACCGGCCGACGCGCAGCAGGGTTCCGGCCACCGGGATCACCATCACCCCACCGGTGTGCAGCTGGTCGACGAGGGCCTGCGGGAGCGTGCGAGCCGCGGCCGAAACCAGGATCCGGTGGTACGGCGCGGCGTCGGGGAGGCCGAGGACGTCCGGGCGCGCCTCGTGGATGTCGGCCCACGGGCAGCCGCACTCGTCCAGGTTGGTGCGGCCGAAGTCGGCCAGGTCGGGCTCGAGCTCGACCCCGAGCACCCGTCCGGTGGGCCCGACCAGGTGGGAGAGCAGGGCGGTGGTCCAGCCCGAGCCGGCGCCCACGTCGAGCACCCGCTGCCCGCGTCGTACCTCGAGCAGGCGGAGCATCGCCTCGACGGTGCGCGGCTGGGAGCAGGTCTGGCCCTCGCCGATCTCCAGCGGACCGTCGTACGACGCGTGGTCGCGGTCGCGGGGCCGCAGGAAACCGTCGCGCGGATGGGCGGCAAAGGCCGCGGCCACGGCATCCATGTCCTCGATTCAAGCACCCGTCGGCGGCTCGTGACAGGCTGCGCGGCATGGCGGAGCGACCCCTGGTGCCGGAGGAGACGGTGCTGCGGCTGGGCGCGATCATGCGGCGCTTCCCCGAGGTGCACGAGGAGAATGCCTGGGTCGGCACCCGCTGGCGGATCCGTCAGGCCACCGTGGCGCACGTGTACGGCGGCGAGGACCAGCAGTTCCGGCTCACCTTCCGCGCCGAGCCCGACGAGGTGATGGCCTTCGGGCATCTTGGCCCGCGCTGCTTCAGGGCCGGCTGGGGCCGCAACGTGGTCGGCGTGATCCTGGACGACGAGACCGACTGGGACGAGCTCGGCGAGCTGCTCACCGACTCCTACTGCCTCCAGGCGCCACAGAAGCTGGCCGCGTCGGTCGACCGTCCCGGCTAGCGGCGGGGCGGGCGCGGGAGCAGCATCGGCACCCGCTCGGCGTACGCCGGGTAGCCCGGGCGCTGCATCATGGTCTTCTCCAGCGGCTTGGCGCCGGTGGCGTAGGCCAGGAAGTAGGTCATCGCGATCGGCGCGGGGATCGTGATCAGCCCGGCCAGCCACCCGGACGAGAGGCCGCCGGCGAGCCACAGCCCCCACCACACGCAGGCGTCGCCGAAGTAGTTGGGGTGCCGGGTCCAGCCCCACAGCCCCGTGTCCAGCACCTGCGGCCGCTGATCGGGTGGCAGCGCCTTGTAGGTCTCGAGCTGGGCGTCACCGACCGACTCGAAGACGAAGCCGACCAGCCACACGAGTGCACCGAGCGCCACCAGCCACACCCACGTCGATGAGGCGACAGCCGCTGCCTGCAAGGGCCACGAGACGAACCAGATCGCCATGCCCTGGATCAGGAACACCTTGCGTACGGCGGCCGCGAAGCCACCGTCGCCCAGCAGCTCGGCGTAGCGCGGGTCCTCACCCTTGCCGCGCGAGCGGCGGTAGATGTGCCAGGCGAGACGGCATCCCCACACGGCGGTCAGCGCCAGCAGCAGCCACGGCAGCCAGCCGCGGTCGGCCGAGGAGAGAGCGCTCGATAGAAGAGCGCACGCGAGCGCGATCACCGTCAACCCCAAGCCCCAGGCGATGTCGACGACCGAGACCCGGCCGACGCGCCGCGAGACGAGGGCGGTCACGATCATCGCCAGGGCCGCCAGGACGAAGGCGACCAGACTGATCGTGACGAGATGGTTCACAGCGACGAGTTCACCACGCCCGCCGGGAAGGCAGCCCGTGGGGCGCGCCGGGACGCACGCCGAGGATCTGGTCGACCCCCATCCGGCCGTCGCGGAACGCCATCGAGCCGCCCACGAGGTAGAGCCGCCAGACCCGCACGACCTCCTCGCCGACCAGCTCGGTCAGCCGCTCGAGGTTCGACTCGAACCGCTCGAGCCAGCCCGCCACCGTGCGCACGTAGTGCTCACGCAGGCCGTGCACGTCGCGTACCTCGAGACCCCCACGCTCGAGGTACGCGACGGTCTCTCCGACCGGGCGCATGTACATGTCGGGCGCGATGAAGGACTCGATGAACGGCCCTCCACCCGGGTGTTTACCCGTGCGCGACATCTGCTGGATCAGCACCCGGCCCCCGGGGCGCACCGAGCGCCTCAGGACGTCGGCGTACGTCGGGTAGTTGCGCTCCCCGACGTGCTCGCCCATCTCGATCGAGCCGACGGCGTCGAAGTGGTCGCGCTCTGGCACGTCGCGATAGTCCTGCAGCCGGATCTCGACCCGATCACCGAGCCCACGCTCGGCGATCCGGGCGTCGATGAACTTCCTCTGCTCCGCGGCGATGGTGACCCCGGTGACCTGCGCACCGAAGTGTTCGGCGGCGTGCAGCGAGAGCGAGCCCCAGCCGCAGCCGACGTCGAGCAACGTCATGCCGGGCTCGAGCCCGAGCTTGCGGCAGACCAGGTCGAGCTTGGCCGCCTGGGCTTCGGCGAGCGGCTGCCCCGGATCGTCGGAGTGATAGCCGCTGGAGTAGGCCATCGACGGGTCGAGGATCAGTGAGTAGAACTCGTTGGACAGGTCGTAGTGGTGGCTGATCGCGCGCCGGTCGCGCAGCGGGCTGTGCAGTCGGCCGCGCACCCGGGCGGCCTGCGACGCGGGCGGGGCGGGCGGGCGGCCCAGCGCGCCCAGGCCGGCGACGGTGCGCAACGCGTTGACCAACGACGACGGCGAAGGCTTCGCACCGGAGAGGCCACGCTCGCGGGCCACCGCGAACGCATGGGTCAGGGCGGCGTCGAGATCGCCCGGTACGTCGAGCTCGCCGCTCACGTAGGCCTGCGCGGCGCCCAGCTCGCCGGGGTGCCAGATCAGCCGACGCAGCGCGTCGGGAGAGCGGAGCTCGACGATGGGCGCGTCGACCCGGCCGGCCTCGGAGCCGTCCCAGGCGCGCAGCCGGACCGGCAGGTCGCCGCCGACGAACGGCGCCAGCGCGGACGCGAGCCGGCCAGCGATGCGGCCGCCGGTCACCGCTCGAGCACGATCTGCTCGACGTCGATGTAGCCCGAGGCGAAGCCGGCGCGGGAGTACTCCAGGTAGAAGTGCCACATCCGGATGAACGTCTCGTCGAAGCCCAGCTCGAGCACACGGTCGTGGGAGGCCAGGAACGTCTCGTCCCACTGCCGCAGCGTCTCGGCGTAGTGGCTCCCGAAGCCATGCCGGTCGCAGATCCGCAGGCCGGTCCGGGCCCGGGTGATCTCGTCGATCACCTGCACCGACGGCAGGAAGCCGCCGGGGAAGATGTACTTGTTGATCCAGGTATAGGTCGTGCGCGTGGCCAGCATCCGGTTGTGGTCGCTCATCGTGATCGCCTGGATGCCGACCTTGCCCCTGGGGGCGAGCACGCGGTCGAGCGTCTCGAAGTAGTCCGGCCAGAAGTCGTAGCCGACGGCCTCGATCATCTCCACCGACAGCACCGCGTCGTACGTCGTGTCCCCGGCGAGGGCGCGGTAGTCGAGCAGGTCGACGCTCACCCGGTCGGCGTACCCGGCCTCCGCGATCCGCTCGCGGGCCAGTGCCTGCTGCTCGCTGGACAGGGTGATCGAGCGGACGGTGGCGCCGCGACGGGCGGCGCGGATGGCCAGCTCGCCCCAGCCCGTGCCGATCTCGAGCACGCGGGTGCCCGGCCCGACGTCGGTGACGTCGAGCAGCCGCTCGATCTTGCGCGCCTGGGCGTTGCGCAGGTCGAGGTCGTCGTAGTCGAAGAGCCCCGAGGAGTAGCTCATCGTCGGGTCGAGGAACGCCTCGAAGAGGTCGTTCGACAGGTCGTAGTGGTGGGCGATGTTGGAGCGGGAGTTCTCCTGGGTGCTCACCTGGTGGTGCGGGGGCCGCATCACGGCGACGGTGCGCAGCTTCTGCAGCGGCTTGGGCACCAGGGTCGGCATGTCGCGGGCGAGGACGGTGAGGAAGCCGCCCAGGTCGTCGGCCGACCAGGCACCGGTGAGGTAGGCCTCGCCGAAGCCGATCAGCACCCCGCGGCCGAGCCGCGCGAAGAACTCGTCGGGGCGGTGGATGGTCATCTCCGGGCCGCCGGTGCCGAGGATTCGGCCCTCGAGGTGGACCGTGACGGCGAGGCGGCGTACGCCGGCCTCGAAGATGCGACGGGCGACGGCGGCCGAGAACGCCGTACGCGGCCCTTCCGGTACGTCGGCCAGGCCGGGCCAGCGCTCGGCCCAGGTGCCGGTGGTCCCGAGGGTGGGGCCGACGAGGGTCTGCGTGGTCATCTGACGTCCTCTTGGTGGTGGCTCGGTCGGGGGCGGATCGGCAGGCGGCGCAGCCACAGCCAGACGCCGTGCATCCGGATGAGCAGGCTGCCGCGCAGGGCCGCGGGCGCGGCGCGCCAGGGTCCGTGGTCGGACCGCTGGCCCGTGATGGCGGCCGAGAAGACAGCTTCGTCGTCGCTGTGCAGGGTCACCGCGATCTGGAGCCGGTCGTCGGGCACCGGGACGGCGAGGTCGTAGCTGCCGTCGGTGCCGTGGAACGGGGAGACGTACATCTGCTTGTCGACCCGGGCGCGGCCCTGCTCGTCGGGGTGGACGAGGTAGGCGTGCCGGTCGCCGTAGGTGTTGTGCACCTCGACGACGGTCGCCGCGAGGGCGCCGGCACCGGTGAAGCACCACAAGACGCTGATCGGGTTGAAGCAGTAGCCGAACGCCCGGGCGTTGGTGGCCAACAGGATCCGGCCACCGCCGAGGGTCACGTCGCGGGCCGCAAGGAAGGTCTCGACATTCGCACGGATCGAGCGTTCGGGGTCGCCGAGGTGGTCGCGCGCCTCGAACGTGCCGAGCACGCCGCGGTCGGGCAGCTCGTCGAGGTCGACGACCCAGAAGTGGGTGCGGTGGTTGAAGGTGCGCCGGAACGGCGTGCGGCGGGTGTGCTGGATGGTTGCTTGGTACAGGGATGGCGACGTCCGTGGTGCCGGTGGGCGGTCCGGCTTGGGCCAGGGCAGCCCGAGCCGCTCGGCGGCGGCGGCACCGGAGCGCGCGCCGTCCTCGTGGAAGCCCCAGCCGTGGTAGGCGCCCGCGAAGACGACCCGGTCGGAGTCGATCTCGGGCAGCCGCTGCTGGGCCGCGACCGAGGCGGGGTTGTAGAGCGGGTGGGCGTACTCCATCCGGTCGATGATCTTCGCCGGGTCGACCAGGTCATCGCCCCCGAGCGTGACCAGGTAGTGGGTCTCGGTCGGCAGCCGCTGCAGCCGGGTCAGGTCGTAGGTGACGGTGACCTTGCCGCCGCGGTCGCCGGCGACCCGCTGGAAGTTCCACGAGGCGCGGGCGCCCGGGGCCTGCGGGAGCAGCCCTTCGTCGGTGTGCAGCAGCGCCGGGTTGGCGGAGCACGCCATCGCGCCCAGCACCTCGCGCTGGAGGTCGGTCGGTGCGGCCAGCATCGAGAGCGCCTGGTCGGGGTGGGCCGCGATCACGACCGCGTCGAACGCGGTGACCTCGCCGTTGCCGTCGGCGATCTCGACCCCGGTCCCGGTCTCGGCGACCGAGGTGACCTTGGCGCCCAGGCGTACGTCGGGGAGTGCGGCGCCGACCCGCTCGACGTACTCTCGGGAGCCGCCGGTGACGGTGCGCCAGGTGGGCGAGCCGAAGACGCCGAGCATGCCGTGGTGGTCGAGGAACGTGAACAGGTAGGCGGCCGGGTAGTCGAGCGCGACCGCCGGGTCACAGGACCAGACGGCGGCGACGACTGGCTCCATGAAGTGCCGGATGAAGTACGGCGTGAAGTGCTGCTCGGCGACGAACTCGCGCAGCGTGCGGGTGTCGCGGGCGTCGTCGGCCAGCAGCGCACGGGCGGCCCGGTGGAAGCGCGGGATCTCGGTCAGCATCCGCAGGTACGCTGGCCGCAGGTTGCGGGTCGCGGGGAACAGTCCCCGTGCGCCGAGCGCGCCGGCCCACTCGAGCCCGGAGGCGTCGTCGCGCACCGACATCGACATCTCCGACTCCTGGGTGCGGACGCCGAGCTCGGCGAACAGGCGCAGCAGGGTCGGGTAGGTGCGTTCGTTGTGCACGATGAAGCCGGTGTCGATGCCGAGGTCATCCCTTCGAGACGAGCCCGGGGGGCCCTCCTCAGGACAGGCGATGAGGTGGGTGTCGGCGTGGCCGCCCAGCCGCTCGTCGGCCTCGAAGAGGGTGACGTGGGCGGTGCGTGAGGAGATCCAGGCCGCGGTGAGCCCCGCGACGCCGGACCCCACGACCGCGATCCGGCGGGGGGTGGTCACGTCGCGGACCTCAAGGGGAACGACGCGACCGGTGCGCTGCTGGGTGTGTCGGAGCCGCCGGCCGGCTCGACCGTGATGGCGGCCGCCCTGGCCTGGCTGGCGTCACCTTCGAAAACCTGGGAGACGCTCGAGCCGGTCCCCATCAGCCCGGCCGGGGCGAGGCTGCCGTCCGGCGCCTGCAGCCAGAGCTCGTAGACCTTGCCGTGGGGCGGGTTGCGCACCCCGTCGGCCATGATCACGGCCTTGCCGAGGGAGGCCGAGCGGACGACGATGGCGGTGCCGCCACCCACGTCGGCCTTGACCTTCTGGGCGTCGGGCGCGTGCAGCACCCGGTCGATGGCGCTGACCTGCTGCTGGCTGGTGCTGTCGGTCCACGGGTGCCAGGCGACGGCGCCGACACCACCGACGAGCAGCACGGAGGCGGCCACGAGGGCGGGCACCCAGCGGCGGCGTACGGGCTGGACGCGGGCAGGGGAGTCGAACCGCGGAGGCAGCGGTCGGGTCGCCGCGATGTCGGCGAGCACCCTGGCCCGCAGCGCCGCTGGGGGTGTTGCCGCGCAGGCGGAGCCGATGACGCCGGTGGTCTCGAAGAGACCCTCGGTCTCGGCGCGACATTCGGGGCACGAGGCAAGGTGTCGTTCGAACTGTGCGCGCTCGATGTCGTCGAGGGCGTCCATCGCGAACGCACCCGACAGCGCGTGGATCTCACTCATGCCTGTACACCTCCTACTCCCATGTAGTCCCTGAGTCTGATCAACCCGTCCCTGATCCGGGTCTTGGCTGTGCCGACGGGCAACTTGAGCAGGCCGGCTACCTCGGTATGGGTGTATCCGCCGAAGTAGGCCAGCTCGATCGCTTCACGCTGTACGTCGGTGAGCTGGGCGAGGGCCCCGCGGACCCGCTGTGCCTCCAGGGAGGCGGTGGCGGCCACGGCGGTCTCGTCGTGTTCGGTTGTCTGGTTCTGCTGTTGGTACGTCGTGTCTCGCCGGGAGGCCGACTCGGCCAACCGCACCCGGTCGACGGCCTTGCGGTGCACGATGGTCAACATCCACGAGATCGCGCTGCCCCGCCGGGCGTCGTACCTGGCCGAGTTGCACCAGATGTCGAGGAACGCTTCCTGCGCGACCTCCTCCGCCTGGGCCGGGTCCCGCACCACGCGCACCGCCAGCCCGAAGCAGCGGGCGGACGTCGCGTCGTACAGCTCGGCGAAGGCGGCCTGGTCGCCGCGGGCCGACCGGGTGAGCAACGTGCCCAGCTCACCGGCCGAGGCGGCACCCCCGGCGAAACCTGTGGTGTCGCCGGAGGGCACCGGCCTGATCTCGTTCATGACGTGATCCTTGCGCCTCTTCGACGTTCATGGAAGCCCGGTCGTCAGGAGGGCATCAGGACGGAGTCGATGATGTAGACCGTGGCGTTCGCGGTCGGGACGTTCCCGCACACGACCGAAGCCTTCTCGGTGGCGCCGACCTGGAAGCTCTCGCCGGAGCCCGTCACCTTGACCGTGTCACCGGCCAGGGTCTTGTGGGTGCCCGCGAGCTGGTCGGGGCTGAGCTGACCGGCGATCACGTGGTGGGTCAGGATCTTGGTCAGCGTCGCCTTGTCGGCGAGCACGGACTTGAGGTCCTTGGCGGGGATCTTGGCGAACGCGTCGTTGTCCGGCGCGAACACGGTGATGCCCTTGGCGTTGTTCAGGGTGTCCACCAGGCCGGCCTTGGTGACCGCGGTGACCAGGGTCTTCAGGTCCGGGTTGGCGCTGGCGGCGGAGGCGACGGGCGCGGTGGCCATGCCGTTGAACGAACCGGCGCCATCGGCCGGGACGTCGGCGCAGCCGGCACCAAAGGTGTCGGCGCCCGCGTCGGCCGTCGTACCGCTCCCAGCAGCAGCGGAGCTGTCGCTGCCGCCGCAGGCGCTGAGGCCGAGCGTGGTCGTGAGGGCCAGTGCGGCGAGAGCGCCCGTGGTGCGGAACCTGGCGTTCATGGTGGAGCCTTTCGTCGGTGTTGCGGTCGGGAGTGATTCGGAGCCGCCGTAGGGGTGGATTGGTTCGTCCCCGGGAAGGTGAGTGACACCTCTCACGCGGCGGTGACCACGATCTCCTGGATGCCGCTGGAGCCGTCGGGGAAGGGGGCCGCCCGGGCCGCGGTCTGCACCTCGCCCTGCATCGTGGTGGCGCGGACGGCGAGCATGTGCTGACCCTGGGTGGGCTTCCAGGGCAGATACCACTGGCGCCAGTAGTCGACGCCGGCGCTCGGGCCGAGCCTGGCCTGCTGCCACGGGCCGCCGTCGATGCGGACCTCCACCTTCTTGATGCCGTCGCCCTGGGCCCAGGCGACGCCGCCGATGAACGTGTCGCCGGTCTTGACGGTGGCCAACGGCTGGGGCGTGTCGATGCGGCTGGAGACCTTGATGGCCCCCTCGGTCGCCCAGCCGCGCTTGGTCCAGTAGGCGTCCTGATCGGCGTACGTCGTGAGGGTCAGGCGCTCGACCCACTTGGTGCAGCCCACGAACCCGTAGAGGCCGGGGGTGACCATGCGGGCCGGGAAGCCGTGCTTCTGCGGCAGCGGGCCGCCGTTCATGCCGAGGGCGATCATCGTCGGGCGGCCGTCGGTGGCGACCTTCAGCGGAGTGCTGATGGTCAGGCCGTCGACGTCGGTGGAGAGGATCTGGTCGGCCCTGGTGTTCTTGATGCCGGCCTTGTCGAGCAGGGTCGTGAGGGGCACGCCGAGCCAGCGCGCGGCGCCGACGTACTGTCCGCCGACGTCGTTGGAGACGCAGGTCAGGGTGATGTCGTGCTCCTCGAGCGGCATCGCCGCGAGGTCGTCGAAGCTGAACGAGACCACCCGGTCGACGTCACCATCGATGGTCAGGCTCCAGCCGTCGACGGCGATCGCGGGCAGCGCCAGGCGGGTGTCGACGCGGTAGAACTCCTCAGTGGGGGTGCGGAAGGGGCTGATCCCCTTGACCTTGTCGTCGAGACCGGTGGGGAACGGCCCGGCCTTCTTGGCAGCGGCGGGCAGGTCGACCTGCCCCGGACGGGTGCGGTACGCCGCGAGCCGCTGCCCCGCCTCGCCGAACACCGCGGCGGCCACGGCGAGCACCCCACCGGAGATCAGCAGGCCACGCCGGGACGGGCTGGTCGTGGTGCCGTCGGAGCCGGGTACGTCGAGCGGACGCATCCGGCTGACCAGCCACGCGAGGCTGGCCGGGCCGACGACGGCCGCGGTCAGGGTCGGGATCAGGTCGGGGAGGGTGGCCGCGGGCCGGGTGATCGCGGCAGCGCCGGCGAGGGCGACCAGGACGAGCAGGCCGCCCATGCCGGCGCGGAGGTCGCGGCGGGCGAGCAGGCCGCACACGCCGGCGAAGACCAGTGAGACGAGCAGTACCGAGCCGATCAGGATCGGCTTGTCGTGGGTGCCGAAGTGGGCGATGGCCCACTCCTTGATCGGCGTCGGCGTGGCGTCGATCACCGTCGATCCGACCGCCAGGACGGGTGAGGCCGAGGGGTTGGTGGCGGCGGCGACGAGATGGCCCGCGGCCATCCCGATGAGCGTGGCCAGCACCCCGGCGGCGGCGTACGTCGGGCGGTTGGCGGTCTGCATGGGGGTGGTTCGTCACGGACGGAGGCTCCGGATGGGTCCACGGACCCGGTGTGGCGAGCGTCTCCGGCAGGATGACCCCATGGCCGACACCCCCAGTGAACTCGTCCACTACGGCCTCGCCGATCGGGTGGCGAGGATCACCCTCGACGCGCCGCACAACCGCAACGCGCTGTCGCGCCAGCTGGTCACCGAGCTGTTCGCGGCGCTCGAGCGGGCCGACGCCGAGGACGCCGCGCGCGTGGTGCTGGTCCGCTCGTCGGGCCGGGTGTTCTGCTCCGGCGCAGACCTCTCCGAGGCGACCACCGACGGGATGGGCGAGGGTGCCCGGCGGATCGTGGGCCTGCAGCGGCTGATCTGCACCATGGGCAAGCCGGTGGTCACCGAGGTGCTCGGCGCCGTGCGCGCCGGCGGCATCGGGATCGTGGCCGCCTCCGACGTGGCGCTGTGCGCCGACGACGCCACCTTCGCGCTCACCGAGGTCAAACTCGGGCTGGCCGCCGCGATCATCTCGCTGACGGTCCACCACCGGATGAACCCGCGTGCGGCGGCGCTGACCACGCTGGGCGGTGAGGTCTTCACCGGCGCCGAGGCTGCGGCGTACGGGCTGGTGACCAAGGCCGTGCCCGCCGACCAGCTGGCCCCCACGGTCGCCGCCACCTGCGCCAGCCTGGCCAGCGGTGCGCCGCAGGGGCTGCGGGAGTCCAAGGCGATCCTCAACCGTGAGCTGGTGGCCCGCATCGACCAGTACGGCGAGGAGCTGGCCGCGCTGAGCGCCCACCTGTTCGCCTCCGACGAGGCCCGTGAGGCGATGACGGCATTCCTGGACCGGAAGAAGTAGCCGGGCAACCCTTTGGCCGTGCCAGGCGGTGAGAGGGGCATGACCACCACGATCGTCGCGGACTCGGGAGGGCGCGTGGAACGTGCGGACTTCGACGAGTTCGTGGCCGCCCGTCGAAGTTCGTGGAGAGCCGCGGCCACACCTGGCGGTTGAGTGCCGTGCGGGAGTCTGCCGACGCAGGCACCGCGTCGCTGCGACCGTCTCCTACCACGCCGCAGCTGGCTGCGATCGCGTTCGACAGCCCGAGCAAACGGTCGTCGTTCCGGTTGGCGATCGGGGACCACGTCACGCCGACCACGAACTTCGGCACGGGCCCGGCCTCCACCGGCGACGAGTGGGTGCCGGCCGGCACCGACCGGGTGCGCGTCTCGATGACCCGAGGCTCGGGTCGCTTCGGTCTCGCGCTGTACTCGCCCATCGACTGACCACCGCGATCGACCCCACACGGCGACTTTCACCGACCCGCCAACACGGAGGCCCCGCGAATGCGTAGACTTCACTGCTCGCTTCGTCCGTGAGTGGGCGTCGGTGCGGAGTCTTGGGGGATGGGTTGTCGGAGGAACTGGTCGACCGTGAGGTCGCGCAGGAGCAGGCGTTCGTGGACACGGTCTACACGCAGCTCCAGCGTTCGGCCGCCGCGGCACAGGAGATCGCTCGCGAGGGCCACGACCGGGCCCGGCTCGGCCACGAGGGTGGCCTCGTCGAGCGCGACGCGATGGTCTTCCAGGCGGCCAAGCGGATCGCCCAGCTCGACGCCGCACACGAGGGACTCGTCTTCGGCCGCCTCGACCTCGACCCCGAGTTCGACACCCAGCCGCGCTACGTCGGCCGGATCGGCCTGCGCGACTCCCACCGCGACTCGCTGCTGATCGACTGGCGCGCGCCCGCGGCCGCGGTGTTCTACCAGGCGACCGGTGCCGAGCCGCACCGCGTCGTACGGAGGCGGGTGCTGCGCTGCACCGGGCCGCGCGTGGTCGGCGTCGAGGACGAGCTGCTCGATGACTCCATCCAGACCGACCTCCCGATCATCGGCGAGGGGGCCCTGATGGCCCAGCTCTCCCGCGCCCGCGACCGGTCGATGCACTCGATCGTGGCCACCATCCAGGCGGAGCAGGACCGGGCGATCCGTGCGCCCGGCCGCGGCGTCGTCTCGATCTCGGGCGGCCCAGGCACCGGCAAGACCGTCGTCGCGCTGCACCGCGCGGCGTACCTCCTCTACTCCGACCGTCGTCGCTACGAGGGCGGCGGCGTGCTCGTCGTCGGCCCCTCGGGCGTGTTCATGCGCTACATCGAGCGGGTGCTGCCCTCGCTCGGCGAGACCGCCGTCGCGCTGCGCTCGCTCGGCGAGGTCGTCGACGGGGTGCGCGCGACCCGCCACGACGAGCCCGTGGTCGCCGACGTCAAGGGCTCCCGGAAGATGGCGGAGCTGCTGCGGCGTACGGCGCGCCAGCAGGCACCCGGCTCGCCCCGCGAGTTCCGGGTGTTCTACCGCGACGACGTGCTGCTCCTCGACCAGCGAGTGCTCGGCCAGCTGCGCCGCACCCTGATGTCCCACGGCCAACGCAACCGGCAGCTGCCGCGGATCGCCTCGGCGCTCCTCGATGCGCTGTGGCGTCAGGTGCGCGGCGAGCGGGGCCGCGAGCGCGGGCGCGCGGCGTTCGACGACGAGCTGCTCTCGTCGCAGGACTTCGTCGACTTCGCGCTGGCCTGGTGGCCGCCGCTCGACGCCCCGACGGTGCTCGGCTGGATCCGGGAGCCCGAGTTCCTGGCCCGGATCGGCGAGGGTGTGGTCCCGGGCGAGGAGCAGCGGCTGCTCGCCAAGTCGTGGGCCGGCGACGGCAGCCTCTCGATCGAGGACGTGCCGCTGCTCGACGAGCTGCGTTACGCCCTCGGTGACATCCCGGCCCGCACCGAGGAGGGCCACGAGCTCGACGACTACCTCGGCGGCGACCTCCAGGAGGTCACCACGGCGGCCGACCGTGAGTACGCACCGGCCGGCCGCGCCTGGACACCACCCAGCCACCGGATCGAGGACGACGGCTACGCCCACGTGCTCATCGACGAGGCGCAGGACCTCACCCCCATGCAGTGGCGGATGGTCGGCCGCCGCGGTCGCGGCGCCTCGTGGACCATCGTGGGCGACCTCGCCCAGTCGTCGTGGCCGGTGCCGGCCGAGTCGGCCGCCGCGCGAGCCGAGGCGCTCGCGGGCAAGGACACCCACGAGTTCCACCTCTCGACCAACTACCGCAACTCCGCCGAGATCTACGCGTACGCCGCGGCGTACGCCGAGCGGGTCGGGCTCGATGCCGACCTGCCCACCGCCGTCCGGTCCACCGGCATCACGCCCCGCGAGGTCACCGACGTGGCCGACCTCGAGGGCGCGACCCGCGAAGCAGTGGCCGACGTGGCCGGCCGGGTCGAGGGCACGGTCGCCGTCGTCGTACCCGCGGCTCGGCAGGCCGAGGTCAACTCCTGGCTGGCGTCGCGCGAGGAGCGCATCGTGGTGCTGACGGGCCTGGACACCAAGGGTCTGGAGTTCGACGGCATCGTGGTCGTGCGGCCGCAGGAGATCCAGGACGAATCCGTCACCGGGCGTGCCACCCTGTACGTCGCGCTCACGCGGGCGACCCAGCTGCTGACCACGGTCGGGGGAGTCGGCCGCGGCTGAGTAGGGTCGCGGCATGGCCGCCACGCCCGACGCCCGGACCGCGATCGCCGCGCTCCAGGAGCACGAGGCGTGGGCGATCATCCGCCGCTCGACGCGGGCCGGCGACCGCGACACGGTCGGCCTGGTGGGCGGCCGGCGCAGCGTGGTCGAGTCGCTGCTCGACGTACCCCTCGAGGAGGGCGCCCCGGCCGACGGGCACATCGCCGACCGGCTGCTGGCGATCCCGTTCCGCCAGGTGCGCGAGCGCGGCTTCGAGGCGCACGACGACGGGACCCCGCTGGTGGTCGTCGACGTCGAGACCGAGCTGGAGTTATCGGTCGCCGAGGTGGTCGACGCGATCGACGACACCGGCGTGGAGTTCACCGACCGCGGCGGCTTCGAGACCGATGACGAGGAGTACGCCGAGCTGGTCGCGGCGATCATCACCGACGAGATCGGCCAGGGCGAGGGCGCCAACCTGGTCGTCGGCCGGCACTACCACGCCACCGTCGCGGACTGGAGCGCGCAGACAGCGCTGACCGTCTTCCGCCGGCTGCTCGAGCGCGAGCGCGGTGCCTACTGGACCTACGTCTTCTGCACCGGCGACCGGTTCCTGATCGGCGCCAGCCCCGAGCGGCACGTCTCGATCCATGGCGGCGACGTGCGGATGAACCCGATCAGCGGCACCTTCCGGATCCCGCGCTCGGGCGGTCTCGACTCCGCTCGACCACCGATGAAGACGCGGCTGCTCGACTTCCTGCACGACGAGAAGGAGATCTACGAGCTCTTCATGGTCGTCGACGAGGAGCTGAAGATGATGTGCAACATCTGCTCCGAGGGCGGCCAGGTGCTCGGCCCGTTCCTCAAGCCGATGACCCACCT
>JBPCQY010000052.1:0-62523 GCA_050997635.1 Nocardioides sp.
TTCTGTTCCCCAACGCCGAGCTCGAGCGCCGCGGACTGCTGCAGCGCAAGGGTTTCCCGGACTCCTACGACCGCAAGGCCCTGCTGCGCTTCGTGATCGACATCAAGTCCGGCCGTGACGAGGTCGATGCCCCGATCTACTCCCACCTGGTCTACGACGTGGTGCCCCACGAGAGGGTCGTGATCAAGCGGCCCGACATCGTGATCATCGAGGGCCTCAACGTGCTGCAGCCCGCACGGACCCGCGAGGACGGCCGCAGCAGCCTGACCCTGAGCGACTTCTTCGACTTCTCGGTCTACGTCGACGCGGCGCAGGGTGACATCCGCACGTGGTACCTCGACCGGTTCCTGCGGCTGCGCGACACCGCCTTCGCCGACCCGGCGTCGTACTTCGCCCGGTACGCCGGCCTGACCACCGACCAGGCCACCGACATGGCCGGCCACATCTGGGACACCATCAACGGCCCCAACCTGCGCGAGAACATCGCCCCCACCCGCTCGCGCGCCACCCTCGTGCTGCGCAAGGACGGCGACCACTCGGTGCGCTACGTCAGGCTCCGCAAGCTCTGAGCCCGCTCACCGGCTGCCAGGGGCCTGGAGCCAACCTGCCCGACATCGGAGGATCGCCCGCACCAGGCGCCTGGGATGCTCCGGTGTCCCGGCAAGCCCTCGCGCCTCCACCGGTTCTGAGCGAGTGGGTGTTCGTTGCCCCGCCGCCGATTCCGGGCCTACATTGAGGCTTGCCCGATCCACCCCGCAGACACAGGAGCGTGGTCATGTCGACGTCAGAGCCGAACTCCGAGGCAGTCGGCACCGCGGGGCTACGCCGGGGCGCCGTCGGCTTCAGCGGAGTCCTGTTCCAGTCGATCACATTTATGGCGCCGGCGATCGCGACCGCCCTGTCGATCCCGGCCGGCATCGCCTTCAGTGGAGGCGCGGCCCCGCTGTCCGTGATCTTCGCGTTGGTCGCATCGCTGATCGCCGCCAACTCGATCGGCCAGCTCGCCCGCCACCTGCCGTCCGCCGGTTCGTTCTACACGTTCGTCAGCCACGGCATCCACCCGCAGGCCGGCTTCCTGGTCGCCTGGGGGTTCCTGCTCGGCGTGATCGTCGGCGGCCCGTTCCTCGCGTTGCAGATGGGCTTCATCGTCGCGAACACCCTGAACTCCGAGCTCGGCTGGTCGACCGGCCTCTGGTGGATCTGGACCGTGCTGGTCTGCCTGCTCGTGTTCGCCCTGGGCTACCGCGGCATCGCCGCCTCCACCCGCGCCGGCACCCTGCTCGGCGCGTTCGAGATCCTGGTGTTCGTGGCGATCTCGCTGACCCTGATCGTCCAGGCCGGCAGCGACAACACGCTCTCGGTCTTCGGGACGCACTACGCGAACAACGCGGACTATCCCGGTTTCTCCGGAGTCATCGCCGGATCCGTCTTCACGATCCTGGCCTTCATCGGCTTCGAGCAGGCCGCACCGATCGCAGAGGAGGCGCACGACCCGCGTCGCACCATCCCGCGGGCGGTGATCGTGTCGTGCCTCGGGATCGGGTTGTTCTACATCCTCAACACCTACGCCAGCAGCGTCGCCTTCGGCCCGGACAAGATGACGGGCTTCGTGGGCGCTGGCGACGCCAACCCCTGGCAGAACGTGCTCGGCCGGCAGGCCTGGGGCTGGTTCGGCTTCTTCCTGGTCTTCGTCGCGCTGATCAACTCCGTGATCGCCAATCAGAACGCCGCCAACAACTCCTCCAGCCGCACCATGTTCTCGATGGGCCGCATCAAGCTGCTCCCGACGTCGTACGGCGAGCTGACCGGCCTGGGAACACCGCGGCTGGCGCTGGTCACCCAGCTCGTGGTGTCGATCGGCGTGGCGCTCTGGCTGGGCTTCCAGTACGACCCCTACACCGGCTTCGCGCTCACGGCGACGATCCTGGTCGACATCTTCGCGCCGATGTACGTCCTGTTGAACATCGCCTGCCTCACCTACTTCTGGAGGTTCCGCCGCGACGAGTTCCACTGGTTCCGGCACGGCGTGCTGCCCGTCCTCGGCGCGCTGGCGTTCATCCCGGCTTTCTGCGCGGGCGCGGGCATCCCGGCGTTCAGCTTCATCAGTCCGCTGCCCCATCCGTTGTCGTACGCCGGACCGGCCGCCGCGATCTGGATGGTGATCGGCGTGGTGTACCTCGTCGTGCTGAACGTGCGTCATCCGCAACGGATCCTCGAGACCAAGCGCGTCTTCGACGAGGAGTGAGGACCCCACCATGGACGTGATCAGCTACCGCCCCGAGCCCGCCGAGCTCGCCTGGACCTTCGGCGGGGTCACGCCAGTGCGCCGCGTGCAGCCCGGCTCGGTGCTCGAGCTCTGGAGCGAGGACGCCTTCGCTGGCAAGGTCCGCAGCAGCGACGACCTGGTGTCCGAGGTGATCGAGTTCCCGTTCGTGAACCCGCTGACCGGTCCGTTCTACGTCGAGGGTGCCGAGCCCGGCGACACCCTGGCGGTGCACTTCGTCTCGATCGAGCCGTCCCGCGACTGGGCCGCGTCCAGCACGATCCCGCTCTTCGGCGCGCTGACCTCTACCCACGTCACCGCCAGCCTGCAGGAGCCGCTGCCCGAGCTGGTGTGGATCTACGACGTCGACCGCGTCTCGCGGACCGTCGCCTTCCGCGCCCGCCGCAGCGACCACGAGCTGGTCCTGCCTCTGGACCCGATGCACGGCACCGTGGGTGTCGCCCCCGCCAACTTCGAGGCTCGTTCCTCACTGGTGCCCGACGCCCACGGCGGCAACATGGACACCCCCGAGATGCGGGCCGGCGTGACCTGCTTCCTCGGCGTCAACGTCGAAGGGGCGCTGTTCGCGCTGGGCGACGGCCACTGCCGCCAGGGCGAGGGCGAGACCTGCGGCGTGGCCGTCGAGGCCGCGATGGACACCGTCGTGATCCTCGACCTGATCAAGGGTGCCGCCACGCCGTGGCCACGGATCGAGTCCGACCGCTATCTGATGAGCACCGGGTCCGCGCGCCCGCTCGAGGACGCCTTCCGGATCGCCCAGCACGACCTGGTGACCTGGATCGGCGCCGAGTGCGGTCTCGACCCGCTCGATGCCTACCAGCTCGTCACCCAGGCCACCGAGTCCCCCATCGCGAACGTCTGCGACCCCAACTACACCGTCGTCGCGAAGATCTTGAAGTCCTACCTGCCACCCCAGAACGCCTACGCCGGCGCGCACACGCGGCTCCGGGAGAAGAGTCAGGCGTACGTCGCCGAGCACCGTTGAGCCGCAGGGGCCTACCGGGGAAGGGGACCTCACCGGCTCCGCAGCGCTGGTCGCGACCCATGGGGACTCGGTCGCGCTCGACCTGGCTTCCTGGGAGTCACGGGCCCACCGGCTCTGACCCGACGACGACCACGCGGGCCATGATCGCGTCGATCGCCGCCGGCCGAGCTGGCGCCCTGACCCACGGGTGGTTCAGGCTGCCTTGCCGGTGACCGTCACGGGGACGTTGCCGCGGGTGGCCTTGGAGTAGGGGCACACCTCGTGGGCGGCCTCGACCAGGCGCTGCGCGGTGGCGTCATCGACGCCGGGGATGGTAGCCGTGATGTCGGCGGTGATGGCGAACGACTGGCCCTCCGGACCGAAGCCGACGGCGATGTCCACGACGGAACTCGAGGCGTCGACGCCCGCCTTCTTCGCGACCAGTCCGAGCGCGCTCTGGAAGCAGGCACCGTACCCGACCGCGAAGAGCTGCTCGGGGTTGGTACCTGTGCCGGGTCCGCCGGTCTCCTTGGGGGCGGTGAGGTTCAGGTCGAGGATCCCGTCTTCGGTGGAGGCATGCCCTTCGCGGGCTCCGGTGACGGTGGCCTTGGCCGTGTACACGATCTTTTCAGGAGTGTTGGTCATACCTGTCCCAACCGGGCGCCGGGCGGGTGTGTTCCCAGGCAGAGTTCATAGGCGCTTGTGGTACTCCAGAAGCTGCTCGAGGGCCCGATAGCCCAGCGCCTCATTGACGTCGTTCATCCGCTGGTTGACGTCGGCGTTGCTCGTCTCGACCAGCTCGGTCTGCGGGTACGCCGCGTGCAGCTCCCGGTGGGTGGCCAGCTTCATCGCCAGGCCCACCCGGTGACCGCGGTGATCGGGCTCCACCATCGTGATGCCGATGCGGCCGATCCGAGGATCGCCTCGCATCACGCGGACGTCGGAGCAACCGACCAGGGTGCCGTCGGGAGCAACGCCGGCGGCGATGAAGCTGTCCTGACCGATCTCGGCCGCGCGGCGCTCGCTCCCCCGCAGGCGGTCGACGGTCCACTCGCCGTCCTCGAGGGTGAGGTCACCGAGCGGGACCATCCCGATGAAGCGGCTCAGCATCGCGCAGAAGCCCTCGGCGTACTCATCGGGCACGGTGTCGCGCCAGCGCAGCACGCGGTAGTCCGCGAGCCGGCCGGCCGCCTCGTCCTCGAGCGCCGCCCAGCTCGGCTCGGCCGCGGCGAGGTCGACGGCCTTGATGGTCTCGAGGTTGGCCACGGTGTAGCCGCGCGCGTCCGCGAACAGGCTGCCCGGGCTCGATCCTCCCGGTGGTGCGAACACCTCGACCATCGCGGTGGCACGGCCGGCCTCGCGGGCACGGCGTTCCACGTCCGCCAGGAGGGCGGACCCGACTCCCGCGCGGCGGGTGGGCTCGGCGACGTACACGTCGACGTAGGCGAGGTGGGTGTTGTCGGACTGCGGCAGGTTGATCAGCCCGGCGCCCACCATCTGGTCGCCGTCGTAGGCGCCCAGCACGGTCCACGCGAAGTCGGGGTGCGGGGTGGGTAGGGCGACCCGGGTGACCTCCCAGGCCGGCGTGGTGTCGAGCGGGCGGTCGCGCAGCGCGTCGCGCCCGATCTCCCACCAGCGGTGCAGGCTCGTCTCGTCGTGCGGGTCGACGACCCGGATCTCGACCATCCCCGAACGCTAGGGCAGCATCGACCCGGCCGGCCACCCGGTTTCGTCAGACCAGCGTCATCGAGGCGGTCCCAGAACCTCCTGACCTCCCGCGCGGGCCGCCGCGACGAGCGCCGCCATGGACACGTCCCAGCCCTCCGGCCGTGGCTCCCGGACGTCGCGGCCGGCGGCGCGGAAGAAGTCCTCCATGCCGCTGGGCGTGCAGATGGTCAGCAGGTCGACCTCGGGGCTGGTGAAGCGGTAGGCGTGGGGAACGTCCCTCGGCAGGAACACGGAGCCGCCCTCGCCCACCTCGTGGCAGTCGTCACCGACCCAGAAGAGGCCGTGTCCCTTGAGGACGACGAACATCTCGTCCTCGTTGTGGTGCAGGTGCACCGGCGACGCAGCACCTTCAAGCAGCCTGCTGCGTACGGCGGTCACCTGGCCATTGGTCGCCGCCCCGTCGAGCAGGATCGTCAAGGAGGAGCCCCCGATCCAGTCGAGCTGCTGGTGGTCGGCCGCTTGGGCGATGTAAGCGAGACTCATGTCGCGAGCTCCTTTCCTTACCAACAATCTAGTCAATATCTGAAGAGTAGACTGAACGTGTGATCAAGGTCAACAAGCGCCCGTACCGTTCGCCGCTCCGCGCGCAGCAGTCGGCGCAGAGCCGCCGGGCCGTCCTCAGCGCAGCTGGAGACCTCTTCCTGTCCCAGGGGTACGCCGCCACCACAGTCGAGCAGATCGCCCAGCGGGCCGGCGTGAGCAAACCGACCGTGTTCAACGCCGTCGGCAACAAGGCGCAGGTGCTCAAGACGGTGCGTGATGTCGTGATGGCCGGTGATGACGACCCGGTCCCGGTCACGGCCCGTCGCTCGGTCTCTGCGATCGCCGAGGCGCCGGACATCGACGCGGCGATCCGGGAGGCTGCGCGTCACCTCGGCGCTGTGGCGCGGCGCTATCACGGCATCCACGAGGTGCTCCGCGGCGCCGCACAGGTCGACCCCGAGATGGCGGAGCTCTGGGCCACCGCCGAACGCGAGCGTCACGTGGGCGCGGGGCACCTACTCGCCCGCCTGTGCCACCACGCCCGACCGGTCGTCACCCGGGCCCGAGCCCAGGATCAGCTCTGGCTGCTGATGGCCCCCGACCAGTACACCCGTCTCGTGGTCGACCGGGGCTGGACCCAGCGGTCCTATCTCGCCTACGTCGAGCGCGCGATCCGCTCAGGTCTCTTCGGTCGGCCGTAACCCATCAAGCGAGCGCGAGCTGACGGCGTACGACGTCGGCGAGGCGTTCGGCGACATCGCGCGCCAGGTCGGGGGAGGTCGCCTCGACCATCACCCGCACCAGCGCCTCGGTGCCGGACGGGCGCAGCAGGATCCGGCCGTTGTCACCGAGGGCCGCCTCCTCCTCGGCCACCGCGGCGGCCAGCACCTCGTCGTCGTCGGCCCGGGCCTTGTCGACCTCGGGCACGTTGACCAGCACCTGCGGCATCCGGGTCATCACGCCGGCGAGGTCCTCCAGCGAGCGGCCGGAGGTGGCCATCCGCTCGAGCACGTGCAGGGCGGTCAGGATGCCGTCGCCGGTGGTGGCGTACTCACTCATGATGACGTGACCCGACTGCTCGCCGCCGAGCGAGTAGCCGGAGAGGTTCATCGCCTGCAGGACGTAGCGGTCGCCGACCTTGGTCTGACGTACGCCGACGCCGTGGTCCTTCATCGCGCGCACGAAGCCGAGGTTGCTCATCACCGTGGCGACGACGGTGTCCTTGACGAGCTGGCCGCGTTCCCTGAGCGCGAGGGCGAGGATCGCCAGCATCTGGTCGCCGTCGACGTCGTTTCCGGCGCCGTCGACCGCGAGGCAGCGGTCTGCGTCGCCATCGAGGGCGAACCCGCCGTCGGCGCCGTGCTCGACGACGGCAGCTCGCAGCGGGCCGAGGTGGGTGGAGCCGCAGCCGTCGTTGATGTTGAGGCCGTCGGGGTCGCTGTTGATCGCGATCACCTCGGCACCCGCCTGGCGCAGGGCGAGCGGGCCCGACACGGACGCGGCACCGTGGGCGCAGTCGAGGACGACGCGGAGCCCGGCGAGCGGCGACTGGAGCGTGGAGTCGAGGTGCGCGGCGTACTCCTCGCCGGCGGTGGGGTACTCGCGCACCCGGCCCACCTTGCCGCCGGTCGGCCGCTGCCACGACTCACGCATCCGCTTCTCGATGGCGACCTCGATCGCGTCGTCGAGCTTGATGCCGCCGCGGGCCAGGAACTTGATGCCGTTGTCGGGCATCGGGTTGTGCGAGGCCGAGATCATCACGCCGAGGTCGGCCTTCAGCGAGTCGGTCAGAAAGGCCACGCCGGGCGTGGGCAGCACGCCGAGCAGCAGTACGTCGACCCCGGCCGACGCCAGTCCGGCCACGACGGCGGCCTCGAGGAACTGCCCCGAGATCCGGGTGTCGCGACCGACGACCGCGACCGGTCGGTGCCCCTGAAACTCCCCGGCATCGCCGAGGACGTGGGCCGCGGCAACGGAAAGGTCCAGGGCCAGCTCCGCGGTCAGCTGACCGTTGGCCAGGCCCCGGACCCCGTCCGTGCCGAAGATTCGAGTCATCAGACCCGAGCCCGGATCAGCGCTTGCTGAACTGAGGAGCCTTGCGGGCCTTCTTCAGACCAGCCTTCTTACGCTCGATCACCCGGGCGTCGCGGGTGAGCAGACCGGCCTTCTTGAGCAGGGCACGGTTGGCGTCGAGGTCGACGGAGTTGAGGCAACGAGCCACGCCGAGGCGCAGCGCGCCGGCCTGGCCGGTGATGCCGCCGCCGTGCACGCGAGCGATCACGTCGAAGCGGCCCAGCAGCTGGGTCGTCGCGAAGGGCTCGTTGACGACCTGCTGGTGCAGCTTGTTCGGGAAGTACGAGTCGAGCGCACGACCGTTGATGGTCCACACGCCGGTGCCGGGCACGATCCGCACCCGGGCGACGGCCTCCTTGCGGCGACCGGTGGCCGCGGCGGGGGCGATCGTCGCGACGCGCTCGGGGTCGCCGGCCGGGTTGCTCTCGGACGTGTAGGCCACGCCCTGCTCGTCGGCCGAGAAGGTCTCCTCGGCCTCGGTGGTGGTGTCAGTCACGTTGTTGTCCTCTGCGGCGCTCACTGGGAGACCTGGGCGATCTCGAACGGGGTGGCCTGCTGGGCCTGGTGCGGGTGCGTGGGGCCGGCGTACACCTTGAGCTTCTTGAGCACCTGGCGGCCGAGCTTATTCTTGGGGAGCATGCCCCACACGGCGTTCTCGATCGCCTTGCGGGCGTCCTTCTCGATGATCTGGCCGATCGGGGTGGCCGTGAGGCCGCCCGGGAAGCCGGAGTGCCGGTAGGACATCTTCTTGGTGGCCTTGTCGCCGGTCAGGGCGACCTTCCCCGCGTTGATGACGATCACGAAGTCACCCATGTCCATGTGCGGCGCGAAGGTGGGCTTGTGCTTGCCGCGCAGGAGGTTGGCGGTCTGGACGGCCAGGCGGCCGAGGACCACGTCGGTGGCGTCGATGACGTGCCACTCGCGCTGGATGTCGGCGGGCTTGGGGCTGTACGTGCGCACAGTGCTGCCTTGTCTCGTTCGTAGGTCCCGGGAGGCGGTCGCCACCGGGTGGTGGTGCCGCGGCTTCTGACGAACACGGCCCGGCTCATCTTCGTCCGGATCTGCACCGACGTCGTGGTCTCGACAGGCTCGACCAACGACTTTCGGCGCGGCAGGAGTCGCGACCGCACAATCTACCGGTCCGTGCAGGTCAGCGCCAAACCAGCGGCGTACGCCCCCGGGAGGGGCTACGGTCGGTCGGTGCTGGACCTGCAGCGGCTCCGGCGCGACCACGCCGAGGCGGTCCTCGCTTTCGAGGTGGCCAACCGGGCGTACTTCGCGGGTTGGGTCACCGACCGTGGCGACGAGTTCTTCGAGCACTTCTCGCAGCGCTACGGCGCGCTCCTGGCCGAGCAGGACGCTGGGGTGTGCGTCTTCCACGTGCTCGTCGACGGCGACGGGACGGTGGCCGGGCGCTTCAACCTGTATAACCTCGTGGACGGAGCTGCCGAGGTCGGCTACCGCGTGGGCGAGCACGTGGCCGGTCGCGGAGTCGCGACCGCGACGCTGCGGGCACTGTGCCGACTCGCCGCCGAGGAGCATGGGTTGAGGACGCTGAGAGCGAAGACCAGCAACGAGAACGTCGCATCCCGGAGAGTGCTCGAGAAGGCCGGCTTCGTCATCGTCGGGGCCGCTGCGGTGGGCGGTCGACCAGGGGCACGACGTACGAGTGCTGGCTCGACCTTCCGTGACCCCGTCGGCTGACCCTGACCGCACGTCGACACCGACATCGGAGGATCGCCCGCACCGGGTGCCTGGGATGCTCCGGTGTCCCGGGTGAAGCGGGCGCTGCGTCGACTACGACGCAGGAGTTCCGGGCGTGGACTCGACTTCGCTCGACCGGCGGTCGGGGGCTAGGTTGAAGGAGTGACTGACTCTCTCACCGTCCGGGACAATCGCACCGGCCAGGAGTACGACGTACCCATCGAGAACGGCACCGTCAAGGCCGCTGACCTCGGCAAGATCAAGAGCGGCGAGGACCAACCCGGCATCGCCGTCTACGACCCCGGGTTCGTCAACACGGCCTCCTGCAAGAGCGCGGTGACCTTCATCGACGGCGAGAAGGGGATCCTCGAGTACCGCGGCTACCCGATCGAGCAGCTCGCGGAGAAGTCGACGTTCCTCGAGGTCGCCTACCTGCTGATCCACGGCGAGCTGCCGACCAAGGCGCAGTACGAGCAGTGGGTGCACGACATCACCTACCACACGTTCGTGCACGAGAACGTCAAGTCGTTCATGGAGGGCTTCCGCTACGACGCCCACCCGATGGGCATGCTGATGGCGTCGGTCGGCGCACTGTCGACGTTCTATCCCGACGCCCGCGACATCTCCAACGACGAGATCCGTCAGCTCCAGATCGTGCGGATGATCGCCAAGATGCCGACCCTGGGCGCGTGGTCGTTCCGCCACGCGCAGGGCAAGCCGTTCGTCTACCCCGACAACGAGCTCGGCTACACCGCCAACTTCCTCTCGATGCTCTTCAAGATGAGCGAGCACCGCTTCGAGGCCGACCCGCGCCTGGTCAAGGCGCTCGACGTGCTGTTCATCCTGCACGCCGACCACGAACAGAACTGCTCGACCAACGCCGTGCGCTCGGTCGGCTCCTCGCAGGTCGACCCCTACTCGGCGGTCTCCGCCGGCGTCGGCGCGCTGTTCGGCCCGCTGCACGGCGGCGCCAACGAGGCGGTGCTGCGGATGCTGCGCCGGATCGGGTCGAAGGAGAACATCCCCGACTTCATCAAGGGCGTCAAGGACGGCAACGAGCGGCTGATGGGCTTCGGCCACCGGGTCTACAAGAACTACGACCCACGCGCCACGATTATCAAGAAGGCCTGCGAGGACGTCTTCGAGGTCACCGGGGTCAACCCGCTCCTCGAGATTGCCCAGGAGCTGGAGAAGATCGCGCTCGAGGACGACTACTTCGTCTCCCGCAAGCTCTACCCCAACGTCGACTTCTACTCCGGCCTGATCTACGAGGCCTTCGCGTTCCCGCCCGAGATGTTCACGGTGCTGTTCGCCATCGGGCGTACGCCGGGCTGGCTCGCGCAGTGGCTGGAGTTGGTGCAGGACAAGGAACAGAAGATCGCCCGGCCCAAGCAGATCTACACCGGCGACCGCACGCTCGACTTCGTGCCGTCCTCGCAGCGGTGGGCCTGACCCCAGCCCGACCGCGCCGGGAGGTGGCCCGGACACACTAGTCACCGGTGGCCGATCGGCTATTTCCCGGTCCAGATCGCTTGATCGTCGGTGATTCGGCATCCATCGGTTCCCGAATCAACGCACGATGCCCCGGTGTCGACCTGGAGAGTCCCGACTGACGGCGCTCGTCGTCCTGCTCGCGGTGGCCGCATCCGGCGCCGCGGAGGGTGCGGCGTGGGGGCGCGCCGGCTCCGCTCCCGATCGGCACGAGACTCGTCTGTCGGGCACCGCTCGACACGGCGAGGCTGCACTCCGGACGCTGGGCGACGAACGGGGGTCGCCGCCCAGCGTTCCGGGATGACCACGGCCCGGCTCCGGCACCTGGTCACCGCGCGATAGCGACGGCCGCCTGCTCGACCTCGAGCAGCGACTCGCTCCCGCGCTCGGCCTCGAACGCGGCGTGGCCGCCACGGAAGCCGAAGAGCCGCTTGGTCCACACGATGTAGACCACGGCGAAGACGTTGAAGACGAAGGTGACCAGCCGCAGCCAGGTGACGCGCTCGACGATCTCGTAGATCTCGAGCGGGATGAAGATCGCCGTCCCGACGACGGCGACGTACTCGCCCCAGCGCCGCATCAGCCACAGGCCGATCGCCTCGAGCAGCTCGAGGAGCCCGTACGCCGTGACGCCGAGCGCGACGTAGAGCAGCGTGGTGTGCTCGGTGTTGAGCAGCTTGTCGATCAGCCGCACCGGGCCGGTGGTCTGCAGGTCGATCCCGAGCCGGTCGGCCACGGGCCGCAGCAGGGGCAGGTAGGTGTCGAACACCCGCCGCAGCGCATCGCGCGAGCCGTCGAACCGGTAGATGCCGTAGGCCAGTGCGAGCAGCAGGACGCCGCGGATCCCCCGCTCGACGGCCAGCAGGCGGAGGATGAACGCGTCGCGCAGCTGCTTGCCCCGCAGCACCAACGGCGCCTCCTCGGCGGGCCCGCTCCCCCGGGGCTCGCCCGGCACGAAGGTCCCGCAGCGCAGGCAGCGCCAGGCGACGCCGACCGGCGTCTCGACGTGCAGGTGGTGGGCGAGGTCGTCCTCGGTGGGCTGGTAGGTGGCATGCCCCTGCCGGCCGCAGCTGCGGAGGTTCCAGTCCCATCGGCGCCCGGGTCGTTGCATGCGAGCACGCTACGGGAATCACACGACAGCGCGGTCGCGCCCGGCCCAGTACGGCGCCCGCAGGTCGCGCTTGAGGATCTTGCCGGTGGGGTTGCGGGGCAGGGCGTCGATGACGTCGACGCTCTTCGGACACTTGTACGACGCGAGGCGGTCGTGGCAGTAGGCGACCAGCTCCTCCTCGGTGGCCGTCGTACCGGGGTTGAGCGAGACCACCGCCTTGACCGTCTCGCCCCACCGGGCGTCGGGCACGCCGATGACGGCGACCTCCATGACGGCGGCGTGCTCGGCCAGCACCCGCTCGATCTCGGGGCTGTAGACGTTCTCCCCGCCGGTGATGATCATGTCCTTGAGCCGGTCCTCGACGTAGACGAAGCCGTCGGCGTCGACCGTGCCCAGGTCGCCGGTGCGGAACCAGCCGTCGTCGGTCAGCACCGCGGCCGTCTCGTCGGGCCTGCCGAGGAACCCCTTCATGAGCTGCGGCGTGCGGAGCCAGATCTCGCCGTGCTCACCGGTCGCCACGTCCTCCAGCGTGCCGGGGTCGACGACCCGGACCTCGCACTGCGGCAGGGGCTTCCCCGCGCTCACCAGCCGGCCGACGTCGCCGGACGCCATGGCTTCGCGGTGGTCCTCGGGCATCAGGTGGGTGGCGACGCCGCAGACCTCGGTCAGTCCGTAGACCTGGATGAAGTCGGTCTCGGGCCAGGCCTGCATCGCGGCGCGGAGCAGGGGCAGCGGCATCGGCGCGGCGCCGTACGTGAACGTCTTGAGGCGAGCGAACAGCGCTACGGCGTCCGGCCCTGCCTTGAGCACCTGCGCGAGCACCGCCGGTACCAGAAATGTGCGGTTGGCACCGGCCACGATCGCGCCCGCCAGGGACGCCGCGTCGGGCTCGCGGGTGACCACGCTGGGCACGCCGTCGTGGATCCCGAACAGGATGTACGACGAGCCACCGACGTGGAAGAACGGCATCGAGACCATGTTCTTGTCTCCGGGCTCGAACACCCAGCCGTCGTGCGCGTTGAGGGTGTGGGCGAGCATGTTGGCGTGGGTCAGCATGACCCCCTTGGGCCGACCGGTGGTGCCCGAGGAATACATCACGAGTGCCGTGTCGTCGGGTGTGATGTCGTCCGCGCGGCCTCGTGGTGTCGCCTCGGCGAGCATCCCCTCGTAGGGGTCGTGCTCACCGGTGGGCGTGACCTCGATGATCTCCTCGACGCCCGTGAGCCGGTCGCGGATCTTCTCGATCGCGGGCATCAGCTCCGACCCGACGATGAGCATCCGGGCTCCCGAGTCGTTGACGGCGTAGTCGATCTCGTCGCCGGCCAGCCGCCAGTTGATGATCGCGTTGGCTGCGCCGAGGCTGGCCGCCGCCAGCGTGGTCTCGACGCAGGCCGGGTGGTTCTTGTCGAGGAAGGCCACCACGTCACCGCGGCCGATGCCGCGCTCGTGCAGGGCGCCGGCCAGGCGTCGTACCCGCTGGTCCCACTGCGCCCAGGTCCAGGTGCGCCCGAGGTAGCCGATCGCCTCACCATCGGGGTCGTGCTCGGCCCACCAGGCGAGCCGGTCGTCGAGGAACTGGGGGGCCGGGGCGTCCATGGCGTCACCGTTGCACCCCGCAGGCGCGCCGTCCAGCACTTCTTCAGGGCTCCCCAGGGATGTCTCAGCAACGTCACAGGCTGACCCGGCACAGTCGGGGGCATGACCGATGACCACGCCGACACCCCGGCCCCGTCGCAGCAGGACCCCGCCTGGACTCCCTACGGCTACTCACCGCCCGCACCGACGGCCGCCTTCCCTTCGCAGCCGAGCACCCCTTCCGCGGGCCGACCTGAGCGTCGTACGGGCGCCCGCACGATCGCAGGAGTGGCCGCCACCGCCCTGCTGATCGGCGGCGGAGCCGGGATCGGCGGGGCGGCGTGGTACGTCGACCACCACGGCGGCAGCGCCAACGGGGGCTCGGTCACGACCTCGTCGGTCGTCAACGAACAGCCCCAGCCGGCGGTCTCCGGCAGCGTGCCGAACGTGGCCCAGAAGGTGCTCCCCTCGGTCGTCGAGATCAGGGTGAGTGGCGCCCAGGAGTCCGGCTCCGGCTCGGGCATCATCCTCAGCTCCGACGGCAACATCTTGACCAACAACCACGTGGTGGCGATCGCCGGCAACAACGGCAACATCAGCGTCTCGTTCAACGACGGCTCGACCACCAAGGCCCGCATCGTCGGCACCGACCCGCTCACCGACACCGCCGTCATCAAGGCCGAGGGCGTCTCCGGGCTCCAGCCGGCCACCATCGGCAAGTCCTCGAGCCTGCAGGTCGGACAGGCGGTCGTCGCGATCGGCTCGCCGTTCGGTCTCGAGTCGACAGTCACCAGTGGCATCGTCAGCGCCCTCAACCGGCCCGTCGACGTCGGCTCCGACAGCTCGGGCAACGCGACCGTCTACCCCGCCATCCAGACCGACGCGGCGATCAACCCCGGCAACTCCGGCGGCGCGCTGGTCGACAGCAGCGGCAACGTGGTGGGCATCAACGCGTCGATCCAGTCGACGACGAGCAGCTCCGCCGGCGGTCAGGCCGGGTCGATCGGCCTCGGCTTCGCGATCCCGATCGACGAGGTGCTGCCGGTGGTCCAGCAGATGCTGCACGGCCAGACCCCCACCCACGCCCGGCTCGGCATCTCGGTGCGCAGCATCGCCGGCCAGTCCAGTGCCGCCACCGGCGGCGCCAAGGTCGACCAGGTCAACGCCGGGTCCACCGCCCAGGGCGCCGGCCTCAAGTCCGGCGACGTGATCACCAAGGTCGACAACCAGCTGATCACCAGCTCCGACTCGCTGATCGCCACGATCCGCTCCTACCGGCCCGGGGACAAGGTCAGCGTCACCTACACCCGGGGTGGTACGCCGCACACGGTCACGCTGGCCCTGGACTCCGACGCGGCCAACGCCAACTCCTGAGACCCCACCGCCACCGGACGTCATACGATCCGCGCGCTATAGGTCACGTTTCGTATGACGTCCGGCCGCGGGCAGGCGAGGGTCAGCGGGTGCGCTGGACCTGGGTCTCGTCCCAGACCGGGCCGTCGGACTCATAGACCTCGCCCGAGGCGCCGTACACCAGGAAGCGCTCGAAGCCGCGCGCGAACCAACGGTCGTGGGTGACGGCGAGCACGGTGCCGTCGAAGGCGGCCAGCCCCTCCTCGAGCGCCTCGGCCGACTCGACGTCGAGGTTGTCGGTCGGCTCGTCGAGCAGCAGCAGGGTCGCCCCCGAGAGCTCGAGCAGCAGGATCTGGAAGCGCGCCTGCTGGCCGCCCGAGAGGGACTCGAACCGCTGCTCGGAGGCGTGCGCGAGCTCGTAGCGGTCGAGCACCCGCGCGGCCGCCTCACGACCCATGCCGTCGCGGTGGTCGTCGCCACGATGAAGCACCTCCAGCAGCGTGCGACCCATCAGCTCGGGGTGCTCGTGGGTCTGCACGAACCAGCCGGGGCGCACCCGGGCGCCGAGCTTGGCCTGGCCGGTGTGCCGCACGGCCAGCACCGGTACGTCGCCCACCGGCTGGTGCTCCACGTCGGGATCCGAGCCCCCGGCGGCCAGCAGCCGTAGGAAGTGCGACTTGCCCGAGCCGTTGGACCCGAGCACCGCCACCCGCTCGCCGTACCAGACCTCGAGGTCGAACGGCGACATCAGACCGGTCAGCTCCAGGTCGGTGCAGACCACCGCACGCTTGCCGGTGCGGCCGCCCCTGAGCCGCATCGTCACCTGCTGCTCGCGCGGCTGCTCGGTCGGCGGGCCGGCCTCCTCGAACTTGCGCAGCCGGGTCTGCGCCGCCTGGTAGCGCGAGGCCATGTCGGAGTTGTAGGCCGCCTTCTGCTTGTACATCAGCATCTGTGCGCGGATCTTCGCGTGCTCCTCGTCCCAGCGCCTGCGCAGCTCCTCGAAACGCAGGAAACGCTCGCGCCGCGCCTCGTGGTACGACGCGAAGCCGCCCGGGTGCGTCCAGACCCGGTTGCCACCGCCGAACGCACCCAGCTCGACGGTGACGATCCGGGTGGTGGTGTTGTTGAGCAGCTCGCGGTCGTGGCTGACGAACAGGATCGTCTTGTCCGACTCGCGGATCCGCTGCTCCAGCCAGATCTTGCCGGGCACGTCGAGGAAGTTGTCGGGCTCGTCGAGCAGCAGCACCTGGTCGGGGCCGGCCAGCAGGTACTCCAGCACGAGCCGCTTCTGTTCACCACCGGACAGCGTCGTCAGCGCCCGGTGGCGCGCCCGGTCGTAGGGCACCCCGAGCCCCTTGACGGTGCAGACGTCCCAGGTGACCTCGAGGTCGTAGCCGCCGGCGTCGGCGTACTCTGCGAGCGCCTCGGCGTACCGCATCTGGGTGCGCTCGTCGTCGGTGTCCATCAGGGCACGCTCGGCGCGGTCCACGGCGTCGTACGCCGCCCGCACCCGCGGTGGGGCCACCGAGAGCAGCAGGTCGGCCACCGTCGGGTCGGGGCCCAGGCCCGTGCCGACCATCTGGCGCATCATGCCGAGCCCACCGGACCGGGTCACGGCGCCGGCGTGGGGCGTCAGGTCCCCGGTGACGATGCGCAGCAGGGTGGTCTTGCCGGCCCCGTTGGCGCCCACGAGGGCCACCTTCGCGCCCTCACCGACCCGGAACGAGACGTCGTCGAGGAGCACCCGGCCGTCCGGGAGCTCGTAACGCACACCGGCGACATCCACATGACCCACGAGGGCCATTGTCCTGGACCCCACCGGCGGACGCATCCGAGTTTCAAGGGCGTGATGATTCGGCCAACCAGGGGCTACCCCTTCGACCGTCGCGGCGATCGCCAGATGGCGAGCATCCCGACGATGAAAGCTGCGGCCAGGATCGTCAGCTCGATTGCCCCAATTCCACTCCCGAACAGGATCAGTACGGCGATCAGGAGGATGACCAGCCCGATGGTCAGCGAAGGTCGATTCCTCATCCGCCGCTCGCCTCGAAGTCGGTGGTTCCGAGGAGCACCCGGCCGTCCGGGAGCTCGTAGCGCACACCGGCGACATCCACATGTCCCACGAGAGTCGGTGGTGCGCCACGGGGCCGGGCCGCGGCCACGTGCTTTAGCGAGCGTTCTCCCGCAGGGAGGAGGTGCGGGCCGAGCGGACGGTCACCGCGCCCACCAGGATCGCGATCGCGAGCAGCACCACCGAGAGCGCGGCGGCGAGCTGCAGGATCGCCGGTATGTCGAGGACCGGCAGGGTCCGGGGCACGCGCGCGCTGTCGGTGAAGCCGAGGGTGACGGTGTTGATCACGACGCTCTGGGCCAGCGCCCCGGCTGCGAGACCGGCCAGCGCGGCCGCGCCGAGCACCAGTCCGAACTCGGCGACCACCGAACCCACCACCGTGCGCTTGGACATGCCCACGACCCGTAGCGAGGCGGCGTCGCGCCGGCGGGCCGGCATCTGGACGGCGAGGTTGGCGCCGAGCCCGGCCAGGGCCAGCAGGATCACCAGGAGCACCACGATCGTGTAGAGCCGCAGAGCGAGCGCGAAGGCGTCGTGGTCGAGCAACGAGCGGGCCTCGCTCTCCGTCTGGGGCCTCACCAGGCCGCGGTCGCCCAGGGCCCGTACGACGGCCGGCGGCGTGTCACCGCGGGCCAGGATGTGGACGTCGGTGGTGCTCAGGTTGAACGAGCCGTACCTGGCGAACAGGTCCCAGTCGACCAGCACACCGGACGGACCCAGCAGGGGCATCGACTCGCTGGTCGCCCCCCCGCGCACCGGGAACGTCTTCGACTACCCGTTGGCCAGCCTTGGCGTCTGCCGCGCACCGCGCCCCCACAGCACCGGCACGCGTGCCGGGGCGTCGTCGGTGGTGACCGCGCCGTAGGAGTTGCTCGTGTCGGCCCGGAAGTCGAGCGAGAGCGTGCCGCCGGCGACCGTCGGTGCCCCCCGGACCGCCGAGGGCGTCCCGATCGGGGAGTCGATCGCGCGCCAGCCGCGGTCGAGGGCATCAGCGACCCGATGCCCGTCGAGGGTCAACGAGGAGATGGCAGCGGACCCGTTCATGGACTCGACAAGTGCGTCGGGCCCACCGAAGACCAGGCGGAGCAGGGTGCAGCCCTGCCGACAGTGCGGGAGCCGGTTCACCTGCGTGCTCCGACCCGGGCGGAACGGGCCGACCGGGGCGCTGGTCGTGTTGCCCTGGTCGTCGAGGTAGTCGACCTCGACCCCGAGCTGGGCGAAGTCGCCCCGCACGCGGTTGTCCACGGTCATCCCCAGCCGGCTGCCGCGCAGCTCGATCGACGGACCGGTCAGCTCGAGTCGCTGTGCCAGCGCGCCCGGCCCGAGGCCGGGCGTCCAGCTGGTGGGCCAGTCGGCGACCCGGGCCAGACGCGGGGTGTCGGCGATCAGCCGGGCCTGGTCCACCTGCGGCAGCGAGTCCTCCGCGATCGCCATCAGCCAGCGCCCCTGCGGGTCGAGGTCGTGGGTGAGCCGCACCGCCTGGCCCATGCTCAGGGTCGTGGAGTACGACGCCGCCGCCCCGACCTCCGTCGCGGCCGTACTGCCCCGCCAGGCAGCGGCCGCTCCGGAGACCCCGGCCGCGAACACCGCGATCGCCATCGCCGCAGTGAGCGGGAAGATGACCAGCGTGCCCTCGCGCCGTCGGCGTACGGTCCGCGCCCCGACGTATGACGCGAGGCCGCGCCGCTGGCGGGTGAAGCGCACCCACAGGTCGGCCACCACCAGCGCGGCTGCTCCGCTCGCGATGCCCGCCGCGACGGCCAGCAGGATCGGCAGCAGCAGGTCGGTGGCATCGGGTGCACCGGTATGGCCGCGGGTGGCGGCGGCGAAGGTGACCACGACCGCGGCCGCGACCATCAGGAGCTGCAGGACCAGCCCCAGTCGCCCGGCCTTCGACGGCCGTCGTACGCCACCGATCTGCGCCGATAGCGTCTCGCTCAGCGCGTCCCGCACGACCAGGACGGCCACCACGCCCGTCGCGACCACGACCAGCGCCGCCCCGGCCAGGCTGCCGAGGGCCAACGGCACCGGCAGACCCGGGACCAGCCACGAGCGGGCCAGCACCCGGGCGGCCAGATAGCCCAGGACCAGACCCACCGGTGTCGAGACCCCGACGATGAGCAGCGGTTCGACCAGGCCCAGCACCCACAGCCGGCGCCGCGACCACCCGCGCAGCGAGGCCAAAGCGAGCTCACCGCGTCGCAGCTCCATCGCCGCCGCGAGCAGCCGCGAGAGCAACACCAGGGCGACCAGCACCAAGGACACGACCGCCGGGGTCACTGTGTCCCGCGCCACATTCTGCCGGGCCAACACGTCGGCGGCGATCCTCGGGAGCGCGTTGCCCGGTTCCAGGAGGGCCGAGTCGGGCAGGGGGAGCGCGGCTGCCTGGTCGTTTATCAGAGCCGCGGTGTGCCGCGCCACGGCGGCGAGCTGGGTCGTCTCGAGATCGGGCGGGGTCTCCAGGGTCAGGTCGGCCACCACAGTCCACGGGACCAGCGTCTTCTCGAACGTGCTCTGGGGGGTGAGCCACGGGCCTGGGCGGTACGGATGGCCGGGGTTGATGGGCGTTGCGGGGACCGCCGGGCTGCTCTGCAGTCGGGTGTCCAGCAGCCAGAAGCCTGCGTCGGCCGCTCGGGGGCGGTAGGTGGCGACGACCTTGACCGTCCGGCTGTCGGCCCACGGATGGAACGAGCCACCGATCTTCACCCCGAGCTGCTGCGAGTCGGCCGCCAGGATGGCGATCTCGTTCAGGTTGGTCGGGCACCGGCCGGTGAGCTGGACGTGCTGGCAGGCACCGGGCACCGAGACCAGTCGCGGCTCACCACCGTTGGGCCCGACGTTGGGCGCGAGGCCCGGCTGGGAGAACACGAACGAATGTGGAGCGGCGAACCCGGTGCCGGCGGCCTCGGTGGCCTGCGCGTCCGCGTCCACCACCGCGGCATCGACGCTCAGGCTCGCGTCGGGTGTGTAGTCGAAGGTCAGCGCCGTGAGGATCGGCGGCTCGGATCGGAGCTTCTCGACCAGGAACGAGCGGGTGGCACCCGTCTGGTAGATCGGGCCCAGCACGGCCGACGCCACCGCGATGATGGTGAGCACCAGCGCCCCGGCCGTGAGCAAACCGCGCGACCGCAGCCCGCGCAGGGCCGTGGCCAGCAGCCCCCTCATCGGTCGTCACTTCGCAGGGCGGCCGGCCGCGACGCCGCGCTCGGCCGGGTCAGCACGAACGCGAGCACGAGGCCGCCGAGGACCCCGACGACCAGGGCGGTGGAGAGCACGAGCACGGGCTGGGTGGACAGGTCGACGGGCGGCATCTCCGGCGCTCCGCTCACCAGCCTCAACGGCGCCAGCAGCACCCGGTCGAGCAGGAGACCGACCGCGACGATCGCCACGATCGCAGAGCCGGCGAGCACGGAGGACTCGACGGCGTACGACGTGCGGGCGGCGCGGGAGCTGACCCCGACGATGCGCAGCGAGGCGGTCTCGCGGCGCCGGTCGGGCACCCGAGCCCGCGCCCAGGCGAGGGCGTGCAGCAGCGCCAGCACCACCAGGGCCAGCGCCTGCAGGGCGGCGAACTCGACGCCGTGGGCCTCGCGGGTCCCACTGAGCCGGGTCACGGCAGCGTCGTAGGACGTCGGCGTACCGGCTCCGTCCGCGCGCAGCCGATCGAGCACGGCAGCCGGCGTGTCCGCTCGGGCGACGACCCGCGCGATGGTCACCGGGATGCTGCCGGACCGGGCGTCGAGCAGGGTACGGCCGAGGTCGAGCACCAGCCCCTGCGCTCCGAGCAGGGGCGCCGCACCGATCTCGCCGATCTGGTGGAAGCCCTTGGCCTGCCCGTCCACGCCGTCGATCGACGCGACCTTGCCCAGCCCCGGTGTGGCGAACCCGGGCTCGCGGGGCAGCCCGTGCAGGGCGATCCGGTTCTGGTGGTTCGCAGGGTCCAGCATGTGGTTCCCCCGGACCAGGCTGGTCGAGCCGACGCGGACAGCGGTGACCGCGGCGTGACCCGGCCCGGCCGCGGTGATGTCGACGGCCGCGCAGCCCACCCGGCACCCACGGAGGTCGACGCCGGTCGTGCCGCTGTGGTCCAGCCGGATCCGGATCTCGCGCGGGATGTTGGCATCGTCGACCAGACGCACGGTGAGCCCGATCCGGCCGCTCACCCCCGTGGCGTCGACCTCGAGGCGGGAGCCACGCAGCAGGGTGACGGTGGGTTCGCCCTTCAGCTGTCGGAAGGCGGCGCCGGCGTCGCCGAGCGAGGTCGAGCTCTGGAAGTCGCCGACCACACGTTGCCAGCGCGCGGAGTCGACGAAGACGCGTCGGTGGTCGGGCCGCTGCTCGTCGTACGCCGCGATCGGGAGCAGCCACCGTCCACCGGGATCCGCGTCGTGGGCGGCGGCGTAGGCCCGCAGGGCCCCGGCCTCGACCGGGAAGCTCAGCGGGCCGCCGACGGAAACCCGGGCGGCCTGGTCGCGCCAGTGGTGGCTGGCCGACATCGCCGACGCCGTCGTCACCGCCACGACGCCCGCGGCGACGATCAGGCGGACGACCCCGACAGCGAGCGCGTCGCGCCCGAAACGTCGGGTGGTCAGGAATCCACCGAGCCGGCGCCCGAACGGCGGCACGGACTGCAGCAGCCACACCAGCACCTGACCGACACCGAGCCCGACCAACCCCGGTGCGGCGATCGCCAGCCAGCCGTTGTCCTGCCGCGCCTCGTAGACCGCGACGACGGCGGCCACGATGATCAACAGCTCCGTGAAACGCACCAGCAGCGAGGCGCCGTGCCGCCGCTGCCGCACCGCCAGGGCCTCGCCGAGAGGCTGCCGGGAGAGACCGAGGGCCACCGCGAACACGGTCACCCAGCAGCAGACCAGGACGGCCAGGGCGACCGCGATCTCGGGCAGCTTCACGGAGTACGACGCGTCCCACCGGTGGGCCAGCCGGCTCGCGAAGCCGACCCCCAGCACGGCGCCGACGACGGCCGCAACGAAGGTGAGCATGAGCAGTGGCGCGGCGGCGAAGGAGGTGACCCCGGCGCGGGTCTGGCCGCGCAGCCTGCCCAACGCCAGGTCGCGGCGATGGGCACGCATCTCGGCGCCCACCTGGTCGGCCAGCGCCGTGAGCCCGGCCAGGACCACCACGAACGCCACGGCCGCCGAGGTGTGGGTGACCCGCCCGGCACCCACCACCCCGACGCCGACGGTGGTCACGACCACCACGAGCGCCAGGGTCATCAGGGAGTCGGACCCGTGGGCCCGCAGGCGGCGAAAGAGCACGGGCGCGCCTAGAACCGGCCGACGCGGTGGCGGGGCTCGTCGCCGACGAGCACACCCTCGTCGAGCACGACGTGCCGGTCGGAGACCTCCACGACAGCGGGGTCGTGGGTGGCGACCACGACGACGGCACCGCGGTCGGCCTCCATCCGCAGCTGGTCCATCACGTGCTCGCGGTTGCCCTCGTCGAGCTCGCTCGTCGGCTCGTCGGCCAGCAGGATCTCGGGCGTGACGGCGAAACCCCGGGCGCACGCCACCCGCTGCATCTGACCACCCGACAGCTCCTCGACCTGCCGGTCACCGAGGTCGCCGATGTGGAAGCGGTGCAGCTCCAGGTCGGCTCGCTCGTCGGCCTCGCGGGGTGAGAGGCCACGGGCGCGGAGGGCGACGCTGATGTTCTCACGGGCGCTCAGGACGGGCACGAGTCCGTAGACCTGGAGCACGAAGGCAACCTCGTGTCGCGGGTCGCCGTCGCCCTGCCACATCGACTTCCCGGCGTACGACGCGGCGCCGGTCGTCGCGCGCACCAGCCCGCCCGCGATGGAGAGCAGGGTCGTCTTGCCGGACCCGGACGGCCCGGACAGCGAGGTGACGACCCCCGGCTCGAACAGCAGGCTGATCGGGGCCAGCGCGAGTCGGCCACCCAGGTCGAAGGACACGTCGTCCAGCTCGAGCGTGCTCACGACTGTTCCTCAGGGTCGTCCTGGCTGGGCCGGGTCAGCAGCAGCCGGTCGAGCTTCTCGGGCTCGATCCGCACCAACGTGCCCTGCGGCCACTCGCGCGCGATGTGGGCGGGCAGGTGCACGACACCCTCGGCGCCGACCACGACGTACTCGGCGCCGGCGCGGCCCTCCATGCCCACGCGGCCGCCGCGCATGGTGATGGTGCGCGGGAAGGTTCCGGCGACCTCTGGCTGGTGGGTGACCACGAGGATGGTGGTGCCGAAGTCGTTGCCGACCGTGTGGATCAGGTCGAGCATGTGGTCGCGGTCCTCGTGGCTGAGCTGGCTGGTCGGCTCGTCGGCGAGCAGCAGCTGGGGCACGGTCGTCACGCTGCACGCGAGGGCGAGCCGTTGGCGCTCACCGCCCGACATGCCGGAGACCACGTCGTCGGCCCGGTCGCTGAGCCCGACCCGGCCGAGCAGCTCCGCGTCGCCCAGCGACCGGTCGGGGTCGAGCGAGGCCGCGCGGCTGAACTGGAGGTTCTGGCGAGCGGTGGCGTAGGCGAGCAGGTTGCGGGTGGCGCCCTGGAGCATGGTGCTGACCCGGGAGGCGCGCAGGCGGGTGAGCTGACGCTCGGTCATCCGGGAGATCTCGTCGGGTCCGATGAAGATCCGGCCGGCGCTCGGGTGCTGGATGCCCCCGAAGAGGGTGAGCAGGGTGGACTTGCCCGACCCGCTGGGCCCGAGGAACGCGACCCGCTCCCCCGCCTCGATGGTCAGGTCGACGCCCTGGAGCGCCACCACGTCGTGCCCGGCGAACGTCTTGTACAGGTGCACCAGGCCCTCGCAGCGCACGCTGAGGCCACCGTCGTGCTCCATGTCTCCCCCCGTGGTCGGGCCCGCGGGCCAGAGGCAGTCAAGTGGTCCACGGGGCGCGGGGCAAGCGCCCACGCTCAGTCGTGACCAAATCGATGTGGTCCGCGCCCGGGTCGGAAACCGACATCGGGTGCTCGGCTGATTCACAGGAACGGCACAGCCTGCGCGCGCACCCTGAGGGACATGAGGCCACCGATCCGCCGCAACCGGCGTACCCAGCAGGCTCTCGCGGGACTCAGCGTGGTCGGCGCCCTGGGCGCCGCGACCGCGCTCGACCTGAGCACCCAGACCGCGTCCGCAGGCAGCGACTCGGGGAGTACGACGACCCGGGCCCACGCCCGCTCGGGGAGCAGCGGCTCCGGGGGGCGGCTCGCCCGCGACCTCCGTCCCGCGGCCGACTCCCCCACCAAGTCGCCGCGGCAGAGCTCCCCCACCACCCAGCAGGCCCAGCCGCAGCCCGCACCCTCCGACGGCGGAGCGCCCCAGGCGACCACATCGGGGTCCTGACGTTGTCCACCCTCGCCGCCCACGAATGGGAGCTGTGGAGCACCACGGCCCGGCTCGTCGTCACCGAGCCGGACGCGCTCGCCGAGGCCCGCGTGCTCACCGACGCCTTGCTGGCCGACGTTGAGCTGGCCGCCAGCCGATTCCGCGACGACTCCGAGATCCGCAACCTGAGGCCCGGCCTCAACATCGTCTCGGCCCTGCTCGCCGACCTGGTCCGCGAAGCCCTGTCGGCCGCCTGGGTCACCGACGGTGCCGTCGACCCGACCGTCGGCGGAGCGCTGGCCCGACTCGGCTACGACCGCGACATCCGGCTGGTCGAGCGCAACGGCCGCAACGTCGCGGTGATCCGCCCCGTCCCGGGCTGGCGCGCCGTGGGCCTCGAGGGCAGCGTGCTGACCCTGCCGCCCGAGGTCGACCTCGACCTCGGCTCCACCGCGAAGGCGTCGGCCGCCGACCGCTGTGCCGCGGAGATCGCCAGCCGCCTCGGCGTCGGCGTACTCGTCAGCCTCGGTGGCGACATCGCCACCGCCGGCCCGGGTCCCGGTGCCGACGGCGGCTGGCAGATCCGGGTCGCCGACCACGACGACGACCCGGACGACCAGATCTCGCTGCCGCCGGGCTCCGCGATCGCGACCTCCTCGACCGTACGACGCACCTGGAGCCGCGCCGGCGAACGCGTGCACCACGTGGTGGACCCGCGCACCGGCGGTCCGGCCGATCCCGTCTGGCGCTCGGTCACCGTGGCCGCGCGCGACTGCCTCACCGCCAACACCGCCAGCACGGCCGCCGTGGTCAAGGGCCACGCGGCCCTCGACTGGCTCCGCGGCCAGGGCCTGTCCGCCCGGCTCGTCGACCGGCACCACCGGGTCCACCTGGTCGGTGGCTGGCCCCGCGAGACGGGAGACGCGGCATGAATGAGGCACTCTGGGCCCTCGGCCGCGGCACGGGTGTCGTGGCGCTGGTGCTCTTCACCGGGTCGCTCGTACTGGGCATCGTCACCCGCTCGGGACGCTCGGTGCCCGGCCTCGGCCGCTTCGGCGCCGCCGACCTGCACCGTACGGCGGCCCTGACCGGCACCGTGCTGGTGCTCAGCCATGTGGTCAGCCTCTCCCTCGACCCCTTCGCCCAGCTGCATCTGGTCGACGTCGTGTTCCCGTTCCTCGGTGCGTACCGGCCGCTGTGGCTGGGCCTGGGCACCCTCACGCTGGACCTGCTCGCGGTGGTGACCGTGGTGTCGCTGCTGCGCCACCGGGTCGGCCCGCAGGTGTTCAGGGCGGTGCACTGGGCGACGTACGCCCTGTGGCCCACCGCCGTGCTGCACGCCCTCGGCAACGGCACCGACGGCGGCTCGACCTGGCTGCGCGGCCTCGCCGCGGTCTGCGTCGCCGCCGTCGCTCTCGCCGTCACCTGGCGCCTGCGTCCGTCGTACGACGGTCGCGGCTGGGTCCGCACTCCCCGGAGGACCGGATGACGCTCACCAGCAGCCCACCCACGACCCGGCGGCTGCTCGCCGATGAGCCGCCCACCGGGCGCCTGCCCGACCTCGACCTGACGGCGCTGGTCGAGGTAGCCGAGGCAGCGGGCCTCACCGGCCGCGGGGGCGGGGGATTCCCGACCGCGACCAAGCTCCGGGCAGTGGCCCGCTCGCGGCGCGCCGTCGTCGTCGCCAACGCGATGGAGGGCGAGCCGCTGAGCCACAAGGACGCCGTGCTGCTGCACCATGCGCCCCACCTGGTCATCGACGGCCTGGCGCTGCTGGCCCGGGCCGCCCGCGCCAAGCGGGCGATCCTCGCGGTGGGGCCCGAGATCGACCCGGCCCGGGTCCGGGCAGCCGCCCGCAGCCGGCGGCACCTCGAGGTCGTCCACCTCGAGGGCGGCGGCTTCGTCGCCGGCCACGAGAGCGCGCTGGTCAACCAGCTCTCGGGCCGTCGCGCGGTGCCGAGCGACCCGCTCGTGCGGGTCACCGAGTCCGGGGTCGACGGCCGGCCCACGCTCGTCCTCAACGCCGAGACGGTAGCCCATCTCGCCCTGGCCGCCCGCCACGGAGCGGACTGGTTCCGCGAGGTCGGCACTCCCGACGACCCGGGCACGTCGCTGTTCACCATCGGGGGCGCGGTGCAGCACCCCGGCGTCGTCGAGGCCGCCCGCGGCAGCCGGCTCGCCGACGTGCTCGCCGGTGCCGGCCCGGTCGCGCCCGCGGCCGTGCTGGTCGGTGGCTACCACGGCGCCTGGGTGCCGGCCAGCGACCTCGACGTGCGGCTGACCCGCACCGACCTCGCGCCGTACGGCGCCAGCGTGGGCGCGGGTGTGCTGTCCGTGCTCGATACCCACACGTGTCCGATCGCCCACGCCGCCGACGTGGCGACCTTCCTGGCCGGCGAGTCCGCCGGCCAGTGCGGCCCCTGCCTCAACGGCCTGCCGCGGATGGCCGACTCGCTGCGCCGCCTGGCCGTCGGCGTCCAGGACGAGCACCTGCCCGCTCAGGTGGCCCGGATGCAGCAGCTCGTGACCGGCCGCGGTGCCTGCGCTCATCCCGACGGCACCGCACGGTTCGTCGGATCGACGATGCGGGTCTTCCGCGGGCACGTGCGCGCCCACCTGGAGGGCTGGTGCCCCAGCGAACGGCGGCGACCGTGAGGATCCACGTCGACTGGACCCGCTGCGACGGCCACGGTGCGTGCGCCGAGCTGCTGCCCGAGCTGCTCGGCGTCGACGAGTTCGGCTTCCCGGTCAGCCGCACCGGCGAGCGCGACCCCGTCGTACCTTCTGGGCTCGAGGAGCACGCGAAGCACGCCGAGAAGACCTGTCCGCTCATGGCGCTGCGTCGGCTGCCTGCCTGAGCCGCCTGCGCCTGCGCCTCTAGCGCGCGGACGTCATGCGAACTGGTCGCCAGGACGACCAGTTCGCATGACGTCCGACGGGCTGTCGGCCGGCTGTCGGCGGGCTGTCAGGGCGTACGGCGCGACTCGAGCACCCGGAAGCCCTTGCTGCTCGCCAACCGGGTCGTGGGCCAGCCCTGCTCCCCCAGCCAGCGCTGCAGCGAGTCGGCGCCGAGGAACTTGCCGACCACGAGCACGGCTCGCCCGCCGGGGGCGAGCCTCGGCAGCCACCTGAGCAACAGCTCGTGCAGCGACTGCTTGCCGATCCGGATGGGCGGGTTCGACCAGATCTCGTCGTACGTCGCGTCCCCGGCCGCCGCGGGTGTGGTCGCGACATAGCGGTCGGTCACGCCGAGCCGCTCGGCGTTCTCACGCGCCAGCAGCAGCGCCCGCTCGTTGACGTCGACGCCGGTGACCGTGACGCCGGGCGAGGCGACCAGCATCGCGAGGCCGATCACGCCGTACCCGCAGCCGAGGTCGAGGACGTGCCCGGCCGTCGGGGGCGTCGTCTCGCGCAGCAGCACCGCCGTCCCGACGTCGAGACGGCCTCGGCTGTAGACGCCCGTGCCGCTGACCAGGTCGAGCCGGTGGCCCCAGACCTCGCAGGCGAACGGTTCGCGGGTGAACGGCACCGACGGGTCGGCGGTGAAGTAGTGCTCCTCGGTCATCGCAGCCGCTCCCGGACCAGGTCGAGGGCGCGGCCGTCGGTGTAGCCGTCGCTGCCGAACGGCTCGACCCCGTGCGCCTCGCGGTGACCGCGGGTGGCCGCGCGGTAGACGAGGGCGCGCAGCAGCAGCTGGTCCCACCCGGGCTCGTCGGACCAGCGGTCCAGCAGGTTCGCGTCCGCGCCGCCGAAGCAGACCGCGTCCATGGCCGCCACGGCGAGCGCCCAGCCGATCGGACGGACGTACGGCGGCCAGTCGATCACGGCCGGCGGCAGACCCGGGTGGCGCAGCACGTTGCCGCCGAGGTCGCCGTGCACGACCTGGCTCGGCAGGTCGACGGACCTGCGCAGCGGGAGCGCCCGGGCCAGCAGCGTCAGGGTCTCCGGGGAGCCGAGCGGCTCGGCGCCGTCCCAGGCGACCCGGTCGCCGTGGGACCAGCCGTCCTCGCGGGTGGCCACGAACGCCGGCGGGTCGAGCCCGGCGATCGCCGCGTGGAACGCGGTGTGGGCCGCCCGGAACCAGTCGGGGTCGTCGGCCGCCGGCGAGGTCTCCCCCGGCAGCCACACGTGGGCACCCCAGCCGCCGTGGCACCAGTCGCCGGCCGCGGTCCGCAGCGGCTGCGGCACCCGGACCTCGGGCGCCGACCACGCGTCGTACACCTCGCAGAGCCAGGCGTGCTCGTCGGCGTGCGCAACCTGCTTGAGTACGGCGTCCCCCGCGCGCCACGCCGTACCGGAGAAGCCGCCGGGCAGCTGCTCGGGCACGTGGCCGACCCCGAAGGCCTCCCGCACGGGCACGGGAGGAGGGACGCGGGTCATGACGTCATCCTTGCCGACGGCCTAGCGTGGCGTCATGGTCACCCACCGCGAGATCTTCCTGGCCGACGGCCGCCGACTGCACGCGCACGAGGCTGGTGATCCGGACGGCCCGGTCGTGCTCTACCACCACGGGACGCCGTCGTGCGGGTTCCTGCTCGACGTGTGGTGTGCCGACGCCGAGGCCCGCGGCATCCGGCTGCTGGGCATCGACCGGTCGGGGTACGGCGACTCCGACCCGCAGCCCGGCCGCGGCCTGGCCGACGTGGTCGCGGACACGCTGGCCGTCGCCGACTGGGCGGGTGCCGAGCGGTTCTACACCTGGGGGGTCTCCGGCGGCGGGCCGCACGCGCTGGCCTGCGCTGCGCTGGCCCCCGACCGGGTGATCGCGGCCGCGTCGGTGGCCGGCGTCGCGCCGTACGGCCTCGAGGGTCTGGACTGGACCGCCGGCATGGGCGAGGAGAACCTCGAGGAGTTCGACAAGTCCCTCGTGGGTGGTGAGGTGCTGCGGGCCTACCTCGACGAGCTCGCCGGGCAGATCGTCGACCCTCCCGAGGGTGGTGGCGAGGATCCGCTCGACAGCCTGATGTGCCCGGCCGACACGGCCTTCGCCCGGACGCCCGCCGGCGAGCAGGTCACCGGGTCGATGCCGCTGGGCCTCGTGCGCGGGGGGCACGGCTGGTACGACGACGACGTCGTCTTCGTGACCCCATGGCCGTTCGACGTCGCCGACATCACCGTGCCGGTGCTCGTGACCCACGGGGATCAGGACCGCTTCGTGCCGATCAGTCACGCGCACTGGCTCGCCGAGCGGATCCCCGGCGCCGACACGCTGCTGCGGCCCGACGAGGGCCACCTGAGCCTCTACGGGCTGATCCCCGACGTGCACGCCTGGCTCCTCGACCACGCGTGACGCTTTCCTCACCCACGCCGGGAGCGAGTGAGGTCGGCACGGGCGGCCAGCTCGGCGTCGGGCGGGAAGCAGACCTCCTCGAGCGTCAGCCCGTGCGCGGGTACGACGCGCACGGTCGCGTCGCGGACCCCGCCGACCAGGACCCCCGCGGCCCATTCCGGGGGCCGACGCCCCTCCCCCACCGCGACCAGGCAGCCGACGAGCGAGCGCACCATGCGGTGGCAGAACGCGTCGGCCCGCACGGTGCCGACCAGGACGCCGTCGTCGTCGCGAACCCACGACAGCTCGAGCAGGGTCCGGGTCGTGGTGGCGCCCACACGTTGCTTGCAGAACGCCGCGAAGTCGCGCAGGCCCACCAGCGGCGCGCCGGCCGCGCTCATCAGCGCCTCGTCGAGCGGTCGCCGCCGGGTCAGTACGTGTCCCCGGGTCAGCGGGTCCACCACCTCGACGGCATCCGCGATCCGGTAGACGTAGCGCCGCCATAGCGGCGAGTAGCGCGCGTCGAACCCGGCCGGGGCCAGCCCCACCCAGCGTACCCGGACGTCGGCGGGCAGGACGCCGTTGAGCCGGCGCTGCAGCTCGATGGTGGGCGGATCCGCGACGTCGACGTGCACCACCTGGCCGCGCGCGTGCACCCCCGTGTCGGTGCGGCCGGCGCACACCGTGCGCACCGACGGCATCCGGAGCACCGTGGCCAGCGCGGCGTCGACCTCGTTCTGGACGGTGCGCAGCCCCGGCTGCGCGGCCCAGCCGTGGAAGCCGCTGCCGTCGTAGGCGAGGTCGATCCGCAGGCGCACGAGGACGCATCCTACGAGCCGGTGCCGCGATCGACAGCGGTGCGCGCCGGAGCTGCCGCCGGGTCGACAGCGACGGCCGCACCGCGTGCACGCAGGTATCTCCAAGGGTCGCGGGTCGTCCACGGGCCTCCGGAGGGTCAGCCCAGCTCGTGGCGGTACGGCGGCTCCGCGCCCGGCCGCGACACGTTGATCGCGGCAGCTCTGGTCGCGTGCTCCAGCACCGACCGGGCCGCGCGTTCGTCCAGCGTCGGCAGCCGGCCGCCGAGCAGCCCGCGCCCCCAGAGCGCGTCGATCATCGCCGCACCGAAGGTGTCCCCCGCCCCGATCGTGTCGGCCACCGCGACCGGCTCGGCGGCCACGGTCACCGAGCCGTCGCGCCCGACCCAGGTCGCGCCGTGGTCGCCCCGGGTGACCACGACCGCCGAGGGGCCGCGGTCGAGCAGCGCGGCGGCGGCGTCCTGCCACGACCGGTCCGGCCACAGGATCGCGAGATCCTCGTCGGAGGCCTTGACCAGGTCTGCCAGCGCCACGACCCGTTCGACGGCAGCGACCACGTCGGGCCCGGCGCCGGTCACCGCAGGGCGCGCGTTGACGTCGTAGCTCACGGTGGCCTCGGGCCGCAGTCGCTCGAGCAGTTCGCGGACCGCGCCCGCCCCGGGCTCGACCACGGCCGCCAGCGAGCAGGCGTGCACGACAACCGGCGACTGGTCGGGCAGCGGGTTGAGCCGCCACGTCACGTTGAAGGTGTACGACGCGCTGCCGTCCTCACCGACCTCGGCCAGCGCCGTCGCAGTGTGGTCGAGGGCGACCGGGTCACCCACGACCCCGACCGCCGACTGGGTCAGGTGCCGCGCCAGCAGCCCGCCGTACGCGTCGTCGGCCCAGGCCGTGGCCAGCCGGACCGGGCGCCCGAGCCGCGCCAGGGCGACGGCCACGTTGGCCGCGCTCCCGCCCGGATGCTCGTGGGTGGTGCCGTCGCGATGCACCAGGTCGACCAGGGACTCTCCGACCACCAGTGCGCCGTCCATGTCCCATCTGTACCCCAAACCGACCGCAAACGCCTCCGAACCGCCACCATCGGGCGGTGACCCACGCTCGCCGAGGTGGAGTACGGCGCCGTCTTGGTCGACCAGACGGGTTCAGCTGGCCCTCCGGAGCGACCCGAGTCTCCGGTGGCTACTCGCCGGCGCGGGTGAACCCGGCCGCCTCGGCGGACTCCACGGAGTCGAACCAGACCTCGGCCACGGTCTGGGCGAACCATTGACCGTCGGGCTCGTGGAACTTCATGGAGTCCTCGTTGCCCTTGATCGAGAAGCCTTCGGGCGCCCGGTCGGCGTCCTCGAGCGGGACGTGCGAGCCGGCGTACTTGCCGCTCACGCCGCCCTCGGTCTCCTCGAACGCCTCGTCGTCACCCGCCACCTCGGTGAAGGTCTCGACGTGCGCGGCCTCGGCCTTGGCCTCCACCGGGTCCTCGACGACCTCGGTCTCGGCAGCCGGCTCCTGCTCCGGGGCAGCCGGGGCCCTCTTGGCCGGTGGGGCCTTCTTGGCCGACGTCGCCTTCGGTGCGTAGGCCTCCCTCACGAGCTCGATGACCGCCATGGGGGCGTTGTCGCCCTTGCGGGGACCAATCTTGGTGATCCGGGTGTAGCCGCCCGGACGGTCGGAGAAGGTGGGCGCGATCTCGGTGAACAAGGAGTGCACGACCGACTTGTCACGGATGGTCTTGAGCACCTCGCGACGGTTGTGCAGGTCGCCCCTCTTGGCCTTGGTGATCAGCTTCTCGGCGTACGGGCGCAGGGTGCGCGCCTTGGCCTCGGTGGTGATGATCCGGCCGTGCTCGAACAGCTGGGTGGCCAGGTTCGACAGGATCAGGCGCTGGTGGGCTGGGCTCCCGCCGAGGCGAGGGCCCTTCTTCGGGGTGGGCATCGGGTGTCTCGTTTCTCCCCGGCCGTGTCAGGTACCGGGGTAGCTGGTGATTTCGGTGGTCGAGCGCAGTCGAGACCGTGGGGTCAGTAGGACTCGTCCTCGATGAAGGCGTCGTCGTCGTCGTCGCCGTACGCCGCGAGGGCAGCCTGCGGGTCGAAGCCCGGCGCGCTGTCCTTGAGCGAGAGGCCCATCTCCACGAGCTTGGCCTTGACCTCGTCGATCGACTTGGCGCCGAAGTTGCGGATGTCGAGCAGGTCCTGCTCCGAGCGGCTGATGAGCTCACCCACGGTGTGGATGCCCTCGCGCTTGAGGCAGTTGTACGACCGGACGGTCAGCTGCAGGTCCTCGACCGGCAGGGCGAGGTCCGCGGCGAGCTGCTCGTCGACGGGCGACGGACCGATGGCGACGCCCTCGGCCTCGACATTGAGCTCACGGGCCAGGCCGAAGAGCTCGACCAGCGTCTTGCCGGCCGAGGCGATCGCGTCGCGGGGCCGGATCGACGGCTTGGTCTCGACGTCGATGACCAGCTTGTCGAAGTCGGTGCGCTGCTCGACACGGGTCGCCTCGACCTTGTAGGTCACCTTCAGCACGGGGCTGTAGATCGAGTCGACCGGCATCCGGCCGATCTCGTTGTCGGCGCCCTTGTTCTGGACAGCCGAGACGTAGCCGCGGCCACGCTCGACCACCAGCTCCATCTCCAGCTTGCCCTTGTCGGACAGGGTGGCGATCTTCAGGTCGGGGTTGTGCACCTCGACGCCGGCCGGCGGCTGGATGTCATGGGCGGTGACCACCCCCGCACCCGACTTGCGCAGGTACATCGTGACGGGCTCATCGTGCTCGGAGGAGACGACGAGGCCCTTGAGGTTGAGGATGACCTCGGTGACGTCCTCCTTGACGCCCTCGATGGTCGAGAACTCGTGGAGGACCGTGTCGACCTTGATGCTGGTGACGGCGGCCCCCGGGATCGAGGACAGAAGGGTACGGCGAAGCGAGTTGCCGAGCGTGTAGCCGAAACCCGGCTCCAACGGCTCGATGACAAACCGCGAACGGAACTCGTCGACGGACTCTTCCGAGAGGGTTGGGCGCTGTGCGATGAGCACTGGTTCTTCCTTTCCGAGCCCACCCGCTATATGACGGGCTCGAACTCCAGGTGATGGTGGATGGAGCAGAAGTGCCGGGTGTCCCCGGCACGGGAACTACTTCTTGGAGTAGTACTCGACGATCAGCTGCTCGGTGACCGGGAGATCGATCTGGGCCCGGACCGGGAGCTGGTGGACCAGGATGCGCATCCGCGACGGGATGGCCTCGAGCCACGCCGGCACGACCCGCTCGCCGTGGGTCTCACGAGCCACGATGAACGGCGTCATCTCCAGCGACTTGTCGCGCACGTCGATCACGTCGTGGGCGGTCACCTGGAACGACGGGATGTCGACCTTGCGACCGTTGACCTTGAAGTGGCCGTGTACGACGAGCTGGCGCGCGGCGCGACGCGTGCGGGCGAACCCGGCGCGGTAGACCACGTTGTCGAGACGGCACTCGAGCAGCTGCAGCAGGTTGTCACCCGTCTTGCCCTGCCGACGCGAGGCCTCGGTGTAGTAGTTGTGGAACTGCTTCTCCAGCACGCCATAGGTGAAGCGAGCCTTCTGCTTCTCGCGCAGCTGGAGGAGGTACTCGCTCTCCTTGATCCGGCCGCGGCCGTGCTGGCCGGGAGGGTAGGGGCGACGCTCGAACGCCGAGTCGCCACCGACGAGGTCGACACCGAGACGGCGCGACTTCCGGGTCATGGGTCCGGTGTAACGGGCCATGGTTCGTCTCTCTCTTTCTCAGGTCGCGGGGGTCAGACGCGCCGGCGCTTGGGCGGGCGGCAGCCGTTGTGGGGGGTGGGTGTGACGTCCTGGATGGTGCCGACCTCGAGGCCGATGGCGCCCAGGGAGCGGATCGCGGTCTCGCGACCGGAGCCCGGGCCCTTGACGAAGACGTCGATCTTCTTCATGCCATGGTCCATGGCACGACGGCCGGCCGCCTCGGCGGCCATCTGCGCGGCGTACGGCGTGGACTTGCGCGAGCCCTTGAAGCCGACGGTGCCGGCCGAGGCCCACGAGATCACCGCACCGTTGGGGTCGGTGATGGTGACGATGGTGTTGTTGAACGTGCTCTTGATGTGGGCTTCGCCCTGAGCGATGTTCTTCTTCTCCTTGCGGCGCACCTTCTTGGCGCCGGCCGCGGAGCGGCTCTTGGGAGGCATGCGTTCTCCTAAACGAAAGCTGGTCGGATGATCGAGAGAGGGTCAGGCGCCCGAGGGCGTCACTTGACCTTCTTCCTGCCGGCGACGGTCCGCTTGGGACCCTTCCGGGTGCGAGCGTTGGTCTTGGTGCGCTGACCGCGGACCGGAAGGCCCTGGCGGTGGCGGCGACCCTGATAGCTGCCGATCTCGATCTTGCGACGGATGTCGGCCTGCACCTCGCGGCGAAGGTCACCCTCGATCTTGATGTCGCGGCCGTCGATCTCGTCGCGGAGCTTGACCAGCTCCTCGTCGCCCAGCTCGTGGACGCGCAGGTCGGGGTTGACCCCGGTGGCGGCCAAGACTTCCTGGGCGCGGGTACGGCCGATGCCGTAGATGTAGGTAAGAGCGATCTCGATGCGCTTGTCACGCGGGAGGTCGACTCCAAGGAGGCGTGCCATGGGTGGCGGTCCCTTCGGTAGGTCACAACGGTTTCGGTCGTGTCGCGTCCTGGCTGCCTCTCGTCGATCTTCGTCGAGGCCAGGCTCCGGCCGTTGCTCCGGAGGTGAGTTCGCTGCATCCTTCGATGCAGCTAGCGATCACGTTGTAGTGGTGTTCAGTTGTGCGGGCTGAGCGTCAGCTCAGCCTTGGCGCTGCTTGTGGCGCGGGTTGTCGCAGATCACCATGACGCGGCCGTGGCGACGGATCACCTTGCACTTGTCACAGATGCGCTTCACGCTCGGGTTGACCTTCATGTCAGCCCTTTCTCTTCTCGGCTGGTGGCACTTACTTGTAGCGGTAGACGATCCGACCCCGCGTGAGGTCGTACGGCGAGAGCTCCACCACGACCCGGTCCTCGGGGAGGATCCGGATGTAGTGCTGGCGCATCTTGCCGCTGATGTGGGCCAGGACCTTGTGACCGTTGCTCAGCTCGACCCGGAAAAACGCGTTCGGGAGAGCCTCGACGACGGTGCCCTCGATCTCGATCACACCTTCTTTTTTGGGCATGTCCTCCGCTATCTGTTGGTCAGTCGTCTACCGTCGAACCCGGGAACCGCCCCGCTCGGGTGAGCGGGTGGACCTCGTCGGACCGCCGGCAGCACCGCATCCCGGGCACGCGTTCGATCCGCTCTGACGAGCTGGTCGAGGAGTGCTCGGGCAGCCGGATGGCGCCACGCAACGGACCCACGTTGGGCCGACACGCCAGTTTAGGCAATCCCTCGCCCGAACCCCTAATCGAGCCGGAGGTCGGCGAAGTAGAGGTCGACCCCCTCGGGTGCGTCGAGCAGCATGGTGCCCTGCTCCGGGTCGATCCGCTGGGTGCCGGTGTGGTCGACCAGGTAGTGGCGGCCATACGGGGTGCGCCAGACATACCGGCCGCGGCCGCACTGCCGACTGAGATAGCCCGCATGGGTCTTCCAGCGGTGATGCCGGCGACCCAGCGGGCCGCAGTTGTGGGTGCCGGTCTGCCCCGGCGGACCGTCACGGTCGTACGGCGTGGGATGGTCCAGATCCACCTGGCCCGCCATCCCCGGCACCGCGTTCGCGTAGGGGAAGTAGTCGCCCGGCGTGGTCAGCCGGACCCGCCGAGCCACCCCGACCGGATGCTCATAGCAGTTGACGTCCACCCGGTCGTTCAGGTCAACCACGGGGGTCACCCGCACCCGGCAGCCGGCGAACAGATGGTGGTCGGCCAGCAGTGGTCCAATCCCCTCCACCCGCGCCACTGGCGGCACCAACCCGGCCACCGCCAGGTCGGTCAGGTGCACGAACAGCTCGACTCGCGGCCGCAACCGCTCCGGGTCGACCTCGCGCAGCGCTGTGAGCAGGTCCGCGGGGAACGCGGTCGCCCGCGACACCTCCGGCTCCGAGGGCTGCTGCGCCTCCAGGAGCAGCTGCAGGACTTCGGCTGGCCGGGCCAGCCAGCCGAACGCGATCGATCGCAGCTCGTCCTTGGTGGTTTCTTCGGGGTGGCGGGGCGCGAGCAGGTCGGCGATCCGGTCGACCATGGCGTCGATCCAGACGGCATCGCCGGCGTTGACCCGCGCGATGACCTGCCGCAACCCGTGCTCGTCGACCCGGGACAACGCCACGTAGCGGCGCCGCCGCTCTGCTTCGACCTTCGCTGCGTGAGTGGCCGGGTCGGCCTCGATCACCTTGGCCTCGCAGATCTTCAGCACCCGACCCGGCGACTCACCCGCGATCGCCTCGGCGACCGCGAGGTCGACGATCCCGACGCTCGCGGCGGATAGTCGGCGGGACATCCGGGTAACCCTGCGGGCCAACCACGGCTCACATTCCAACGCCTCGACCCTGGCCCAGGTCAGCGGCAACCGGTGCTGCAGGTCCAGCACGTCGGCGATCGCGTGCTCGCACCCGATCGGGTGGACCTGTCGTGCCGCGGCCAGGTCACCGATGCAGAACTCCCGCACCCCAGGCGTGCCCTCTCCACCGAGGTGGACCAGTTGGTCCTCGGCCCACACCCGACGACCACTCCCCGGGTCACGGCGTGGGTCGGTGGAGTGCACCGCCGCCCACGCCGCCACCACGCGCAGGTCGGCGACCTCGGACGACCGCCGGTTCCGCACCGCCTGCTCGGCGAGGTCCAACAGCTCGGCAGGCGGGAGCTCGGCCAGATCCTGGACCTCCAGGCTCCGACCGGAGCTCTCCGGACCGAGTGTCGACATGGGTCGATGGTATCGAACATCTGTTCGAACCGCAACTGCGATTCCACGTCCGGTACCACTCATCCGGCCGCACTACAGGCCTCGGGCCAACGCACGGACATGCCGATGTGAGGATGTCACTCGTCCGAAGGATCGTCGCCCTTGGCCTTACCCCCATGCGGCACAATACTTTCCATGCCGACCTGGACCTTAAGCGAGATTGAAGCAGCGGTGCGCTCGTCCTGGGGGCCCGACACCTTCTTCGCCTCAGCTGACTACATGGCCCGGGGCAGCGGGCAGCCGTCGCGAGGTCAGTGCGGAACGACCGCCCTCGTCATCCAGAATCTGCTCGGTGGCGATCTGATGGTCGCCGACGTCGAGTACGAAGGCCGGGTGGAGGGTGTGCACTACTGGAACGTGACGCCCGGCGGAGTCGAACTCGATCTGACACGGGACCAGTTCACTCCTGCTGAATCGCTAATCAACCAGCGCTGGGTCACAACAGGACGGAATTCTTTCACAGCAGGCGAGCAACCGTTCCAGCTGCTCCAGGAGCGAGTCACCGCCGCTCTGAGCTCGTAGCAGACGCCGTACTTGATCACACGCTGGGAGTCGAAGAGAACCACCGGAGCCCGCATCGATGAGCGGTCAGTTCACCGGACAGGAGGCGAGGGCCACGGCGGGATCTTGTCACAGGAAGCGCACGCTCATGCCGCGTAGCGTGCGCTCGAAGACGCACGCTTCTGCCGCGATCCGCTCGGATCTGCCGATGGTCGGGCACTCGTCGAGGTATGTCCGTGCAGACTGGGCCGATGCGTGAGCGAGTCGCCGCGATCATTGAGCGCGAAGCGCTGGTCCTGATGGTGCGACAGCGCGCCAGAGGTGATGCAGGACGCCATGACGGCTTCGAATATTTGACGCTTCCTGGCGGGGGTGTCGAAGTGGGCGAATCGCCAGTCGATGCACTCGCAAGAGAGGTCGTCGAGGAGGTCGGCCTGCGAGTGGTGAGCGCGTCATGCCTGCGGCGCGTCGAGCACGCGGAGCACCAGGGCGGTGCCACGAGCCTGTTCTACGTTGAGGTGGAGGAAGGACCGGCGACGCTCGGGTTCGATCCTGAGTTGTCGTGCGATTGTCCTCGATTGGTCGGGATCGACTGGATCACCGCGCCGAGCCGCGCGGCTTGGAGGGGCGTTGAGGTGCGGTCGCTACTGAAGATCAGACTCTCGTAACTGTGTCGCAGCGTCCGGTCGAGCAGCCAATGCACCCTGGACCCTGACGCGACGCGGGTGCCTGCCGCGATCCACGCTGTCGTGCCGATGAGCGGACAGTGTCGCGCTGAGGTCACGATCCAGCGACAAAGAGACTCCGCCTGGCCGCGAGGATGTCCCGGGTTCCGTGGAACTTCGGTGGCGGTCCGGTGAGCATCAGGCTGCGCTCACGTCGTGAGTGTTGCAGTCCGCGCCGACAGTGTGGTCGGCGACATGCTGTTCGAGTGCTGCCCGGAGGGTGGGCAGGTGCAGGTGACCGTTGACGCGGCGGAACTGGGCGGACGCTTCGACCATGCCCGCGGCGCACCAGCGCAGCGCCATCTGCCCATCTCGCCAGCGTTTGACGTTCTTGGAGTGCTCGCGGCGGATGCCGATCATCGACTCCACGGCGTTGGTCGAGCGGAGCGTCCTGGCCAGGGTCGGCGGCAGGTCGAGGCGGAGCACGGTCAGGGTCTCGGCCATCCCTTCGCGCAGTAGATCCCGCGACATACGACGTCTGTGCCTATGGCCCAAGCAGCGGGCGGTTCAACACGCCCCGGGTTCGGCAAACTTGCTGCCTGCCCTATAGAACCTGACGAAACGCACTAACGCCGCGATCCGCTTGGATCTCACGAAGCGAGCGTCGACTCCTACGGCTTCCCTGGGTAGATCAGGAGGGCATGGGTTGCGCCTGTCTTGCTCAGGCACTCCCGCAGCACGGCTTCAGCATCGGCGCTCAAGACGCCGCTCAGGTCGTCGTTCCCGTCGAACAGCCCGCCCCCACCAGTGAAGCTCGAGTCAACCGAGGCATTCGGAGATCCGCGAAAGTCAGCCCTGAAGACCACCTCACGCCTTCCGTCGTCCCAGGACGTTCCCGCAGGCCAGAACACGACGCCTGTGCCGATCATCAAGCAGCCGTCGTGCAGCGCAAGGCGTCCGGTGACCAGAGCAGCCGGATAAGGAATCCTGGAATCCGCGACGCGGGTGATGACGGGGCTGGGGATCTTGGCCGAGGAGACTGACGTACCGCTGCTACAGCCGAGCAGCAACATCGTGAGCGTGAGCAGACCGAGACCTTGCCGACTCTTCATGATCATCTGACGCCTCGGCATACCAGATGGTTGCTCGCGAAGCGCACTCATCTAGCTAGGCCGCGATCCGAAAGTCAAGTCCCTTGGACTCGTGGATCCTCAACCCCGCCTCCGACGACTGCACAGCGGGTGGCGACTATGACACGATGCCGCCGAGGTTCATCCGGTTGAGTGTCGAGCCTGCTCCAGGTTCGACTTGTGAGGCCCGGCGAGCCAGTCTTGCTCCAGACGCGCGTCGACCGGGTCCTCTCCCCGCCGCAGCGCATCGAGGTAGGCACGATCCGCGGCCAGGCGGGCTGCCACCTCGGGACCTTCGGCAACGGCGCCGTGGCCGGGGACGACGACCTCGACGTGCTCGGTGGCCTCACTCAGGCGGTCGAGTGCGGTCTCGTAGGCGTCCACCTGGCCGGGGCGGCGAGGGTCGAGGAGCGGGACCAAGACGTCGGAGAGCATGTCGCCGGCGAGCAGGACGCCACGGTCCGCGAGGAGGAGGGCGGCATGGCCGACGGCGTGCGCGTCGTGCTCGACGAGCGTACCCGGGACCGGTCCGCCGTCCGCGGGCAGCGGAGTGACCAGCCCGATCAGCTCGAGCGGGATGCCCGAGGCGCTCCCCGCTGCCATCGTCTGGGCTCGCTCTCGCGCTTCGGTCGCAGCCTGGGCGCAGTCGGGGGTGGCGTAGCGCGGCACGTCGCCGAACCGGGGATGCCAGAGCAGGTGGTCCCAGTGCGGATGGGTGGAGAACCCGGCAACCACCGGGAGGCCCAGCCGGCCCAGGTCATCGGCGAGCTGGTCCAGATCGGAACCGTCGATGCCGGGATCGACCAGGACCAACCCACCATCCACGCGCACCGCGATGGCATTGCTCCAGACCCACTCGCTCTGCCGGACCCAGACGCCCTCGGCCACCTCAGTCAACATCGGCTCACCCTGTCAGGCACTTCCGCCCGGCACAATCTCGCTGGGACCTCCTCAGACGAATCAACGCTCATGTCGATGGCAGAGGGTTGCGTTCAGGTGCGGTGGACACCGATCGCGTCCACCAGGAGCGTGGCCAAAGGTTCGTGGGCGAGAGTAGGCAACTCGCCGGGCAAGAACCACCGGATCTCGTCATGCTCATCGGGAGCCACGTTCGTCGCCGTTCCGTGCCACTCGCCGACAAGCCAGGCGCTGAGGAGCACGGACTCCTCTCCGGACCCTGCGTTCAACCGGCACAAGTGAACCACCGAGCCCACCGATATGTGCACACCCAGCTCCTCGTGCAACTCCCTCGTGAGCGCGCCCAGTTCCGACTCGCCAGCCTCGATGTGTCCGCCAGGCAGATCCCACAGACCCGGGTAGGCGCGGCGGCTCGGACTCCGATGGACGAGTAGGACTCGGCCCCCACGAACCAGCGCCCCGCTCACGACCTCATGCATGCCAGGCAGTACAGCATGGGCTTCCGACCAAGCAAATCGTGCGCGATCTACGCGTCGGCGTCAGGCGAGCCACGGCCAGGCTTCAGCGTGGACGGCGCAACGAGGTCAGGCTCAGGGCGGCCCGGATCCGCTGCCGCCGACCCACCGCGGTCGACATGGCGCGGCGTTCGGAGTTGATCTCGCGCCAGTACGCCGCCGCGGCGTCCGCCTCGGGAGCGCGCGGGCCGAAGACCTGGCTGTCGGCCCGGCGGGCCAGCACGGGCGCGGACGTCGACGTGGCGAACGAGCGGGACTGCTCGCGCCGAGTCACCCCCGCGGTCACGGGGATCGGCTGGCCGAGGTCGCGCGCGTGGTCGACCAGCTCGTGCCAGCCGCCGACGAACCGGGACGAGACCCGTCCGGCCCGCCGTCGGCGGCGACGGCGCAGGGCCTTGAGCCCCACGACGGCGCCCAGCAGCAACACGATCACGAGCACCGGCACGCCGCCGTACGTGAGGACGGTGGAGACCCAGTGGGTCACCGTCCTCAGAGCGGCCGCCGGCGGCGGCGCAGGCGGCTTGGGCGCCGCCTTCTTGGACTTCTGGGCGCGCAGGTTGGTGTCGGCCTGGTCGCCGACGGAGGACGGCGGCGGCAGCGGCTGCGGGGGAGGTACGACGGCCCCGGTGAGCCGCTGCTCGCTCTGCGGCGGCTGCGCCGCGGGCTTGTCGCGGCTCATGAACGCGCTGGTGGGCAGGGTGCGCCACGAGTCGTCGGCGACCCGCACCTCGACCCACGCGTGCACGTCGCGGCCCCTGACCACGCCGGAGGCCGGCGTGACCGCGCCGAACACCACCCGAGCGGGGACGCCGATCCGGTTGGCCAGCAGCGCCATCCACGCGGCGTACTGCTCGTCGTCCCCGACCAGCACCCGCGAGTTGAGCCCGCCGGCGTCGTCGGAGAGCCGGTACTGGTTGTGGCCGGGGTGGTAGATCTGCTCGGCGGCGCCGGCGCCGTCGGAGTACTTCCCGTCTCGCTTGAGGTGGCGGGCGATGGCGAAGAGCCGCTCCATCGGCCGGCTCGCGCCCTCGGACCACGTGACCGCCTGGGTGTCGAGGAAGCCGCCGTCGGTCGACGCGTCCACGAGCGGGTCGCCGGGCTCGTCACGGCTCGTGAGCGACTCGTCGGGCTCGACCCCGGAGAACTCCCAGCCGTCACCCGGCGTCAGACCGGTGGGTACGACGCCCGTGGCGGTCGCCAGGTTGTAGCGGAAGCTCTGCTCCATCGTGTCGACGTCGCCGGACCGGAAGTGCAGCTCGGTCAGGTCACCGACGGTCGGCAGCCACACGCCGGAGTAGCCGGGGCCGAGCGTGAGCGTGCCCGAGACCGAGCGACCCGTCACCGGGCTGTCGATCTTCGAGGAGACGCGTTGGAAGGTGTCGTCGACGGGGCCCGGCTCGGTGCCGTTGGACGCGCCGTACACCGAGCCGTCGTACCGGTCCAGGGTCGCGATCCGGACCCGAGTGCCGGCTGGGACGCCGGTGACCGTGAAGAGGGTGGTGTCGTGGAGGTTCTGCGGGGCCTTCTTCGGCTGCTGCACGTAGCGACGGAATGACGCGAGCGGCGAGGGATACTGCCCGACGTCCAGCGGCGGTGCGACGTAGGTGCGCAGGATGACCCGGTTGCCGTCGCCCCCGCTCGCCCAGGTGCCGACGGGCAGGGCGACCAGCGCGGCGAGCGCGACGAGACCCGCTCCGGCGACCACTCGCGGCACCCGCGAGGTCGACCCGTGTACGGCGCCGGTACGCCGGGCGTGGCGCAGGATGAGCCAGCACAGCGAGAGCACGGCGACCAGCACGCCCTCGACCCACAGCGACTGCGGTCGGTGGATGCCGAGCAGGATCACCAGCGCCAGCAGCCCGAGCGGCGCCAGCAGCGGCAGCGGAGCGGTGAACCAGAGGGGGCCGCGGTCGGCGCCGGCCAGGAGCGCGCCGAGCATGCCGAAGAACTGCCCCATCACGAACGGCAGCACCAGCAGCGGCCCACCGGCGTCGAGCGGCGGCAGCGTGGTGAGCAGGTCCTTCCAGCCGAACAGCGCCGCCTGGGTCAGCAGGTGCGCGCTGCTCGGTCCGGGGGCGCCGGCGCCCTCGCCGCGCAGGCACAGCGGGCCACCCAGCAGGTAGAAGGCGGCGAGCACGATCAGTACCGTCGCGATCGCCGGCCAGCCGAACCCGCGCGTCACGATCGCGGAGCCGACACCGATCACGGCACCGACCAGCCCGACCACGAGGTAGCCGTTGCCCTGGTACGTCGGGGCGAGGCCGACCAGGACGACGGCGGTCAGCACCAGCAGCACTCCGGCGTCGACCCAGGTCGCCCGGGTCGGGGGCGAGAACCTCATCGCACGCTCCAGCGCAACACCTTGGGCGCGTCGTCGCGGGTGGCCACGTGGAGCACCGGGAGGCCACCGGCCTCGCTGACCCGTGCGGTCGTCGCCGGGTCGATGAGGATCGCGAAGCGGCGTACCTCCGGGGCGAAGGCGGCGGAGGCCCGCAAAAAGGTGTCGATCGGCGACCCGGCACCACTGATCAGGAACAGCAGACTGGTGTCGGGCGCCGCCACGGCTGCCCGGGTGGCCGTGGCGATCAGACCGGCCTCGCCGAGCTGTGCTCGGCACAGGGCGTCGAGGGCCAGGTGTCCGCCGACGCCGCTCGCGGCCCGACGGCCGCACACGAAGGAGACCTCGAACTCGTCGAGGATGGAGCGCCGGATGATCGAGGCCGCGATCGACATCGCCGTCTCGAAGTCGTCCTCGGTGGTCCACGCCGAGGCCGCGTCGTCGACGACGACGGTGGCGTGGCTACGGCGGGTGTCGAGGTACTGCCGCACCAGCAGCTGGTTCTCCCCGGCGGCGGCCATCACCTTGGCCGACGAGCGCCAGTGGATGTGCCGCAGGTCGTCGCCGGGGACGTACTCGCGCAGGGCGTGGAAGGCCAGGTCGCTGTGCGAGACCGCGTCGGTCGAGACGCCCTCGAGGTCGCGCAGCAGCCCGGCGCCGAGGGCGTCGATCGGCACCATCGGCGGGCGCACCATGATCTCGGTGACCCCGGTCCAGGAGATGTCCTGGGAGCAGATGCCGAGCGGGTCACCGCGCCGGGTCAGCACCGGCCCCACGGGGATCACGCCGCGGCACTCGGTGCGGATGGTGAAGTTCTCCTCGCTCTGGGCCTGCGGCGCCAGCGAAGGTACGCCGTACCGGTGGGTCACCGGACCCACCGGCACCTCGAGCGTGGTCGGCAGCAGGCGCCAGCCGGCGACGTTGGTGACCCTGATCGAGGCCGCCACCGAGGCACCGGCCGTGACCCGCTCGGGGGTCAGGCCCAGATCGATGCGCACCACGGTGCGGCCGACCAGGAAGGGCAGCGCGAGCAGGAACAGCAGCAGGCACGCGGCCGAGAACACGGCGACCTCGCGCCAGTCGGTGAGCGCGGCGAGCAGGGCCAGGCCGAGCCCGAACCCGGCGATCACCCAGCCGATCGGGTTGACCACCCCCACCACGTCGCGGACCCGCTCCATCGAGACCGACCTCACGCCACCCGGTCGGTGGGCGGCGAGACGGCATCGAGCAGCCGCCCGATGACGTCCTCGACCGAGACCCCGCTGAACTGGGCCTCAGCGTCGAGCAGCAGCCGGTGGCACAGCACCGGCTCGGCCAGCTCCTTGACGTCGTCGGGTACGACGTGGTCGCGGCCGTCGGCGGCGGCCCAGGTCTTCGCCACGCGGACCAACGCGAGGCAGCCTCGGGCGGAGAGCCCCAGCTTGACGTGCGGCTGGCGGCGCGACTCCTCGGCGAGCTCGGCGACGTAGGAGATGACGGCCGGGTCGACATACACGTCGTCGGCCAGGCCCGACATCTCCGCAATGGTCTCGGAGGTGATGACCGGGGTGACCAGCGAGGCCCGGTCGCGCACCTTGGCGTTGACCAGCAGCTCGATCGTGGCCGAACGGTCGGGGTAGCCCATGGCCGTCTTCATCAGGAACCGGTCGAGCTGGGCCTCGGGCAGCCGGTAGGTGCCCGCCTGCTCGATGGGGTTCTGGGTCGCGATGACCAGGAACGGCCTGCCGACCGAGTGCGCGACGCCGTCGACGGTGACCCGGCCCTCCTCCATCACCTCGAGCAGCGCGGACTGGGTCTTGGGCGAGGCCCGGTTGATCTCGTCGGCGAGCACGATGGTGTGGAAGATCGGGCCGGGGTGGAACTCGAAGCTGCCCTTGTGCTGGTCGTAGACCGTCACGCCAGTGACGTCGGAGGGCAGCAGGTCGGGCGTGAACTGGATCCGTGCGTGACTGCCCTGCACCGTGTTGGCCAACGTGCGGGCCAGCATGGTCTTGCCGGTGCCCGGGAAGTCCTCGAGCAGGATGTGCCCCTCCGAGAGCAGGCAGGTCAGCGCCAGGCGTACGACGTGCCGCTTGCCGAGCACGGCCTGCTCCATGTTGTCGGTCAGCTTGTCGAAGGTGGTCCTGAACCACTCGGCCTGCTGTTCGGAGATCGTCACATCGGTGCTTTCTGGGTTGGTGGAGGGCTAGCACGAGGTGGGCGCGGCTATCCGCCAGGCCAGACGAACGACGCGTGCGACTTGAGGATGACCGAGTACTCGCAGGTCACAGAGACCGAGTTTCCGGGCGAGCCGTAGTAGGCGTCGATCTGGTGGGTGCCCTCCTCGCCCTTGTAGGTGTCGACGAAGAGCTTGCCGGGGGCGCTGAACGAGCAGGTCGGGGCCTTTCGCTCGAAGCTCCGCACCGTCAAGACGATGAAGCCACAGCTGGAGTCGGTGCAGTCGCCGCCTGTCGCGGGGCCCTTGCGGTTGCAGCTGGGTTCCTTGGAGCCGGGGGTGTCGTTGCACAGGGTGCCCCGCGAGATCGCCACTGTCGGCGGCGGGGGCGGGTCGGTGGCGGCCTTCTCCTTGTCCACGGCCGAGCCACGACTGGGGCCGTTGTCGCTGAGGGTGACCACGACGTTCTCGCGGAAGTCGTAGCCGTAGTCGATGGCTTCGGACGTGAAGGTCTGCTCGCCCACCGGCACCGGCCACGACTGGGTGTCGCCGTTCTCGCGGGCGATGGTCAGCTGGGCCGGGTCGCCGTTGGGGTTGACCTTGATCGTCCACGACATCCGCGGCCCGCCGGGGTTGGCCGTGACCGAGATGATCGCCGAGTCCCGGAGTTGTCCGTAGGGCTGCACGCTCTTGGAGGAGCTGGTCGAGGTGCAACGCCGGCTCACGTCGGCGTTCTCGTTGCACACCCGTAGCGAGATCGCGTAGGGGTGGTCGTCGTTCGCGACCTGCACCTGACGGCTGTGGTGCCCGGTCTCGTTGGCGAAGGACCGGACCACGGCACCGTCGACCAGGATGTCGACGTTGGACTGCTTGCCGTGTGAGCTCGGCACGTCGTAGGTCACCTCGATGGTGCGGTCGTGGCCGGTGGCCTTGGCGTCCCACGAGGTCCACTGCGCTGGCGGCGCGATGGCGACGTACGACGTGGCACTGCCGCGCGCCGAGGTGATGCCCTTGCCGCCCTCGTTGGTCGCGGTGGCCGCATAGGTGTGGGTGGCGCCGTTGTAGACGATGCCGGTGTCGTCGCAGCTCGTGCTGCGGGTGGTGCACACGACGTGCGAGCCGTCGCGGTAGAGGGTGTACTGGACCGGCCCGGGACCGTTGGGCGGGTCGACCACGGGCCAGTTCACCGTCAGCCGCGTCGTGTCACCCGGCTGCTGGGCGTCGGTGACCGTGGGCGCGGCCGGTGGGTTCGGCTGGCCGATCGACTGGAACGAGCCGGACGGGAACGACTTGCCCGGGCCGATCCCGTTGTACGGGATGATCGTGAAGCGGTAGGGCCGGTTGTTGTCCAGGCCGGTGATCGTGGCCTTCTCGCCGTGCACGGTCAACGCCCGACCCGCGCCGGGCCAGGTCACCTTGTACTTCGTGACACCACTGCCGACGATCAGCGGCGGGTCCCAGGCGATCTTGAGGGTGTGGTCGCCGCGTGAGACCAGGCGCACGGCACTGACCTGGCCCGCCCTCTTGTCGGGCGTCACGGGCCGCGAGAAGGCGCTCCAGGCGCCCCAGCCGACCGCGTTCCTGGCTCGTACGGCGAGGTGGTACGTCGTGCCGTTCTTCAGGCCGGTCATCGTGCACGCGGTAGACCCGCAGGAGATCGTCTTGCCGTGGTTGTTCTTGAGCTGGTAGCCGATGATCGGCGCGCCGTTCGCCGCCGGGGCCGTGAAGGTCACCGGCACCGCCGAGTTGTGCCGGAAGCCGTCAGGCAGCGGCTTGTCCGGCCGCCCGGGGACATCGAGGATGTCCAGGGAGATCCGGCCGTCGACCCGGCGTTCTGGACCCGCCCCGGGGCCGGCGTCGCTCATCGAGACCCGGAACTCTGCATGCCCGTGCACGTGCCGGCTGGCGTGCAGCACGACCGAGGTGCCGCGCTTGGAGATCTGCACCGGAACGCCGGAGACCTGCGAGGCGCCGAGCAGGGTGGGCTGCGGGTTGTGCACGCCCGGCACGAGGTACGGCGCCAGGTTGATCGTGCGGGAGTCGCCGAACTTCAGGTCGGCGACCCGGATGGGCGTCAGCCGCGGCGGAGGCGACCGGGTGACCCGGACCCCCAGCAGCCCGGTGTCACTGCCCGAGGCCGAGACCCCCAGCAGTCCGACGCTGTCGGGCCTGGTGCTGGGCGAGGCCCGCACGGTGATGTTGGGCCCGTTGATGCTCGACACGGTGAGGCCGCTGACGTTCTGGCGCCAGCTGGCGGCGTACTTCAGACGCGAGAGCTGGGCAGGGTCGATGGTCCACACGTGGCACACCGAGAGCACGTTGATGGTCACCGACCGGCTCTGCAGCACAGTCAGGGAGGTCGCCGGGCAGCGCAGGATCGGCTTGTCCTCGCCGACCTGCACCGGGACGCTGAGCACGCTCGTCACGGCCCTCTTGTCGTGTGCGCTGCGCGCCGTGGTCACCTCGAAGACCAGGGCGCCCGGCCCGGCGTACTCCTGCGAGGCGTCGACGCGGAAGGCGTCCTTGCCGGTGAGGGCCACGTTGACCGACGAGGTCGGCGAGGCCCACAGCCGACGCGCCGACGTCACGTGCTCCGGGCGACCGGACGGGTTGACGACGTAGTCGGCGAGCTTGCCGGTCACCGAGCCGCCGGGCTTGACCCGGATCAGTGCGTCCGGCCTCACGTACGGCGCTGCGCCGCTCGCTGGCGGCACGTAGAGCGAGCCCGTCGTCCGGCCACCGTCGCGGTCGCTCACGACGAACGGCACGACCTCGGGGTCGGGTCCACGGGTGACCTGGAGCCGGCTGCCCCGCACGATGCTGGCCCTGACCCCACGGGGCGGGTAGACCTGGCTCACCCGCAGGGCGGAGGCCGGGCCGTCGGGGTCGTACGCCGTCGCAAGCACGTTGGTGGTCACGCTGCCGCCGTTGCCGGTCGAGCCGAAGGCATCGGCGACCACCGGCGGGTTGTTGAACGGCCTGGCGGTGCCGAGGGTGACCGTCGACTGCGACTCGTCGAGCCCGTTGCTGATCCGATAGACCACGACCGTGTTGCGGCCGTCGACGGACCGGGGCGCCTTGATCAGGACCGGCCCCTGGGGCCCGGCCAGCCGGACGCCCGGCGGCGGGCTGACCAGGTTGACGCTGACCCGGTCACCCGAGGCGATCAGGTCGTTGGCGAGCACGTTGATCATCGCCGTCCGGCCCGGCGCGACGGTCATCGTGTCGGCCACGGCCAGCGGCGGCTGCGGGTTGCTCGCAGGCGCGACCACGACCCGCACGCGGCCGACACTCCTGGCGCCCCGGGAGTCGGTGACCTGGTAGGAGAAGTCGTCGGTGCCGACGCTGCCCGGGTAGGCCTGGTAGGCGATCGAGTTGGCGCCGATCTTGAGGATCCGCCCGAGCGCCGGCGCCGTCTGCAGGCCGACGATGGTCACGGCGTCGCCGTCGGGGTCGACACCGGACCCGGGCAGCTTGAGCTTCGTCTGGTCGCCCGAGACGACCCGGCCGTCGAGCTCGGGTGGCTCGGGAGGCTGGTTGTCCCTGTGCAGGGGTACGACGCGCACCGTGATCGTGCCGGGTGCGGCGTGCCCCTCGGCGTCGGTGGCGACGTAGGAGACCTCGACGTTCTTGTTCTGCTTCAGGCTCGCCGGCGCGACGTACCGGACCTGACGACCCACGACGTAGGCATCGCCGAGGGGCCCTCTGGCCCCCTCGTCGCTCACCTGGAGCGACCCGGCCGTGCGGTCGGCGACGGTCTTCTGGAGCGCGAGCGCCGCCCCGGACGGCGAGAAGTCGTTGTCGAGCGGAGAGATCGCGACCGCGGTGCCGGCCCGCACGGTGGCGACGTCGTTGTTGGTGACTGGGGTCGGGTCGGCCGGGGCCGGGCGCAGCGAGACCACGATCTGCCCGGTGATGCCCGACTTGCGGCCGTTGCTGATCTGGTAGCGCACGACCTGCGGATTGGGCGACATCGTCCCGGACAGCGCGGAGATTCGGACCCAGCGTCCATCGACGACGCCGAGGTCGAGCTGGGTGGGGTCGTCCGCGGTGGCGTTCTGCACCTGGAGCAGCCCGCCGGCAGGGTCGGCGTCGTTGGCGAGCACGTCGACCAGGGTCGGCGCGGTGCCGTGGAGGGTGACCTGGTCGGGCATGGCCACCGGGTCGGGCGCGGGCTTGGCCGGAGCCCGGACGTCGACGCGGATCTTGCCGTCGGCGGACTTCGCGCTGCCGAAGGCGGCCTGGTAGTCCACGAAGTAGGTGCGGGGCACCTCGCTGGTCACCGTCAGGGTGCCCTGGTCGAGGTTGGTGTCGATCACGGCGCCGGCCTGCTGCGCCACCCGACCGGCCAGTGCGAGCGCCGCGTGCGGGTCGAAGGGGTCGGCGCCCGGCAGGTCGTTGAGCAGCGGTTTGACGGTGAGCGGCTTGCCCACCTCGCCGACGACCACGTCGGGCTCGGCGACCGCGGGGTACGACGTGTCATCGTCGGGGCTCGCGACCTTGAACGTCAGGCTGCGGCTGACCGGATCGCCGATGCCGTCGCTGGCGGCGTACTGGACCTTGACGATGCCCGGGTCGTTCGGCGCCTGGAAGCGCACGCCGCCGACCGACGTGGCGCTGGCCGCGGCCCCGCCGTCGATCTGCGACAACGGCCGGGCCGAGACGAGCGAGGTCGGGTCACCGTCGTAGTCGCGCCAGTCGGCGAGGGCCGGGACGGTCATGGTGCCCCCGACGAGGACGTGCCACAGGTGTTCCTTGGCACCGCGCCGAGGCGCCGGCAGCTTGTTCTCGCCGGCGGTGCGGGCGGTGACATGCACCGTCGCGTGGCCCGAGACCCCGTCGCGCCCGTCGTCGACGTAGTAGACGAACGAGGTGTCGCCGCTCGCCCGGGTGGGCAGGGTGACCTGGAGCGTCTGCCCGTCGGGGCTGATGTCGACCCTGGCCCCCGAGCCGGTGGCCGGCGGGACCGAGCGGATGGAGAGCAGCCGGCCGACCGGCGCACTGTCGTTGTCGAGCGGATGCAGCACCGTCGAGCGGCCGGGCCGGGCGCCGAAGTGGTCGTCGCGTGCCTTGGGCGGCGTCTTCTCATCGACGCTCGGGTCGTCGTTCTTGTCGTGGTGGGTCGACTTCGTGGGCTTGGGTCGGAAGGCGTCCCAGTTGTCGAGGCGCTGGGCCTGGCGGTCGTCGAGCCTCCAGACGTCCCCGTTGGCGCGGTCGTTGAGCACGATCTCGCCGCGGTTGGTGCGGAAGACCAGATCGTGGGTCTGGGCCCGTAGCCCGGAGATGGCCACCGGGTCGGAGCCGCAGACGGTGGCGACGTAGCCGGTGCCGCCCGACCACGCGCCGTACTGGCAGGCACCGAGACGCACCGGGGCGGCGGGCAGGCCGTGGACCTTGGCGGCGAGCGTCGTGGTCGCGCCCGAGTGCAGGTCGACCGCGACCAGCCCGGTCGGCGTCGCGACGAGCACCGACCCGGCGGCCGGCCCCGGCTGCTGCAGCACCGAGTTGGCGGGCACCTTGAGTCTCGCGCCGCCGACCACGGACAGCAGGCCCTTGCGGGAGTCGAGCGCCACCGGGGTCTCGCCGACCGTCGTGAGCGAGAGAGAGCGACCGAACGGGCGCGGGAGCTTACTCTCGTGGGGGGGCCCGAAGGCCGTGCTCGTGGGCGAGAGCCGCAGCAGCGTGCCGGTCTCGGCCGAGGCGGCGTACACCGTGCCTGTCTCGGAGACGGCCAGGGCGGCGTCCTTGCCGGCCTTGGCCAGCGGCTTGGACTGGCGGTCCAGGGTCGGCAGCGCCGGCGTGCCGTTGACCGGGTCGACCCGTGCCGCCCACACGCCGCCGGCGGCGGTGTCGAGTACGGCGGCCGTGCCCCCGCGCAGCTGCACCGCGGGCGCGGCCGGCACGGGCACCGAGCCCCCGTCGAGCATGGTCATGGTGACCGGGTCGAGCACCGAGACGGCACCCCCGGAGAGGTCGACGCCGAGGACGGCCGAGCCGTCCTGCACGACGTCGAGGTTGGCCTTGTTGGGCGCGAAGATCGCACCGTCGAGCTGGCCGATCGGCTTGTTGATCCGTCCGAACGCGCTCAGGGAGTTGTCGGTGACCCAGATGCCACCGTCGTTGAGCTGGGTCTGGTGGGCCCGGTAGCCCTGCGCGGAGATGGCGTAGACGACGACGCCGCTCACGGCCAGCACGAGCGCGAGCCAGGACGCCACCGCGGCGCGGTGGCGCCGGGCGAACGTCCCGAAACCCATATCACTCCCCGTAGCTGCTGCGAGGAGCCTAAGTGGCACGGGTGGCCCGACCAACCCGATCTCGACATTTCGTGACCAATTGGTGTTCTCGGGAGCGAGTCCGGAGAGAATGGCGCCGGTACGCCGCTCGGCGTACGACCAGGAGACGGGGAGCTCGGGTGGCAGGGACCGGCGAGGACACCATGTTCTACGCACCCGGCGCGGGGCTGCTCCTCGGCAGCGGCGCCCGCTGGCTGCTGCTGGCCGACCAGCCAGACGAGTCGGTGATCGAGCGACTCTGGGAGGCCCTCATCACTGTCGGCGTCGACCAGGCCCTCGCCGTCCTCGAGCAGGCCTATGCCGGCAATGTGCCCGCCGTCGCCACCTGGGACCGGGGCCGGGGTAGCGGCCAGGGCGGCGGCGAGGTGGGCCACGACGAGTCGCCGATGCTCACGGTCGGGCTGCCGGTCGACGGGCCGTGGTTCCCCGTCATCGGCGGGATCGTCGCCGGTGGCGCCGCCCGCTGGTGCCCGGCGCGCCGGCCCTCCACGGGCCTGATCGACAAGATCCCCGACGAGGTCCGCGCGGCGGTGGGTCCCGACGTACCCCGCCGGTTCAGCGAGCCCGCACTCGCCGCCGAGGTGGCCGGACCCGGTCGCGTCGGGGTCACCGGCCCGGTCCCTGCGCCCGCCCCTGCCCCGGCCGAGCCCCGTGACCACGACGGGCACACCACGGTGCGGCAGCGCGCGGCGGCTGCGGCCCAGGACCAGCCCGTCGACCACCTGCGCCAGCCGACCCACGAGACCGTGCTGGCGGTGTGGTGCCTGCGCGGACACCCGACGCCGGCGTACCCGCCCCAGTGCCGGGTCTGCCACGAGCCGCTCGCGTCCCAGGAGCCCCAGCGGGTGCCTCGCCCGCGGCTCGGGCGGCTGCGGCTCCCGAGCGGCGAGGTGGTCCCTCTCGACCGTGGTGTCGTCATCGGGCGCCGGCCGGCGCCCGTCGACCAGCACGGTGAGTGGCCGCACCTGGTGACCGTGCCCCCGGAGGCGAGCCACGTCTCGCGGGTCCACGTGCAGATCGTGCTCGACGGCTGGCACGTCGTGGCCCGCGACCTCGGCTCCCGGGGTGGTACGACGCTGCTGGTGCCCGGCCGTGCCCCGGGGCAGATCCGCGCGCAGGAGCCCCACGTGCTCGAGCCGGGCCAGGCGCTCGACCTGGCCGAGGAGTTCCAGGTCGTCTACGAGGTGGAGCCCGGATGAGCGGCGGGCCGCAGATCCCGGGCTTCCGGTTCGTCTCGCACCTGGGCTCCGGAGGCTTCGCCGACGTCTTCCTCTACGAGCAGGAGTGGCCGCGGCAGCGGGTCGCCGTCAAGGTGGTGCGCCCCGACCTCCCGCTCACCGACCGCGAGAAGGCGATGTTCACGACCGAGGCCAACGCGATGGCGCGGCTGGCCGACCACCCCTACATCGTCTCGGTGATGACGGCCGGCACCACCAGTGTCGTCGAGGGCTCCCGGCCCTATCTCGTGATGCGCTACTGCCCCCCGCCTGATCTGGGCCAGCGGGTGCAGGCCCAGCCGATGTCGGTGCCCGACGCGCTCGCGACCGGCATCAAGCTGGCCAGCGCCATCGAGACCGCCCACCGCTCGGGCATCATCCACCGCGACATCAAGCCGTCCAACGTGCTCGTCACGGCCTACCACGAGCCGGCCCTGACCGACTTCGGCATCGCCGGCCGGCTGCAGGACATCGAGGGCGACCACGAGGTCCGCATCTCCTACCCGTGGTCACCGCCCGAGCTGCTCGACGGCCGCTCGAACGGCTCGGTCGCCTCCGACGTGTACTCCCTCGGGGCGACCATCTGGAACCTGCTCGTCGGCCGCTCGCCGTACGCCGTCCCGAACGGCGACAACTCCTCGCGCGCGCTCACCGCGCGGATCCTGCACGCCGCTCCCCCACGCACCCAGCGGCCCGGCGTACCTCCTGCACTCGAGCAGCTGCTGGGGCAGTGCCTGTCCAAGACCCCCGACCACCGGCCGGGCTCCGCACTCGAGCTGGCCCGCGCGCTTCAGCGGATCGAGGCGCAGCGGGGCTACTCACGCACCCCGGTTGCGGTCGAGGGCGACCGGCCCGACACCGCCGTACCCGTGCGCACCGGCGCCGACGAGGACCACACGCAGCTCAAACCGGTCAGCGTCGTGTCTGGCTCCAGTCCCCGGGTCGAGGCAGCGGCGCCCGGGGCGCCGGCGGCGCAGGTCCCACCCGCACCCCCGGCACCCGTGTCGTCGCTGCTGTGGTGGGGAGTCGGTGGCGTCGTGCTCCTCGTCGTGGCCGGGTTCTTGTTCTGGCACGCCGGTCGCGACGCGAACCCCGGCCCGGACACCGTCGTGCCCACCGCGCGCCACACGCCGATCGCCGTCGACCCCGACGCGGTCCCGGTGCCCTCGCTCACCGGCGCCCGCGCCGGCCGGGCGGTGACCTTCCGCTGGCAGGTGTCCCAGCCGAAGCGGGGCGACTCGTGGGAGCTGCGTCGGCCCGACACGGGCGAGTCGCGTCGTACGTCGGCCGACTCGGTGACGCTGCGCACCGACAAGCGGGTCTGTCTCCAGGTCCGCCTGATCCGCGGCTCGGCCACCTCCCTCTGGGCCGACGACTGCGTCTCCTGACCGCCGAGCGGCGCCCTTCTCGCCGCCGAGGTGCGCGTTCCCGCCCGCTCAGCGGGCTGAACGGTCGTGCACGAGGCTGGCCACGCCGGTGACCGCCAGGGTGCCGACGATCATCACCAGCGAGACCCAGATCGGGATGTCGGGAGCCCAGCCGATGTGCTCGCCGCCGTTGATGAACGCCAGCTCGTTCTCGTGCATGGCGTGCAGCACCAGCTTCACGCCGATGAACAGCAGCAGGAACGCCAGCCCGTAGGAGAGGTAGACCAGGCGGGTGAGCAGGTCACCGATGAGGAAGTAGAGCTGGCGCAGGCCCATCAGCGCGAACACGTTGGCGGTGAAGACCAGGTAGGGCTCGCTGGTCAGCCCGTAGATCGCGGGGATCGAGTCGAGCGCGAAGAGCAGGTCGGTCATGCCGAGGGTCAGGACGACGACGAACATCGGGGTGAACAGGCGCTTGCCGCCGCTCCGCTCGCTGAGGTGTACGCCGTTCCACTCGGTGGTCAGCGGGAGCCGGCCCCTGGCCCAGCGCACCAGCCGCGGCTCGTCGTACCCGCCCTCGTCGTCGTTGCCCTCCCGGGCCAGGTTGACCGCGGTGATCACCAGGAACGCACCGAAGACATAGAAGACCCAGCTGAACTCGTTGATTGCGGCCGCACCGACCGCGATGAAGATGCCCCGTAGGACCAGCGCAATCACGATGCCGATCATCAAGGCGGTCTGCTGGTAGTCGCGCGGGACGGCCATCTTGCCCATGATCACGATGAAGATGAACAGGTTGTCGATCGAGAGGGAGTACTCCGTCAGCCAGCCGGCGAAGAACTCGCCCCCCGACCTACCGCCGGCAAAGGCCCAGACGCCGATGCCGAACGCCACGGCCAGGGCGATGAAGACGGCCAGCGCGAGGGAGGTCTCCTTGGTGGAGGGCTCGTGCGGACGGCGCCCGATGACGAAGACGTCGAAGACCAGGATCGCCGTGGTGACCAGCACCGTCGTCCACCAGACCCACGGCGCCACATCCATGCCGAGAACCTACCGACCCCCGAAAGCCACACCTAACTCGGTGAGACGCCCCTCCCCGCCATCGAGGGCGGTGAGCACCCAGGTGCCGGTGGCCGTGACGGTGAAGGTGTGCTCGAAGTGCGCCGACATCGACCCGTCCGCGGTCCCCACGGTCCAGTCGTCCTCGAGGAGCACGGTCTCCTTGGTTCCGAGGGTGACCATCGGCTCGACGGCGAGCGCGAGGCCCTCCACGATCCTGGGACCGCGCCCCGGGCGACCGTAGTTGGGCACATTGGGCGGCAGGTGCATCTGGGTGCCGATGCCGTGCCCGACGTAGTCCTCGAGGATCCCGTAGCCGCCTCCGGCCCGCACCCGCGTCTCGATCGCGTGGGAGATGTCGGTGACCCGGCCGCCGAGCCGAGCCGCCGCCATGCCGGCCCACAGCGCCGCCTCCGTGACCCGCATCAGCTCCGCCACGTCGGGGGCGATCTCGCCGGCGCCGACGGTGATGGCTGCGTCGCCGTGCCACCCGTCCACGATGGCGCCGCAGTCGATCGAGATCACGTCGCCCTCCTCGAGCACCCGCGACCCGGGGATGCCGTGCACCACCTCGTCGTTGACCGACGCGCAGATGGTGGCCGGGAACGGCGGGTGGCTGTAACCGAGGAACGAGGGGATGCCGCCCCCGGAGCGGATGTTGTCCTCGGCCAGACGGTCGAGCTCCCCTGTCGTCACGCCCGGGCGTACGGCGCTGCGGAGCAGCGCGAGGGTCTGCCCCACCAGCAACCCGGGCGGTCGCATCAGGTCGATCTGCTCGGGGGTCTTGATCTCCAGACCGCGGTCGAGGAGGCCCATCGGGTCAGCTCTGGGGTACGACGTCGAGCGCGTCGAAGACCCGCTGCGTCACGACGTGGACCTCGCCCATGCCGTCGACCTCGATCAGGATGCCGCGGGTCTTGTAGACGTCGATCAGCGGTTCGGTCTGCTCGGCGTACACCTCCTGGCGGCGCCGGATGACGTCCTCGGTGTCGTCGGCCCGGCCTTCGACCTCGGCGCGCTGGATGAGCCGTTGCACGACTTCCTCGGCGTCGACGCTGAGCACCACGACCACGTCGAGCTGGTGGCCGGTGAACCTGATCATCCCGTCGAGCTCCTCCACCTGTGCCAGGGTGCGCGGGTAGCCGTCGAGCAGGAAGCCGGGGTCGGCGTCGGGCTCGTCGATGCGGTTGCGCACCATCAGGTTGGTGACCTCGTCGGGGACGTACTCGCCGGCGTCCATGTAGCCCTGGGCCTTGAGCCCCAGCTCGGTGCCTTCCGACACGTTGGCGCGGAAGATGTCGCCGGTGGAGATCGCAGGGATCGAGAAGTGCTCGGCCACGAACTTCGCCTGGGTACCTTTGCCGGCCCCCGGAGGTCCCATCAGGATTAGACGCATTTAACGCAAGAATCCTTCGTAGTTGCGCTGCTGGAGCTGGCTCTCGATCTGCTTCACGGTGTCGAGCGCGACGCCCACCATGATCAGGATCGAGGTGCCGCCGAACGGAAAGTTCTGGTCGGCACCGATCACGACGAACGCGATCAGCGGGATGAGGGCGACAAGACCGAGGTAGGTCGCGCCCGGCGCCGTGATGCGGGACAAGACGTAGGACAGGTAGTCCTGGGTCGGCCTGCCGGCCCGGATCCCCGGGATGAAGCCGCCGTACTGTTTCATGTTGTCGGCCACCTCTTCGGGGTCGAAGGTGATGGAGACGTAGAAGTAGGTGAAGAACACGATCATGGCGAAGAACGTGATCATGTAGATGGGGTGGTCACCCCGCACCAGGTACTTGCTGACCCAGATCAGCACCGGATTGGTGGTGTTCGGGTTGAACTGCGAGGCCATCGCCGGCAGGTAGAGCAGCGACGAGGCGAAGATCACGGGGATGACGCCGGCCTGGTTGACCTTGAGTGGGATGTACGTCGAGCTGCCGCCGAACATCTTGCGCCCCACCATCCGGCGGGCGTACTGCACCGGGATCCGGCGCTGGGCCTGCTCGATGAAGATGACCGCGGCGATGATGACGAGCCCGATGGCCACCACGATCCCGAAGACCCACCAGCCCTTGGACTTGCCGACCGACCAGAGCGAGGTGGGGAACCGGGCGACCACCTGGGTGAAGATCAGGATCGACATGCCGTTGCCCACGCCGCGGTCGGTCATCAGCTCGCCCAGCCACATGATCACGGTGGTGCCGGCCGTCATGGTGATCACCATGACCAGGAACGTCGTGGTGCCGTTGTCGTGGAGCAGAGGGAACCTGGTGTTGTCGCAGCCCTGGAGCAGGTTGCCCGAGCGCGCCAGCGCGACGATGCCGGTCGCCTGGAGCAGAGCGAGACCCAGGGTGAGGTAGCGGGTGTACTGGGTGATCTTGGTCTGGCCCGCCTGGCCTTCCTTCTTCAGCGCCTCGAGCCGCGGGATCACCACGACGAGCAGCTGCAGGATGATGCTGGCGGTGATGTAGGGCATGATCCCCAGCGCGAAGATCGTCAGCTGGAGCAGAGCACCGCCGGAGAACAGGTTGATCAGGTTGTAGACGCCGGTGTTCTGGACGCCCTTGATGCACTCCTGGACGTTCGCGACGTTCACCCCGGGCGCGGGAACCTGCGACCCGAGCCGGAAGATCGCGATGATGAAGATGACGAACAGCAGCTTGCGCCGCAGGTCCGGTGTCCGGAAAGCGTTGGCGTACGGGCCTAGCACTGGTTCCTCTTTCTTCGGGCGGGTGGGCCCTCGCACAGCACCCGCGAAGACCCGAGGAAGCCTAACAGGCTCGCCCGAGCCGACCGGTTTGCGTCAGGCGCGGGCCCCGCGGACCGGAGTCCACGGTGGTCCCCTGCCTGCGCACGCGCGGTGGGCCAGCTCAAACGACGGTGGCTGAGCCGCCGGCCGCCTCGATCTTGTCCTTGGCCGAGCCGGAGAACGCCTGGGCGCTCACCCGGACGGCGACGGTGAGGTCGCCCTGACCGAGGACCTTGACCGGCTGGCCCTTGCGGACCGCACCCTTGGCCACGAGGTCGTCGACCGAGACGGTGCCGCCGTCGGGGAAGAGCTCACCGAGCTTGTCGAGGTTGACGACCTGGAACTCGACCTTGAACGGGCTCTTGAAGCCCTTCAGCTTGGGCAGACGCATGTGGATCGGCATCTGGCCACCCTCGAAGGCAGCCGGAACCTGGTAGCGCGCCTTGGTGCCCTTGGTGCCGCGGCCGGCGGTCTTTCCCTTGGAGCCCTCACCGCGACCCACACGGGTCTTGGCGGTCTTGGCGCCCGGCGCGGGACGCAGGTGGTGCAGTTTCAGAGTCATCTCTAGTTGACCTCCTCGACCGTCACGAGGTGACGAACGGTCTGGACCATGCCACGGATCTCCGGGCGGTCCTCCTTGACGACCACGTCGCCGATGCGCTTGAGACCCAGGGTGCGTAGGGTCTCGCGCTGGTTCTCCTTGCAGCCGATCGTGCTCTTGAGCTGCTGGACCTTCAGCTGTGCCATCAGTGAGTCACCTCCTCGGGAACCTCGGCCTGGGCCTTGAGCAGGGCAGCCGGAGCGACCTGCTCGACCGGTAGGCCGCGGCGGGCGGCCACGGCCTCGGGCTGCTCCAGCATCCGCAGCGCCGCGACGGTGGCGTGGACGATGTTGATCTGGTTGGACGACCCCAGCGACTTGCTGAGGACGTCGTGGATGCCGGCGCACTCGAGTACGGCGCGCACCGGGCCACCGGCGATCACACCGGTACCGGGAGCGGCCGGACGCAGCAGGACCACTCCGGCGGCCTTCTCACCCTGCACCGGGTGCGGGATGGTGCCCTGGATTCGGGGGACCTTGAAGAAGCTCTTCTTGGCCTCCTCGACACCCTTGGCGATGGCGGCCGGGACTTCCTTGGCCTTGCCGTAGCCGACACCGACGAGTCCGTCGCCGTCGCCGACCACCACGAGGGCGGTGAAGCTGAAGCGACGACCGCCCTGAACGACCTTGGCGACCCGGTTGATAGCGACGACACGCTCGACGTAGGCGTTCTTGTCAGCGCCCTGGCCACCACGACGGTCGTCACGGTTGCGTCGGTCGCCGGAGGCGCGCTCGCCGCCTGCGCGCTGTCCGCGCTGGGCTCCGCTCATGAGAATTACTCCCTTACCTGTTCGAGACGTCAGAAGGTCAGGCCGCCCTCACGGGCGGCGTCGGCGAGGGCCGCGATGCGGCCGTGGTACTGGTTTCCGGCACGATCAAAGACAACCGATTCGATGCCCTGGCCCTTGGCACGGGTCGCGACGAGCTCCCCGACCAGCTTGGCCTTGGCGGTCTTGTCGCCGTCGAAGGAGCGCAGGTCGGCCTCCATCGTCGAGGCGTAGGCCAAGGTTTTTCCGACGGAGTCGTCGACGACCTGGACGCTGATGTGCTTCGACGAGCGGGTCACGACCAGGCGCGGGCGCTCGGACGTACCGGCGACCTTCTTGCGACCCCGCGCCTGGCGGCGCAGGCGCGACTTCGTGCGGTCGGCGGTGTGCTTGTTCTTGGACAATGAGATCGCCATGACTACTTACCGGCCTTTCCGACCTTGCGGCGAATCTGCTCGCCGGCGTACCGCACGCCCTTGCCCTTGTAGGGCTCGGGCTTGCGCAGCTTGCGGATGTTGGCCGCAACCTCGCCGACCAGCTGCTTGTCGATGCCCTGGACCCCGAGCCTCGTGGGGCTCTCGACGGTGAAGGTGATGCCGTCGGGTGCGTTGAACGTGATCGAGTGCGAGTAGCCGAGCTGGAACTCCAGCTGCGTCGGGCCCTTGGACAGAACCCGGTAGCCCACCCCGACGATCTCGAGCCTCTTCTCATAGCCGTCCGTCACTCCGGTCACCATGTTGGCGATCAGGGTGCGGGTCAGACCGTGCAGCGAACGACTGTTGCGCTCGTCGTCGGGACGCCGGACCTCCAGCGCACCGTCCTCGCCGCGCTCGATCGTGATCGGGGCGGCGACGTGGTGCGACAGGGTGCCCTTGGGACCCTTGACGGTCACCTTGCTTGCGTCGACGGTGACGTCGACACCCGACGGGACCGTGACCGGAAGCTTGCCGATACGTGACATTGCTTGTCTCCTCCTGGTCCTGGTCTCACCAGACGTAGGCGAGAACTTCCCCACCCACGCCCTTCTTGTTGGCCTGACGGTCGGTGAGCAGCCCCTGGCTGGTCGAGATGATCGCGACGCCGAGTCCACCGAGGACCTTGGGCAGCCCGGTGTGCTTGGCGTAGACGCGCAGCCCGGGCTTGCTGATCCGGCGCACGCCGGCGATGGAGCGCTCACGGTTGCGGCCGTACTTCAGTGTCACGGTCAGCGTCTTGCCGATCACGTCGGCGCCTTCGGCGTCCACGTTGTCCTCGACCTTCCAGGCGGTGATGTAGCCCTCCTGCTGCAAGATCTCGGCAACCCCTGACTTGAGCTTGCTGTACGGCATCGCAACCGTGTCGTGGTACGCCTGGTTGGCGTTGCGCAGACGGGTGAGCATGTCTGCGATCGGGTCTGTCATTGTCATGGCCGGCTCGGCCCTTCCTCGTTGTGGTTTCCCGGGCAACGCCTGGGACCTTCAGCGTTCGTTTTGTTGTCGGACCCCGATGGGAACCGGGACCAGTTGACGGGGGTGCGGAGGCGAAGCCCCCACAGAGTCGCGGGGGGAAGCCCCGAGTGCCTTCTTACCAAGAGCTCTTGGTCACGCCGGGCAGCTCGCCGCGGTGCGCCATCTCTCGCAGGCAGATCCGGCACAGACCGAACTTGCGGTAGACAGCCTTGGGGCGACCGCAGCGCTGGCAGCGGGTGTAGCCGCGGACCTTGAACTTCGGCTTGCGAGCCGCCTTGACCTTCAGGCCGGTTTTCGCCATGTCAGTTCTCCTTGAAGGGGAAGCCCAGCTGCTTGAGCAGCGCGCGACCCTCGTCGTCGTTCGTGGCCGTGGTGACGACCGTGATGTCCATGCCGCGTGAGCGGTCGATCCGGTCCTGGTTGATCTCATGGAACATGACCTGTTCGGTCAGACCGAAGGTGTAGTTGCCACGGCCGTCGAACTGCCGGTCGGAAAGACCGCGGAAGTCACGGATCCGGGGCAGCGCCAGGGCGAGCAGCCGGTCCAGGAACTCCCACATCCGGTCGCCACGCAGCGTGACGTGGGCGCCGATCGGCATCCCCTCACGCAGCTTGAACTGGGCGATCGACTTGCGGGCCTTGGTCACCTGCGGCTTCTGGCCGGTGATGGCGGTCAGGTCGGTCACCGCGCCCTCGATCAGCTTGGAGTCGCGAGCGGCCTCGCCGACACCCATGTTGACCACGATCTTGGTCAGGGCAGGCACCTGCATCACGTTGGCGTAGCCGAACTGCTCACGCAGGCTCGGCAGCACCTCTTCGCGGTACCGGGTCCTGACGCGCGGGGTCACCCGCTCGGCCGGGGCCTCGGTGGTCGTCTCTGCGCTTGCCGAATCGGTGTGCATGGTGGTCATCAGATCTCTTCACCCGTCTTGCGTGCGATGCGCACGCTGCGCTGCGCGGTGTACGTCGAACCGTCGTTCCGCCGCTTGCTGACCTCGTCACGGCGGAAGCCGATCCGGGTGATGCCCTTGCCGGACACGAGCATCACGTTGGAGATGTGGATCGCGGCCTCGGTCGTGATGATGCCTCCGGACTTGCCGGCGCGCCCACCCTGGTCGATGGACTTGGTGTGCTTCTTGACCCGGTTCACACCCTCGACAATCACCCGGTCGGCCTCACGGAGCACCTGGATGACCTTGCCCTCGGCACCCTTGTCCTTGCCTGCGATCACCTTGACGGTGTCGCCCTTCTTGATGTTGACGCTCATCAGAGCACCTCCGGCGCAAGCGAAATGATCTTCATGAACCGCTTCTCACGCAGCTCGCGGCCGACGGGACCAAAGATGCGCGTGCCCCGCGGCTCACCGTCGGTCTTGAGGATGACGGCGGCGTTCTCGTCGAAACGGATGTAGGAACCGTCGACACGACGACGCTCCTTGACGGTGCGCACGATCACGGCCTTGACGACGTCGCCCTTCTTGACGTTGCCACCGGGGATCGCGTCCTTGACGGTGGCAACGATGACGTCGCCGATGCCGGCGTAGCGCCGACCCGAGCCGCCGAGCACGCGGATGCAGAGGATCTACTTCGCACCGGTGTTGTCGGCGACCTTGAGTCGCGACTCCTGCTGGATCATCACTCTCTCCTTGTCGCCCTGGTTCTCACCTCGCGGTGAGCCTTGGGGAACTTCACTTCTTGGGCCGGCTTCGCCG
>JBPCQY010000092.1:0-14344 GCA_050997635.1 Nocardioides sp.
CGAGCAGTTGGCCGGGGTCGAGGTCGCCGCAGGAGACCTGGCCGGCCGCGCGTTCGGGCTGCTTCCGGCTTCGCGCCGGGTCAGGTTGAGCGGACGAGCCACTCTCGACTTGGACTCCACCGATGTGGGGGTCTACGGGTCTCGCAAGCAGGGCGTGGCCTACAACTACGCCGGACAACGGGCCGCCAGTTTCGATCAAGCCTGGATGGGGCGGGGAAGTACGCCATGCGGGCTATCGGAGCCGGCGTCGACCCCGTCGCCGTGATCGTCGGGTTCCGGGCCAACGACAAAGCTCGCTTCGACTTCTGCATCGAGCCCGAGTGTAGGCCGCCGCGATTGGTGAGGTCGTTGTACGCAATGCTCTCGACAAGCAACTCGTGGCAGGGCGACCCGACGGAACTCGCAGCTCTGGCCTGACACCGTCCCACTGGATGCCCGCGGAATGGCCGACATCACCAATGCCCGCGACCGGGCCACCAACCACGGACGCACCTCGCTGACACACGGGAAGGTTGTCGCCGAGCTCAGCTTCGGTTTCTGGCGCTACCTCACCGCCCAGCGCTACCACGTTCCCGGCGGAGACCCGGGCCTTCGCAAGCGCCGGCGACAGGTCGAGCGTCACCTCGCCGACCTGATGCTCGTACGGAACCGCGCCGCCCACCACGAACCGATCCATCGACGCAACCTGACGCGAGATCTCGCCGTCGCCGTCGAGTTGTCGCGTTGGATCCATCCAGACGCAGCGGCGTCGATCACAGCGAAGTCCGCCATTCCGGATGCCATGTTGACCAAGCCCACAAGCGACCCGAAGTTGACTGAGGGTTGATGGCTTGCCCGGGCGCACCAGCCACGTGACGGGCGGAGACGTCACCAGTCGGTACGACGATGCGCCTCGCCGGCGGCTGGCGGAGACGCCGGCGGCCGAGGGCTCCCGAGCGGCGAGAACATCACCCACGTCGCAGGTGCACCCAGCAGGAGCGCAATCGCGATCAGTGTCGGTCGTCGATGGAAGACTCTGCTGCCGTGACCGACTCGCCATCCGAAGAGCACGCGAAGATTGAGGGCCTCGAAGCCACATATGGACCCTTCGCATACCTGAGCACGCCCAACGCGCCGATCTACCGGCGCATCATGCGCGCTCTCATGGCGGAGAAGGAGCGGTTCACCGTTCACGTACGCCCCGAGCAGGTGCGCGCGGCGCTGCTGGCCGACGGCGGACGCCCGGTCGAGGAGGACGGCGTCTCCGATGCCTTGGAACGGCTGGCGGACCCCAACTGGGGCAACCTGCTCGCCTTTCCCGACTCCAGCCGAGTCACCGCGTTGGAAGACTTCTACCGACGTCGGATGCTCTACCAGATGTCTCGGCCCGGGGAGGCAGCTGAGCGGGCGCTCGCCCAGTACGACGCCGCGCTCGGCACCCGCGGATCGCTGCAGTCGGTGGCGCTGGAGGACATCGTGGTGTTGCTGACTCACCTGCGAGACACGGTTGCCGAGCACCAGGCTGGTGTCTCGGCTGACGCTGCCCGGACCCATCAAGCGCTGCGTAGCCTGCGGGAGCGCTTCGCCGAACTGGCCGAGAACGCGGTGGCTTTCATGGGCTCGATCCAGCGCACCATCGACCTGCACGACGCCGACGTGGAGGCGTTCTTGGCCTACAAGGAGCAGTTGATCCAGTACCTGGAGCGGTTCATCCACGACCTGCTCACCCGGGGCGCCGCGATCGCCGAGCTGCTCGACTCGATCCCGCCTGTGGGCGTGGACTTCCTGGCCACGACGGCCGCAGAGCGGGAGGCCACGGACGCCGCGCCGGGTGAGGCGGAGACCGCAGCGGCGGCGGCACGGGAGGTGTGGCGGCGACAGTGGTCGGGCCTGGCCGACTGGTTCGTGAGCTCGCCGGGCCGCGAGAGCGAAGCCAAGCTGCTGCGCGTCCGGGCCCGCGCGGCGATCCCGGCGCTGCTCGCCGTGGTCCGCTCGCTGCACGACAAGGCGGGCGGGCGCACCGACCGCACCCATGACTTCCTAACCCTGGCCCGCTGGTTCGCAGCCCTTCCCGACGACGGGGACCGGCACCGGCTGTGGCGCTCCGCCTTCGGGCTGACTCCGGTGCGGCACCTGAGCGTCACCGCAGAGACCGAGGACGCGTGGGTGGTCGCCGACCTCGGCAACGCCACTCCCTGGGCGCAGGCGCCGGCGGTGCAGATCAGCCCGCAACTGCGGCGGACGGGCTCCTACGAACGGCGCGGCAAGGGGACCCGAGTCGCCGACCGTAGCGAAGCGAAGGCGCTCCTCATTGCCAGCGCGCGCGAGGAGGCCGAGCAGACGGCCGCCGCGCGCCGCCGGATCCTCACCCACGGACCCCGGCCGCTGTCCGCGTTCGGCGACCTCGACCCGGAGGCGTTCCGGCTCTTCATCGGGCTGCTCGGCGATGCGCTGGCCGCGATGGGTCCGCGTGCGGACACCGCCCAGGTGCACACCTCCGACGGTGAGCTGACCGTCACGCTGCGCCGGGTGCCCGGAGCCGGGATCGCGGTGATCCGCACCCCCGACGGCGAGTTGTCCGGTCCCGACCACCTGGTCGACATCGCCTCGACGGTCGAGGAGCCGCTCGAGGAGTTTGAGGAACTCGAGGGGGCGTACGCGTGAGCCGAATCGAGCTGGCGCCGCGTATCTCCGGCGCGCTGGAGGAGCGGGAGACCGAGGGCCGTGCCCGAGCGCTACGAGCACTGCTGATGCGGCCGGTGTTGCGCGCGCAGACCGATCCCGACCTCTTCCGGCTGGCGCGGCGCCATGCAGATGCGCTACGGCAGTGGTTCGAGCGCGAGACCGGCTGGCGGCTGGTGGTGGAGCCGCAGGCGGTCCGGCTGCTCACCGCGTATGTGCCGCAGGGGCCGACAGCAGTCGCGATCGCGCAGCGACACCCGGCGCGGGCCCGCAAGGGCGACCCTGGGTTCACCCGCCGCCGGTACGTGCTGCTGTGTCTCGCCCTCGCGGTCCTGGAGCGCTCCGACCCGCAGGTCTCCCTCGGGCGGCTCGCCGAGGAGATCGTGCTCGCGGCGCGCCAGCCCGGGCTGGAGAGCGTGGATTTCACGCTCAGCAACCGCGAGGAACGATCCGACCTGGTGGCAGCGATCCGGCTGCTGCTGGGTTACGGGGTGCTGGCCCGGGTGGCGGGGGACGAGGACGCCTATGTCTCATCAGGCGGAGACGCGCTTTACGACGTAGACCGCCGGGTTCTGGCCACGATGCTCTCCACGGAGCACGGACCTGGACTGCTCGGGGCGGCGCTCGGGCCGCGGCCGGCCATCGAGGACATTGAGTCCTCCCTGCATGAGCCGCCGCCGGCCTACACCGAGGACGAGGCCAACCGGCGGCTCCGGCACTCGGTCACGCGGCGGCTACTGTGCGACCCGGTGGTCTACTACGACGAGTTGCCCGAGGCTGAGCGGGGCTATCTGCTCAGCGGGCAGCGGGTCCTCGTCACCCGCCGGATCACCGAGGCCACCGGTCTGGTGTCTGAGTTGCGGGCCGAGGGGATCGCGATGGTGGACCCTGACGACCAGCTCACCGATGTGCGCATGCCGGAGCAGGGCACCGACGGGCACGCCACCCTGCTGCTCGCCGAGCACTTGGCCGCCACCGGCGCCACCGAGGTTGCGGCGCTGCGCCGCAAGGTGAGGGCCCTGGCGAAGGAGAACGTCTCCTACTGGCGCAAGACCACCCGCGAGCCGGGCGCGGAGAACGCCATCGTCGCCGAGGCGCTCGACAGGCTTGCAGGGCTCGGCCTGGTCCGGGTCGAGGGCACCGGAGCCGAAGCCGTCGTACACACCCTCCCCGCGTTGCGCCGCTTTGTCGTGGCCGCGCCCACGATCGCCGAGAGGACGACGCGTTGACGAGCACCCAGGGAGCAGCGGACTGGAACGTCACGCACGGCGCTGCCCCGGACACGCTGCCGCACCCCACGACGGAGCGGTGGCAGCCGCTGCGGCTGGGCCTGGTCGACATGTTCTACTACGACGACGAGCAGTTCTGGTTCCATGACGGCCGGCTGCTGCTGCGTGGCAACAACGGCACCGGCAAGTCCAAGGTGCTGGCGCTGACGCTGCCGTTCCTGCTCGACGGCTCGATCCTGCCGCGCCGCGTCGAGCCCGACGCCGACCCGAAGAAGCGGATGGAGTGGAACCTCCTGCTCGGGGGCGCCCATGGTTCCTCCGAGCGCACCGGCTACTCCTGGATCGAGTTCGGCCGCATCGATGCCGAGGGCATCGAGCGCTTCACCACGCTCGGGATCGGCCTCAAGGCCGCCGCGGGCCGCGGCATCGTCAAGACCTGGTACTTCACCACCTCCCGGCGCATTGGTGACCTGCGGCTGATGGACGAGACCCGCACCGTGCTGACCGACGCCCGGTTGCGCGAGGAGGTGGCCGGGGCTGGGCAGGTGCACGCCACTCAGGAGGCCTACCGACGGGCGATCGACGAGACGCTGTTCCGGCTCGGGGAGGAGCGGTACGCCGCGCTCGTCGACCTGCTCATCCAGCTGCGCCAGCCTCAGCTGTCCAAGCGGCCCGACGAGAAGGCGCTCTCCGCCGCGCTCACCGAGGCGCTAGCCCCGCTGGACCAGGCAGTGGTGGCCGACGTCGCGGAGTCCTTCCGCTCTCTGGAGGAGGAGCGCGCCGGGATCGCCGATGCGCGCGACACCCTCAAGGCTGCCGAGGACTTCCTCAAGCTCTACCGAGCCTATGCACGGGTGGCGGCGCGCCGGCACACCACGGCCGTCCGGATGGTCAACTCTACCTTCGAGCATGCCGGCCGCAACCTGCGAACCGCCGAGGAGCAGTTGGCCGCTGCCCGGGAGGACGAGGCCACGATCGACCGGGCCAAGCAGGTGGCCGAGGAGCAGCAAGGTGCTCTGCAGGGCCAGGAGAGGGCGCTGCGGGAGAGCCCGGAGATGAAGGACGCCGCCCGTCTGGAGCAGGCTGAGAAGGCTGCTGCCGACAAAGAACGGGCCGCCGGTGGGGCAGCGCGCGAGGTGGAGTCGGCCCGCGCTCGGGCCCAGCGGGACGGCACCGACGCGGCCGAGGCCGTATGCCGCCACGACGACGCCCTCACCGCTGCGGCCCGGCACGACCAGACCGCGGCCAGGTTGGCCATCGAGGCCGGTCTGGCGCCCGACCACCCCGCGATCTCCCAGGATGAGAACGCCGCGCGGCGGGCCTTGCCACGTCGTCGCGAGCAGATCACGCACGTGCGCGGCTTCGTCGACCGTGTGCGCGCCGCGGAGGGCGAGGCAGCCCGGGCGCGGAGCGCGCTCGACGACGCCGAGGCGGCCGAGACGACCCGGGCCGAGCAGCTCCAGTCGGCCGCAGCCGGAGTCGAGGAGGCGGTCGTGAGCTACTGCGACGGGGTTCGCGACTACCTGGGCGGGCTTTCGGTCGTGGTTCCTGCGGCCAGGCCCGACGAACTGGTCCAGGTGGCCGAGGACTGGGCGCGCAGCCTCGATGGGGAGTCGCCGGTCCGGACTGCGGTGGAGGCCGCGGCTTCGACCGCGATGGACGACCTGGGTCGACGCAAGCTCACCGCGGAGCACGAGCGGGACCGGCTGGACGGGGAGCTGGGCGAAGTCCGCGCCGAGATCGCAGACCTGGAGGCCGGCCGTGACCCCGCGCCGCCAGCCGCGCCTGGCCGCGAGTCGTCGGCACGCGAGGGCGTGCCGGGTGCGCCACTGTGGCGGCTGACCGACTTCGCGGACGACGTCACCACCGCGGATCGGGCCGGGATCGAGGCGGCGCTGCAGTCGGCCGGGCTGCTGGACGCGTGGATCTTCCCCGATGGCACGCTGTCGACCCACGGTGACGTCGTGCTCGGCTCGGGCGGGCCGGAGCTGGGGCCGGGCGCCTCGCTGGCGGCGCTGTTGGTGCCGGCCGTCGGGCCAGATGCCGGGGTACCAGCCGCGGTCGTCGCCGGCGTGCTGGCGCGCGTCGGGCTCGGCGAGGGCTCTGGGGCCGCGCTGTGGGTCGACGCCGGCGGTCGCTGGGGCGCTGGTCCGGCCCGAGGCACATGGAGCAAGGAGCAGGCCGGCTACGTCGGCGCCGGAGCCCGTGAGGCGACCCGGCGCGCGACGCTCGCCCGGCTGCGCGGCGAGGAGGCCGCGCTGGTCTCTGCACTGGAGCGCACTCGTGCGCTGATCGCCGAGCTTGAGGTGGCCACCGCGCGCATCGACTCCGAGCGCGCTGGTTATCCCTCGGCCAGCGAGCGTGACCTCGCCGCGGCCCACGAGAGGGTCGCCGCCGCCGGGCGCGAGCTGCAAGTGGCGCAGGCTGCCGTGGCACAGGCGCAGCAGAACTGGGAGAGGGACATCGCCGCGGCCGAGGAGGCTGCCGGCGAGCTGGCCGAGGTCGCCGCCGACCTCGGCACAGGCACCACGCTGGCGGCGCTGGACGGGGCGCTGGCAGCGGTGAACGCCTACTCCGAGGCTCTGGTCGAGTTGCGGACCGCGGGGCAGCGAGCGGGTGACGCGGACGCAGGCCGCCAGGCCGCCGCCGAGCGGGCCGCCGAGGCCACGATAGTCTTGGAGGAGCGCGAGGGCACCGCGCGTGAGGTGCGCACTGGGGCCGCCGGGCTGCGGGCCCACGCCGACGCGCTCCGCGCCACCGTGGGAGCGTCGGTCTCCGAGTTGGAGGCTCGCCTTGGGGAGATCACTACTACGCTTGCGAGGGTGGAGGCCGATCTGAAGCGGATCGGCGGGAAGCAACTTGCCGCGGCTGGTCGCCTGGGCACCCTGGAGGAGAAGGTCCGCGAACTCGGCACCCGCCGCGAGGAGGCTGCGGCCGAGCGGGAGCGGGTGATCGGGGAGTTGCGCGGCTTCGCCGCGACAGGGCTGGTGCGCGTGGCGCTGCCTGACCTGCAGGTACCCAATCCGGAGACCCACGAGGAGTGGAACGTCACAGCCGCGCTGGCCTTCTCCCGCGGCGCCGAGCAGGAGCTCGCCGGCGTCGAGGAGAGCGACGACGCCTGGAGCCGCGCGCAGCAGCGCACGTCCACTGCCGCCCAGGAGCTCTCGACCCAGATGAGCCGCCACGGGCACACCTCTTTCCTCGACCAGCGTGGGGACGTCGTCGTCGCCCGGGTGAGGTACCTGAGCGATGAGATCGACGTCGACCGGCTCGCCGTACGCCTGGCCGACGACCTCGGCCAACGTGAGCGGCTGCTCAGCGCCCGAGAGCGCGAAATCCTGGAGAACCACCTGGTCAACGAGGTCGCCGGAGAGCTGCACGAGCTGTTGCTGTCGGCCGAGGCGCAGATCGACCGGATGAACGCCGAACTCGCCGACCGCAAAACCTCCACCGGCATGCAGCTCCGCGTCCGCTGGCGCGAGCGGGGCGACGGGCCGGTAGGCCTCACGGCCGCGCGCGACCTGATGATCCGCTCCGATGCCACCTGGACACCTGCCGACCGCTCGGCGATCGCGGAGTTCCTGCAGGCCCGGATCGCGGAGGTGCGCCAGGCCGACCCCACCGGCGGCTGGGCGGAACACCTGGAGCAGGCACTGGACTACCGGCAGTGGCACTCGTTCGCCATCGAGCGGTGGCAGAGCGGACACTGGCGCTCGGCCACTGGCCCGGCCTCGGGCGGAGAGCGGGTGCTGGCGATGTCGGTGCCACTCTTCGCCGCAGCGTCGTCGCACTACAACTCCGCCGGCCCGCACGCGCCGCGACTGATCCTGCTCGACGAAGCCTTTGCAGGCGTCGATGACGACTCCCGTGCCAAGTCACTGGGTCTGCTCGCCACCTTCGACCTCGACGTGGTGATGACCAGTGAGCGGGAGTGGGGCTGCTATCCGCAGGTGCCTGGCCTCGCCATCGCCCAACTCTCCCGCGTCGATGGTGTCGACGCGGTCGGCGTCACCCGCTGGCAGTGGAACGGCTCGCGTCGAACCAGGCTCGCCGAGGTCGATGGACCCGCCCGGGCCGGCGGCGAGTCCGGTACGCCGCCGGCGGAGGACTCGCTGTTCGGATGAGCGAGGATCCGACGACCGAGGGGGACAAGGCTGCGCTGGACCGGCTCCTCAGCGTGCCCGAGATGGCCTGGTTGCTGGCCCGGTTGCGCCCGCGGATCGCCGCATCCCGGGGAACGGCAATGACCGGTGTCGTCCAGCTCAACGACCCGACCGACGCCCAGCGGGCCGCGGCGGCACGGCTGGTCGGGCGGCCACGGCGGACGGGGTCGACCCTGCGGGTGGAGTTGACCGATATCGAGGCGATCCTGCGTCGTGGACCGTGGCCGGCAGGGCTGGCCGACGCCGTCGAGACGCTGACCGGACCGGTCGTCGACCACGCCGCCGAGCGCGCGCGAGAGGCGGCAGCCTGGGCGGAGGCCGAAGCCGGACTGCGCGACGCCGCAGCCCGTTTCGCTGGTCTCGGCGACTGGTGGGGGCAGTGGTGCGCGTCGGGAGGGCTCAAGCGTGCCGCGCGGGCGGAGGCCGTACGGTGCGGCGCCGTCCACGGTCCGAGCGTCGGCGCCGGTCTGGTGGAGCTGGTAGCAGGGGTTCTGGAAGCGCTGCCATCAGCGAGCGAGCCGTTGCCGGTGCTGGCGAGGCGGATCACCGGCGACGCGCACGCCCTTGACACTTCCCGTCCGCTCGGCCGGTTGGCTGCCGCCGCCGTCGAGGCTGCCTTCGCGCAGGGCGCACTCTCCAGCCGCGATGCCTGGGCAGCAGCGGGCATCGTGCTCTCCAACGTTGCCTCCACCGTGCTGTGCCTGGGCGTCCCAGGAGCAACCGGGACGACCGGATCCGCCGCGCGGGCGACCGTCTCGGCGCTGGAGGCGATGCTGACCGCCCGGATGCCGCTGGTACTGACCCTGGACCAGGTCCGCTCGGGCGGTGTCGCAACGATGCCTCACGACCGGGTGATCCACGTCTGCGAGAATCCGACGATCGTCGAGGTCGTGGCCGCACGCTTGCGACGGTCAACTGCGGCTGCGGCTGCGGCGGTGCTGATCTGTACGTGGGGTCAGCCCAGCACCGCCGTGGTCGACCTGCTCACGATCCTGACCGCCGACGGCGCCGAGTGCCGTTACCACGGCGACTTCGACTGGCCCGGCCTGCGGATTGCGCACGCCCTCCATCAGCGGGTCGCCTGGGCACCGTGGCGTTACACGGCCGCGGACTACGTAGCTGTGGTCGAGGGCAGCCCGCTTTCGCGCGGCTTGGCGGGGCGTCCGGCTCTCTCGCCATGGGACCCGGAGCTCGCGATGGCGATGGCGGAGCACGGGCTCGCTGTCGAGGAGGAGGCGGTTGCGGAGATGCTCGCGAACGACCTTGTGACCGGTCAGCACAGCCGCTGATCGGCGGCCTTGATGCCCTTGCGCCAGCCGGTGAGAGGAGGATTCGATCCACTGCCAGAAACTGGCCACTTGCACTCGGCCACGATCCCGAACGACTCCACTAGAATCCGAGGTAGGCCGCGAGGCCCCGGACCCGCGCTGGCGGCTGGCGGTCGTCACGCGCGCCTTGGTCGCACCCGAGCTGGTGGAGTACGACCGTGCGGTCGTTTCCGGCGCCAGCAGACCTTATGTCTATCGAGTCGACCTGGGTGGAACGTCGTCCGGGCGGATACGCTGATCCTGTGTCCGAGATTGCTCGACAGGCGTCACGGCGGCTTTCCGAGGCCGCCGCTTCCGGCGAGGTCGCAGGCCTGTGTGGCCGCGCGAGGATCGAGCTGCTGGTGATGTTCGGCAGCGCAGCACACGACGACACTGATCCGAACGACGTGGACCTTGCGGTGCGTTTCGAGCGAGGCGCCGACGGCGACGTACTGGGGCTACTCGAAGCACTCTACGAGCTGACCGGATACGAGGGCTTCGACCTGCTCGATCTCGGTCGCGCCGGGCCGGTGGCCCGCGAACGCGCGCTGATCGGCGTGCGAGTGCTGCACGAGGCGCGACCCGGTCTGTTCGCCCGCGAGCAGCTGTCGGCGATTATGGAACGCCTTGACACCGACGAGATGCGCCGAGTCGAGCTGGAGCTGATGTCGAGGTGACTCCCGGCCACCTTGACGTGGGCGTCGTCCAGGCACGGCTGCGGCTCATTGAGGAGCTTCTCGACGATCTCGGACGCATTGATGAGGTCACCGCGACGATGCTGCAAGAGGACCGCATGCTCAGGCACGCCGTCGAACGGATTCTCTCTCAGCTTGTCGAGCTGGCGGTCGCCATCAACAGCCACGTCTCAGCGACCGTGTTGAACGAGGCACCAAAGGACTACCGCTCGTCGTTCCAGCTCGCAACGACGGCTGGTCTCATCGGCGCAGACCTTGCTGGCGAGCTGCAACCGTCAGTCGGGTTGCGCAACGTGCTCGCCCATGAGTACGTCGACATCGACCTGGAGTTGGTTGCGATCGCTGTGCGCTTGGCCCGAAGCGGCTACCGCGCTTACGTGCGAAGCGCTTCGACCTGGCTGCGCGAACGATGAAGTTCATGCAAGTCGGGTTGCCCGGGGTTGACACTCTGGTCCAGATTCTCTCCAAGGAAGGTTCACGGTGACCGAGTCCAGTCCGGATCAGGCTTCGAGCGCGTCGCGTAAGGGCTTCCTGCTGCACGAGGTACTGCGGATCCTGGCTGAGGAAGGCACTCACGTCCCACGCTCGCAGGTGTTGGGCATCCTGGAATCGCGGCTCGATTTCACGCCGTACGAGGCTGAGCGGACGGGAGTCCACAAACGCCCTCGCTGGGTGGCGCAGGTGACCTGGGGCAGCGTAGTCCTGCGGACGGCCGGGATGATCGACAAGCACCGCGACGGCTGGATCATCACGGCTGCCGGCCGAGAGGCTATCGCCCGGTTTCCTCCCGGCGCTGGGCTTGATTCCGAGACGAACCGCCTCTCTCCCTGCCCTGGAGCGGTCGTCCGACTACGCCCACAGTCGCGGGCGCTGGTCCTGCTGACCGGCTACCAGACTCCGCAGGCGGTTCGCCGTGTCGGCCATTCTCGGCTGCGGGCATAGCTGGTCAAGCGGAAGGTCCATAGCGCCGACCAGATCGCAGCCACTGCACTGGCCGTGGCCCAGGCCCAGCAGATGGTCGTGGCCGGGGAAGGCGTCGCGGCCAGTATCGTGGCTGACCTCGCCGCGCAGATCCTGGAGATCGGTTCGCGGATCTCCCAGCTCGACGCCCGGATTACCACCACGTTCTGCGCGCGCCCCCAGGCCGAGATCATCGAATCCCTACCCGGCATGGGGCCGATCCTGGGCGCCGAGCTGATCGCCGCAGCGGGCGATCTGAGCGGCTACGCGAACGCCGGGCGGCTCGCCTCAGCGGCCGGACTCGTGCCCGTCTCCCGGGACTCGGGCAGACAAACTGGGAACCTGCACCGGCCGATGCGCTACACACGCAAGCTGCGCAGGGTGTTCTACCTCTCCGCACCCGGTGACCACGATGCGCGAGGGACCCAACTGACGACTTCTACCTCAAAAACCCCGTGTCAAGGGCTGGGGTCAGGCCAAAGGGAACTCGAAGTGCACGGTGGGCCCGCCCCGAGCAGGTCAGCGAAGCCAGGGCTTCTGGTGAACGAGCGGGAGGGCGTCCCACCTCTCGCCGAGGCCGAACGTGTGTCCGGCGCCGATCGCGGCGAGGAGGACCAGCACGAGGGCGTAGACGAGGTGGTCGTCCATGAACGGGTTGTTGGCGGGAGGAAGTACGGCGGTCCACATCAGGACCAGCAACAGGGCGCCTGCACCGGCGGCGAAGCGCATCGCAACGCCGAGCAGCAGCGCTGAGCCGATGGCGAGAAGCCCGACCATGAACAAGGTGTCGACCCACCACTGACCGGCGAGCTGGTGGTAGATACCCTTGAACGGGCCGGCTGTGGCGAACCCGAGGAAGCCCTTGGTCGGGCTGCCGCCGTTGAGCCACGAGGCGTTGCCCACGGTGTCGTGGCCCAGGCCGAACATCTTGTCCAGGAAGGCCCACAGGAACACCCAGCCGAGGCTGAGCCGTGCTGCGGCGGCGGTGTAGCGGGCGATCGAACCGGTGGACGACTCCGAGGTAGGCGCCTCCACCCGGGGTGCTGTGCCTTGGTTGTGGTGGATGGTACTCATGGCATCTCCTCAGGTCGGTCTCGCTGGATCTTCTGGTTCCAGACTGGGCCCACGTCCACTGTCCATACAGAGTCCGAAGTCCGTGATCCTTCGGGACCTTGGTCCGCCTCGCTGCCCGGGGGGTGTACACAGAGCACATGAGCGACTCGAAGATGATCACCGTCTACCTGCTCGACGACCACGAGGTGGTGCGGCAGGGGCTGCGCGCCCTGCTGGAGGCGGCCGGCGACATCACGGTGGTGGGCGAGTCCGGCTCCGCCCGTGACGCGATCGCCCGGATCCCCGCTCTCCGCCCCCAAGTTGCCGTGCTCGACGCCCGGCTTCCCGACGGGTCGGGCATCGAGGTGTGCCGGAGCGTGCGGGCGGTGGACCCGACGATCAACGCCCTGATCCTGACGTCGTACGACGACGACGAGGCGCTGTTCGCCGCGATCATGGCCGGGGCGTCCGGCTATGTCCTCAAGGAGATCAAGGGCATGGACCTGGTCTCCGCCGTAAGACATGTGGCCGACGGTGGCTCGCTCATCGACCCCGCTCTGACGGAGCGGGTGCTCGAACGGGTCCGCAACGGACCCTCGGAGGCGCCCGAGCTCGCGGGCCTGACCGAGCAGGAGCTCAAGCTCCTGGCCCACATCGCGGAGGGGCTGACCAACCGGCAGATCGGGGAGCAGATGTTCCTGGCCGAGAAGACGGTCAAGAACTACGTCTCCAGCATCCTCGCCAAGCTGGGGCTGGAACGGCGTACCCAGGCGGCCGTGCTGGCCTCCAGGCTGCTCGACCCCGGGCGGACTCCGAGGGGCTGACGACGGGCTCCGACCTTTACGGGGCCGGCCGGAGCCGTCGGGGGATGCCTGCGTCGAGGGCGGGAGCCGTCGACACGCGCACCTTCGCGTCGACGACCGAGACGTGGTCAGCACCGACCATGACCGGGTTGAGGCCGAGCTCAGCGACCTGAGGGACGTCGGTCCCGAGCTGGGCGAGCGACACGAGTCGACGCTCGAGTCCGGCGACGTCGGCCGGCGGTCGCCCGCGGTGGCCCGCCAACAGCGGCCAGATCCGCAGCGCACGGAGCGCGCGAGCCGCGTCGGGCTCGCTCACGGGAGGCAGCAGGAAAGCCCGGTCGTCCCAGACGTCGATGTCGACCCCGCCGGCGGCCACCATCACCAGCGGGCCGAAGGTCGCGTCGCGAACCATGCCGAGTGCCACCTCGATGCCGTCCAGCATCGGCTGGACGAGGACCGGGACGTCCGAGGTCCCACGCTCGACCCCGAAGGCCTCGATCGCAGCGGTCACCTCGGCTTCGGAACGAAGTCCCACCTTGACCAGGCCACGGTCCGACTTGTGCAGGATCTGCGGGTCCGCCACCTTCACGGCGACCGGGTATCCCAACGCGGTCGCCGCTGCCGCAGCCTCGCCAGGATCGTGATGGGACCGACCGACCGGTGCAAGGTCGTACGGCGCGAGCAGCTTGGCCACGCTCTCTGGCGCCACCCACCCGTCCTGGGGATCGGCAGGGACGACCAGGTCCCGCGTCGTACCGAACGCAGCCGCGGCGCGAGCCGGCTCAGGCGTCGGCCGTGATCACCTCACCTGCCGCGGGCAGGATCCTCGTCCGACTGGAGGGCTACGTAGCCGGAGCTCGTGCCGCACTCTGGGCCGAGGAGCAGGCCCGGCACCTCAGATGACCACCTCGGCCGTTGCTCGACAAGCCGACGCTGGTGGGGCGGTCGCGATTAGTGGTGTCGCATCAGCCGCGGCCACCGATGCTGCGGTGGTGCTCGCCACCCTCGGCAGTACCGCCGCACGTGGGTTGTCGGATCAGGACGTGCTGCGCCTGCGGCAGCAGCACGGACTCAACGCGGTGTCCTCGCACAAGGCACGCCTGCTGCCGGTGCTGTGGCGTCAGCTGCGTTCGCCGTTGTTGGCGCTCCTGCTCACCGCGGCAACGGCTTCCTACTTCGTGGGCCAGCGCAGCGACGCGATCATCATCGGCGCCATCGTCGCGCTCTCGGTCGGGCTCGGGTTCGTCAACGAGTACCGCGCCGAGAAGGCCGCCGAGGCCCTGCACGACCAGGTCCGGCACGAGACCACCGTCATCCGAGATGGGCGCGCGTCGGCGACCGATGTCACCGAGCTGGTGCCCGGTGACATCATCGAGCTGCACCTCGGCGACATCGTCCCGGCCGACGTCCGGTTGCTTGAGGTCGCCGGCCTCGCCTGCGACGAGTCGGTGCTTACCGGCGAGTCGCTGCCGG
>JBPCQY010000006.1:0-11922 GCA_050997635.1 Nocardioides sp.
CGTGCTGGAAGTCGCAGCCACCGCAGGCGCCGGGGCCGGCATAGGGACAGGGCGCCGTCACCCGGTGCGGGGAGGCCCCGAGCACCTCGACCGCGTCGCCACGCAGGAACCGGTCACCCTCCCGGCACTCCGTGATCTCCACGCCCACCAGCTCGCCGGGCAGCGCATGCCGGACGAAGACCACGACGCCGTCGGCCCGGGCGACCACGTGCCCGCCGTGCGCGATCGGGCCCGCCACCACCTCGTGCCGCTCCCCCGCACGAGTCGGACGGTTCCCCTGACGCGCCCGTGGGCGGTGCCGGCGCTGAGGCCCGGTCACTGCCGCACCCTCACTTGCGCGTCCGGCCACGGCGTACGTCGCCGGGACGCAGCCGGTCGAACTCCAACTCGTTGCGCTCCCGACCGATCTCCGAGGAGCGCAGCTGGAAGGGCACGGAGATCACCATCACGCCGGGGGTGAACAGCAGCCGGCCCTTGAGCCGCAGCGCGGTCTGGTTGTGCAGCAGCTGCTCCCACCAGTGCCCGACGACGTACTCCGGGATGTAGACCGCGACCACGCCACGCGGGTTGGCCTCCCGGATGCTCATCGCGTAGAGCACGATCGGCCGGATGATCTCGCGGTAGGGCGAGTAGAGCACCTTGAGCGGGATGTCGATCCGGCGCTTGTCCCACTCGACGAGCAGCGCGTCGGTCACCTTCGAGTCGGTGTCGACCGAGACGCCCTCGAGGACGTTGGGCCGGGTCGCCTTGGCGAACGCCAGCGCGCGCATCGTGGGCTTGTGCAGCTTGGAGACCAGCACGATGGCGTGCACCCGGGTGGGCAGCACCTGGTCGCTCTCGTCGGCAAGCAGCTCCCGGCTGACCCGGTCGTAGTGCCGGTGGATCGCCTTCATCAACGCGAAGAAGATGAACATCGCCAGAATCGCGATCCAGGCCCCGGCCAGGAACTTGGTGAGCAGCACGACGACGAAGACGACCGCCGTCATCCCGAGCCCGAAGGTGTTGATCATCCGGGAGCGGAACATCTTGCGGCGTGCGGCTGCGTCCTTCTCGGTCTTCAGATGCCGCGTCCAGTGTCGGATCATCCCCAGCTGGCTGAGGTTGAACGACACGAACACCCCCACGATGTAGAGCTGGATCAGGTTCGTCGTCGAGGCGTGGAAGGCGACGATCAGCACGACCGCGAAGCCGGCCAGGATCAGGATCCCGTTGCTGTAGGCGAGCCGGTCGCCGCGAGACCCGAGCGCCCGCGGCATCCAGCCGTCCCTGGCGAGGATCGAGGCGAGCACCGGGAACCCGTTGAAGGCCGTGTTGGCCGCCAGGATCAGGATGATCCCGGTCATCGCGACCAGGAAGTAGAAGCCGGGAGTGAAGTTGTCGAAGACGCCGCGGGCCAGCTGGGCGATGACGGTGTGCTCGTCGTACCCCGCGGGGAGGGCCTGGCCGCGCCCGTCGCGCAGCCGTGAGATGTCGGAGGGGTCCACGTAGCGCAGACCCATCTGGCGCGCCAGGATGATGATGCTGAGCAGCATGGTGACGGCGATCGAGCCGAGCAGGAACAGGGTCGACGCAGCGTTCCTGCTCTTGGGCTTGCGGAAGGCCGGCACGCCGTTGGAGATCGCCTCGACACCAGTCAGCGCCGCACAGCCGCTCGAGAAGGCCCGCGCCAGCAGGAAGATCAGCGCGATCTGCGTCAGGTGCCCGTCGTAGCCGGGCGCCGGCTGGATCGTGTAGTCGGCACTCTCGGCCCGCGGCAGGGTGCCGTGGAACGCCCGGAACGTGCCGTACGCCGCCATCCCGATCACGCCGAGCATGAACCCGTAGGTCGGGAAGGCGAACATCGCCCCGGACTCGCGGACCCCGCGCAGGTTCATCGCCGCGAGGATGATCACGAGGACCACCGCGACGATCGCCTCGTGCCCCGAGAGCGCCGGGATCGCGGACGCGGCGTTCTGCACGCCGGACGACACGGACACCGCCACGGTCAGCACGTAGTCGACCAGCAGCGCCGAGGCGACGGTCACGCCCGCGTTGGGCCCGATATTGACCGTGGCGACCTCGTAGTCGCCACCGCCGCTGGGATAGGCGTGCACGTTCTGTCGGTACGACGCGACCACGGTCAGCATCACCAGGGCGACGGCGAGCCCGATCTTCCACGACCAGACGTAGTACGACGCCCCGGCCAGGGACAGCATGATGAAGACCTCATCGGGCGCGTACGCGACCGAGGACAGGGCGTCGGAGGCGAAGACCGGGAGTGCGATCCGCTTCGGCAGCAGCGTCTCCCCGAGCTGCGAGCTGCGGAGCTTGCGCCCCAGAAGGATGCGCTTGGATACATCGCCGACGCCCACGAGCGAACAGGATACGGTTTCCCTGTGCATGTCGTGATCATGGGTTGTGGGCGGGTCGGCTCGACCCTCGCCCGGAGTCTTGAAGACCGCAACCACACCGTCTCGGTCATCGACAGCCAGCCGGACGCGTTCCGGCGTCTCGGACCGTCGTTCAACGGCGACAAGGTGACCGGCTACGGCTTCGACCAGGAGGTTCTGGAGAAGGCTGGCATCCGGCGCGCCGACGCGTTCGCGGCAGTCTCCAGCGGCGACAACTCCAACATCATCGCCGCGCGGGTCGCTCGCGAGACCTTCGGCATCCAGCAGGTCGTGGCCCGCATCTACGACCCCGGCCGCGCCGAGGTCTACCAGCGTCTCGGCATCACCACCGTCGCGACGGTGAAGTGGACCGCCGACCAGATGCTGCGCCGGATACTGCCGGCGGGTGCCGAGCCCGACTTCCGCGACCCGTCGGGCACCATCCGGGTCGACCAGGTGCCGGTGCCCGAGGTCTGGATCGGTCACCGCACCGTCGAGTTCCAGTCGCAGTCCCAGTGCCGGATCGCGTGGATCGACCGGCTGGGCGAGGGCATGCTGCCGGCCAGGGACAGTGTCATCCAGGAGGGCGACCTCCTGCACCTGGTGATGCGCGAGGAGAACGCCGCCTCCGCCTACCAGGTGATCAACCAAGGCCCCGAGGAGGCGTAGGGATGCGACACACCCCACGAAATAGCTCGCTGCGCCCATTGCGCGGGGACCCCGAATGAGAGTTGCCATCGCCGGGGCCGGTGCCGTTGGCCGCTCGATCGCCGCCGAGCTGATCACCAACGGTCACGAGGTCCTGCTCATCGACAAGGACTCCGCCTCGATCAAGCCCGAGCGCGTCCCCGACGCCGAGTGGCTGCTGGCGGACTCCTGCGAGCTGTCTTCGCTCGAGGAGGCGCGCCTCGACCAGTGCGACGTCGTCATCGCGGCCACCGGTGACGACAAGGCCAACCTGGTGACCGCGCTGCTGGCCAAGACCGAGTTCGGCGTGCCCCGCACGGTCGGTCGGGTCAACCACCCCAACAACGAGTGGCTGTTCACCGAGGCCTGGGGCGTCGACGTCAACGTGTCGACCCCGCGGATCATGTCGGCCCTGGTCGAGGAGGCCGTCACGGTCGGCGACGTGGTGCAGCTGTTCACGTTCCGCCAGGGCGACGCCAACCTGGTCGAGCTCACCCTGCCGGCCGACTCGCCGTACGTCGGGAAGCCGTCGGGGCTGATCCCGTTCCCGGAGAACTGCGCCCTGGTCACGATCCTGCGCGACGGTCAGGTCTACCCGCCCGACGGCGAACAGCCGATCGAGGCCGGCGACGAGCTCCTGTTCGTCGCGGGCTCGGAGGTCGAGGAGGAGCTCGAGCGCCTGCTGGCCCCCGAGAGCCACCGCGGCACTCAGCGCGGCTGAGCCTGCTGCACCGGCGTGTGGTTGCGCCCGAGCACCCAGACCATCGAGGCCAGCCCCAGCAGCTGCAGCGGCCAGCCCAGGGCGATCTTGAGCACGCCGAGCAGCGCCACAGCGGTGCCGGTGTCGATCGTGCCCGCCGAGCCCGCGAGCCAGATCGGCGCCTGCACCAGCACCCGCACGAGACAGGGCAGCGCCAGCAGCCAGGTCAGCGTCGTGCACAGCCTGACCACCTGCTTGTCGGCGTGCCAGGCGGTCGGGTCGCCCGTGACGCTGCCGACCATGAAGCCGACCACCGGCCACGTGATCAGGCAGGTCGCCGCAAGCACGGCGGTGTAGACGGTGTTGTAGATGATCCCGGGCAGGAAGTAGGCAAGCGCCTGGTGGTCGACGTCGCCGCCGCGGCTGGCGGCCAGGTGCACGAAGAACCACCCGATGCCGATGCCGAAGAGCGCGTTGACACAGAACTGCACCGTCGAGCGCTGCACCAGCCGAGCCACCAGCAGCAGGGCACCGGAGGCCAGGCTCACCACCAGCGCGACCTGCAGCCGGTGGGTGGTCAACCACAGGATCGTGAACAGCATGGTGGGGACGGCGGCCTCGACCATGCCGCGGCGACCGCCGAGCGCCCTGGCCAGCTGCTGGCGTACGACGGCCTCGACGGTCTGCACGTCGGCCTCGATGTGAGCCTCGGTCATGCGGGGTCCCCGCGAGGTTGTTCGACGGAGGAGCTAAGCGGGGGAGGCCAAGAGCGCCGTGGGGTGCTGTTCATGGCATCAGCTCGTAACGCGGGTTGTAGAGCACCCGCTCACCGTCGTGCACGCCGATCCGCCCGGTGACCTCCATCATCCGGCCGGGCGCGATCCCGGCGATCCGCCGCCGGCCCAGCCACACGATCGTGATCGAGCCGGACCCGTCGTACAGCTCGGCCTCGAGAGCGGGGACACCGCCGCGCGGGCGCAGGGTGACGGTGCTCAGGGTGCCGCGCAGGCACACCACGTCCCGCGGCGGTGCGTCGGCGATGCGGTCGACGCCCGACTTGCTGGTGTCGCGACGCAGCTCGCGGGCGTGCATGTCGGAGGCGTTGGCCCAGTTGCTGATGGTGCGGCGCAGGCGGCTCTTCTCGGCCATGACTTGGCGTCCCTACTCGAGGCGACGAGCGTCGCTCGGCAGGACCAGCGGCAACGGGTCGCCCACCGGCATGGCATTCTCGCCGCGGTGTACGACGACGTGGGTCACCGCGTGCTCCCACGGACCGGCCGCGTCGTCCTCCACTGCGGGACGCCCGAGGATGGTGGCCCGCAGCAGCCAGCGGTCGCCGTTGATGCCGATGATCCGCGACGGCTGGACGGCGGCGGACCCGTCGGGGAGCTGGACCTGCATCTGGCAGACCAGCTCGGTGCCGAAGCGGCCCTCACGCTCGGAGGCGGTGCCGCCGTGCTGGGCGATGTCGGCGGCGATCTGCGGCCGCACCTCACTCCACAGGTCACCGTTGCGGGGAGCCGCAAAGGCCCTCAGCTCCAGGGCGCCGTCCTCGCCCGCGAGCATCACCGAGGCGACCTCGCCGCTCTGCTCGTCGACCTGCAGCCGCACCTCGCGATCGTCCTCGGGGGCGACCAGGAGCGAGCCGAGGTCGATCCGGTCGATCCCGTCGTCGGGTGCGAAGGCCGAGTCCCAGGGACCCTCCCCGGTCTCCACGGCCTCGGCATCCTCGACGCCGCGCTCGTCGGCAGCCGAAGGGTTGGCCTTGCGGCGGAACATCAGTGCGACTCCTGCTTCTGGACTGCGGACCGGCTTTCGACCCCAGTAGAACCGTAACCCCCAGCGCCTCGGGGAGACTCCGGCAGTGCCTCGACCTCGACGAAGCGGGCGTGCTCGACCCGTTGCACGACCAGCTGGGCGATCCGGTCGCCCCGGTGCAGGCGCACCGGCTCGAGACGGTCGTGGTTGATCAGCAGCACCTTGATCTCGCCGCGATACCCCGCGTCGATGGTGCCGGGGGTGTTGACGATGGACAGCCCCAGCCGCGCGGCCAGGCCCGAGCGGGGATGGACCAGCGCGACGTACCCCTCGGGGAGCGCGAGTGCGACCCCTGTCGGCACCACGGCCCGCTCCCCCGGCTCGAGCATCACGTCGACGGCGGCGACCAGATCGGCGCCGGCGTCGCCGGGGTGGGCGTACGACGGGACCGGCAGGCCGGGGTCGAGCCGCTGAAGGAGGATCTCGAGGTCGGGCACGGCCGGACCCTACCCGCTCACCTCGCCGGTCGAGCGAAGTCGCGACCATGGTTGGCTTGCGCCCGTGGACAGCGTGACCTCCGGCTATTGCGAGCGACTGTCGGTCCCGTTGCGCTGGTGGGTGCAGGGCGTGATGCTGGTCGCGACGTTGTGGCTCGCGTTCGTGGTTGCCATGCCCGCGCTGGCCGCGTGGCTCGCGACGGCGGTGCTGCTGGCCGCGCTGTTCGCCCTCCTCCTGTCGTACGGCGCGCCGCGCATCGAGGTCACCGGCGGCGAGCTCCGCGTCGGCCGCGCCCACATCGGCCTCGAGCACCTCGGCACCATCGAGCCCCTTGACCCGGAGGCCGCCCGCCGGGCCGCCGGCGTCGAGGCCGACGCCCGCGCCTACCTGATGCTGCGGCCCTACCTCAAGCGTGCCGTGCGGGTGCAGGTCACCGACCCGGCCGACCCCGCGCCGTACTGGCTGGTGGGCACCCGGCACCCGGATGAGCTGGCCGCAGCTCTGCGCAGGGCGGGCGACCTCGCGTAGGCTGTTTGACATGGCATCGGGTTCCTCGTCCAAGGTATGGACCGTCTTCTCACTCGTCTCGGCACTGGGTGCGGCCGCCGCGGCCAAGAAGGTGCTCAACTCCGGGTGGAAGGTCGCGACCGGCAAGCAGCCGCCCGAGAACCCCGCCGACCCCGACATCGACGTCTGGGAGGCCGTGCTGTGGGCCGGGGTGAGCGGCACGTTCGTCGCGCTGGCGCGGATGCTGGCCCAGCGCCGGGCCGCCGGCTACTACCAGAAGTCCACCGGCGACCTGCCCCCGCAGCTGCAGAAGGACTGAAGGCTCCGTGGTCGAGGGAGTCGAGCGGCCCCGGGCGAAATGAAGCAAGCCCGCCGGGATCTCCGGCGGGCTCCGTCGTGCTGTCTGATCAGGCGCAGTCGCGGCAGATGAGTCTCTTCTCGTCTGCCAGTTGGCTGCGGTGGTGGACCAGGAAGCAGCTCCTGCAGGTGAACTCGTCCTCCTGCCGGGGCATCACCTCCACGGCCAGCTCCTCGTGCGAAAGGTCGGCACCCGGCAGCTCGAAGGACTCGGCGGCTTCGGCCTCGTCCTCGTCGACCTTGCCGGAGTTCTTGTCGTGCCGACGCGCCTTGAGCTCTTCGATGCTCTCCTCGGACTGGTCTTCTTCGTTCTTGCGCGGTGCGTCGTAGTCAGTGGCCATGCGTTTTTGTCTCTCTCCCCATGCGAACGTGGTTCGGCGCCAGATTGTGCACCATGGCGGCGTCGGCGGATACCCCCGGTGGTCCTTCAATGGCAGCGTGTCCCGTGAACAGTGGGTGACGCCCGCCTATTCCGCCTCGGCCGGGCCCTCGTCGCGGATGAACCCGCAGGCCGCCACCGCCGCCCGGAAGGTGTCGAAGCTCTCGCCCGCGGAGGCCACCAGGAGTCGTTTGCCGGACGGCGCCCGGGTCACCTCCAGGATCCCCCCGGCCTCGGTCAGCACCAGGCCGGCGGCGGCGTGGTCCCAGATGTGGGCACCCTCCTCGACGTAGGCGTCCAGGGTGCCCGCGGCGATGCCGCACAGGTCGAGGGCGCACGAGCCGAGGCGACGGATGTCGCGGATCGACGGCAGCAGCCTGGCGACATACGACGCCTGCGCGGCCCGGACGTCGTCCTCGTAGTTGAAGCCGGTGGCGACCAGCATCCGGTCCAGCGGCGCCCCGGGTCGTACGCCGATCGGTCGGCCGTTGCAGGTCGCGCCGGCACCGAGGGCGACGGCGTACTCCAGTCCGAGCACCGGGGCGACGACCGCACCCGCGACGACGGTGCCGTGGTCCTCGACGGCGATCGAGACCGCGAAGTGCGGGAGCCCGTAGAGGTAGTTGACGGTCCCGTCGATCGGGTCGACGATCCACACCACCGCGCTGGTGCCGCCCCCACCGTCGGGCGCGTCGGAACCCTCCTCGCCCACGAAACCATCGCCGGGTCGGGCGGCCCGGATGCGCTCGCGGATCAGCGCCTGGGCGGCCTGGTCGGCGGCGGTGACGATGTCGATGTCGCTGGACTTGGTTGCGGTGACCTCGACGCCCTGCCGGCGCAGGTCGACGGCGAGACGGGAGGCCTCGCGGGCGAGGTCGAGGGCGAGGTCCCGCAGGTCGGTGCTCAATCGAGCCCCGCCACGGCCGACCGGGGTGCCCGGGGGTTCGGGCAGCAGCCCGCGGCGCAGACGTCCCAGCACGCCGGCTGGTCACCCAGCGCCGGACGCTCCACGCCCTCGTCGCGCTCGACGGCGGCCCGCTCGACCAGCAGGTCACGCACCATCGCCACGAACCGTGGGTCGGTGCCGGCGGTCGGCACCCGGACCGCCGCCAGCCCGACCCGCTTCGCGGTCGTCATCGCCTCGGTGTCGAGGTCGTAGGCGACCTCCATGTGGTCGGACACGAAGCCCACGGGAATGATCGCGACGCTGTCCGCCCCCTCGGCAGCCAATGCCTCGAGGTGGACGTTGACGTCGGGTTCGAGCCACGGCACCTGCGGTGGCCCGGACCTCGAGCAGAAGACCAGGTCGTGGCCGACGTCGCGCCCGGTCGCGCGGCGTACCCGGTCGGTGACCTCGGCGGCCACGCTGCGGTGCTGGGTGAGGTACCCGTCGCCGTCTGGCCCGCTGTCGGCAGCCATCGACACCGGGATCGAATGGGTGACGAAGACCAACCGGGGCGTGCCGGGCAGCCCCTCGACCGCCGTGGTGGTCGCCTCGGCGACCGGCTCCACGAAGCCCGGATGGTTGAAGTAGTGCCGCAGCTTGTCGAGCCGCGGCGCGTCCTCGACCCCCTCGACGGCGCCGGCGAGGTCCTCGCGGTACTGCCGGCACGACGAGTACGACGAGTAGGCGCTGGTCACGAAGCAGGCGGCGCGGGTGACCCCGTCGGCCGCCATCTGCCGCAGGGTGCCGGCCAGGAAGGGGGCCCAGTTGCGGTTGCCCCAGTAGACCGGCAGGTCGATCTCGTGCGCCGCCAGGTCGGCGCGGATCGAGGCGAGCAGGTCGCGGTTGAGGTCGTTGATCGGCGAGCGCCCGCCGAACCCGAAGTAGTGCTCGCCGACCTCCTCGAGTCGCTCGCGCGAGATGCCACGGCCGCGGGTGACGTTCTCGAGAAATGGCACCACGTCGTCGGGCTGCTCGGGTCCGCCGAAGGAGACCAGCAGCAGGGCGTCGTACGGCGTGACGTCGGGCTCGGCCATGTCGTCATCGTGCCCTACGCTCGCGGCACGATGTTCAGTGAGTACCGCCGCGTCCTCGGCCGACCCGGCGCCCTGCTCTTCAGCGTGACCGGCCTGGTCGCACGGCTGCCGATCTCCATGATCGGTCTGGGCATCGTGCTGCTCGTCTCGACCGCGACCGGCTCCTACGCCGTGGCCGGCTCGGTGTCGGCCGTCTGGCTGGTCGCCAACGCCGGCTGCGCGATCCTGCAGGGCCGGCTGCTCGACCGGTTCGGCCAGGCCCGGGTGCTGGTGCCGCTCATCTCGGTGTTCGCCGTAGCGCTCGGCGCCCTCGTCTGGGCCGTCGAGACCGATCGTCCGCGGGCGGTCTGGTACGCCTGCGCCGTCGCCGGCGGGATCGTCTTCCCGAGCGTCGGCTCCTGCGTGCGGGCCCGGTGGTCCCACGCCCTGCGCGGCGACCCGCGCGGCCTGGCCAGCGCCTTCGCTCTCGAGGCCGTCGCTGACGAGGCGGTCTTCATGACCGGCCCGATCCTGGTCACCCTGCTGGCCACGTCCTGGCACCCGGCGGCCGGGCTCGCCGCCGCGCTCGTGCTCGGCACCACCTTCACCGTGCTCTTCGCGGCGCAGCGGGCGACCCAGCCGCCGGCGCACCCGCCGGCGGTCGACCGGGCCGAGCGGCCCCGGATGCCGTGGGCGACCGTGCTGCCGCTCGCCGTGGTCTCCCTGGCGCTGGGCACGCTGTTCGGCAACGCGGAGGTCACCACCGTCGCCTTCTCCCAGTCGCTCGGCCATCGGGGGTACGCCGGCTTCCTCCTGGCCACCTGGGCTCTCGGCAGCCTCTTCGCGGGCCTGGTCACCGGCATGGTGCAGTGGCGGCGAGGCCCGGCGACCCGGGTCCGGTGGGGCACCGTCGCGATGATGATGGTGATGCTGCCGCTGGCCGCGATCGGGTCGGCGGGAGTGATGGCGGCCGCCCTGCTGGTCGCCGGGTTCGCGATCGCACCGACCCTGATCGGCACGATGACCCTCACCGAGCAGACCGTGCCGTCGGCCCGGCTCGTGGAGGGGATGTCCATCCTGCAGACCGGGATCGTCGCGGGCGTCGCTCCCGGCGCGGCCCTGGGCGGCGTGGTCATCGACGCCCACGGCGCCTCCGCGGCGTACCTCGTCTCGGCGGCGGCGGGTGCCGTCGCCGCGGTCGCGGCCCAGTTCCTGCCCCGGGGTCGCTAGTAGCGCGTCGCGGCTAAAGCGTGGAGTAGCGCGTCGTCCGGGTGCGTGCATCGCAAGGCGCCGGAGTGAGGCTCTACCTGATCGTCCAGCAAGCGACGGCAACGCGGCGAGGTGCGTGCCCGGGCGTCGCGCTGGCCGCGACTTAGCTGCGACGCTCTACTAGCCTCGGCGCGTGAGGCGTTGGCAGAACTGGTCGGGCCTGGAGTCGGCGGTCCCGCGCCAGGTCGGGCATCCGGCCGACACCGCGGCCGTCGTCCGGGCCGTCCAAGAGGCCCGCGAGCGTCGTACGACGGTGAAGATGGTCGGCGCCGGCCACAGCTTCACCGCGATCGCGGTGCCCGAGGACATCATGCTCGCGCCCGACCGGCTGAGCGGGATCGTCGCGGTCGACCGCGACGCGATGACCGTGACGGTGCTCGCCGGCACGCCGCTGCACGTGCTCAACAAGAGCCTGGCCGCGCTGGGCCTGAGCCTGCACAACCTGGGCGACATCGACGTACAGACCATCGCGGGCGCCATCTCCACCGGCACCCACGGCACCGGCGGTGTGGTCGCCAGCCTGAGCGCCCAGGTCGCCGGGCTCGAGCTGGTCACCGGCACCGGCGAGGTGCTGCGGGCCAGCGAGACCGAGAACTCCGACATCCTCGACGTGGCCCGGGTCGGGCTCGGCGCGCTCGGGATCCTCACCGCCGTCACGCTGCGGGTCGAGCCGGCGTTCGTGCTCGAGGCGCACGAGCAGCCGATGGGCTGGGACGAGGCGATCGGGTCCTTCGACGCGATGGCGGCCGAGAGCCACCACTGCGACATGTACTGGTTCCCCCACACCGACCGGCTGCTGGTCAAGCGCAACGTCCGCCTCGACGCCGACCTCGCCGACGCCGAGCCGCTCCCCCGCTGGCGGGCCTGGCTCGACGACGACTTCCTGTCCAACACCGTCTTCGGCGGGCTGACCGCGCTCGGTAGCCGGGTGCCGGCGATCGTGCCGCGATTGAACCAGGTCTCGGCCCGGGCGCTCTCCGAACGCACCTACTCCGACCTCGCCCACCGGGTCTTCACCTCACCGCGGCGGGTGGTCTTCCGCGAGATGGAGTACGCCGTGCCGCGCACGGCCGGTCTCCCCGCGCTGGCCGAGGTACGCCGCGCGATCGAGGCCTCCGAGTGGCGGATCAGCTTCCCGGTCGAGATCCGGGTGACCCCGGCCGACGACATCCCCCTGTCGACGTCGTCGGGCCGCGACTCGATGTACCTGGCGTTCCACACCCACCACGGCACCGACCACACGGCGTACTTCGCCGGCGTCGAGGCGATCCTGCGCGCCCACGACGGCCGCCCCCACTGGGGCAAGGTGCACACGCGTACGGCGCCCGACCTGGCGCCGACGTACCCGCGCTTCGGGGAGTTCCTGGCGATGCGCGACCGACTCGACCCCGACCGGGTCTTCGCCAACGCCTACCTGCGCCAGGTCCTGGGCGACTGAG
>JBPCQY010000011.1:0-18056 GCA_050997635.1 Nocardioides sp.
GTCGCGATGCAGCAGGCCGGCACCGCGGACAAGAAGTCGCTGGCCGCCGTGCCCGCCGTCAACGACACCGCGTCGTTCGCGCCCACCCAGGACCAGGTGACCAAGGCGACCAACGTGGTCACCCAGAACTGGTCGGCGGCGGTATCCGGGTGACAGACCAGCAGGTGGCCGCCGGGCCGAGGAGATCTCGGACCCGGCGGCCCTCGCTGGAATGGCTGGGCCTGCTGCCCTTCTTCGGCTACATCGGTGTGGTCTTCCTGGTCCCCATCGGGTTCATCCTGTGGGAGGCGCTGCGGCGTACGACGACGTCCGGTACGACGCGCGACCCGGTGACCCAGCAGTTCATCAAGCACACGACGACTTCCTTCACCGGGGCCAACGTGTCGGAGTCCCTGCAGGGCATCTATCGCACGTCGCTGGTCACCAGCATCAAGCTCTCCGCCATCGTCGCCGTGGTCGGAGCGGTGCTGGGCCTGGTGCTGGCGCTGGCCGTCGTGAGCAGCCGGAGCACCGCCCTACGCCAGCTGGTCACCTCCGCGGCCGCCGTGACCGCCAACTTCGGCGGCATCCCGCTCGCCTTCTTGTTCATCGCGACCCTCGACGCCAACTCCGGCGTCGCCACCACCTTCTTGCAGGACCAGTTCCACTTCTCGCTGCGTGACGACCTCGGCTTCCAGCTGCCCGAGCTGTCGGGGCTGTGCCTGGTCTACCTCTACTTCCTGGTGCCGCTGATGGTGCTCGTGATGGCGCCGGCACTGGAGGGCCTCAAGCCCCAGTGGGCCGAGGCGGCGGAGAACCTCGGGGCCAGCCGGTCCGCCTACTGGCGGCTGGTCGCGGCGCCGGTCCTGCTGCCCAGCTTCCTCGGCGCGGTGCTGCTGCTGTTCTGCTCGGCGTTCTCGGCCTTCGCCACCGCCTACGCGATCAACAGCTCCTTCCCACTGGTCACCATCCGCATCAACGCGGTGCTCTCGGGCAACGTGCTGCCCGGTCAGGAGAATCTCGGCGCCGCGCTCGCCCTCGACATGATCGTCGTGGTGCTGCCGCTGACCGTGATCTACCAGCTCCTGCAGCGTCGTACCACCAAGTGGCTGGCATGAACACCCCGCATGAACACCCCACGACGTACTTCGTCTCCCCCGCTGCGCGCCTCCGCCGAACAACGCCGCGGGGACCCCGCATGAACACCCCATGAGCACCGCCGCCGTCGCCGCGCCCGCGCCCGCTCCGACCTCCAGCGGTGGCCCGCCGCGGGGTCGGACGGCCGCCATCGGACGCCGGATCGTGCTCGCGGTCGCGGCCGTGTACTTCCTCGGCCCGCTCGCGGCGGCGATCGCCTTCACGGTCAAGGGCGATCACGGGGGAGTCACCCTGGCGGCGTACCGCGAGATCTTCACGACCTCCAACGGGCAGACCGGCCTCGGCGGTGCCCTGGTCTACTCGCTCGGCATCGCGGTGATCTCGATCGTGGTCACCCTGGGCCTGATGCTGCCCACCCAGCTGCTGCTGATCCTGCGGCTGCCGCGGTGGCGCGGTCTGGTGGAGGTGCTGACGCTGCTCCCACTGGTGTTCCCCCCGATCGTGCTGGTGGTCGGCGTCAGCGACGTCTACGCCTGGGCGGCGCCGCCCTCGGGGGCCGCCGCGGGCACCCAGGAGACTCCGGTCTTCCACGCGCTGCAGTTCATCCGCGAGGACAACCACCCGGTGATCCTGGCGCTCCTCTACGTGATCCTGGCGATGCCCTTCGCCTACCGCGCGCTGGACGCCGGCATCCGGGCGATCGACATCAAGACCCTCGCGGAGGCGGCCCGCAACCTGGGCGCCGGCTGGCGGACGGTGATCTGGCGGGTGCTGGTGCCCTGCCTGAGAACGGCGCTGGTCAACGCCGCGTTCCTCTGCTTCGCGCTGGTGATGGGGGAGTACACCATCTCCTCGATCCTGCTCTACACCAAGCCGTTTCCGGTCTGGCTGGCCCAGCTGCCGACCAACTCCGGGCAGGTCCAGGCCGCGGTCTCCGTCTTCAGCCTGCTGCTGGTCGAGCTGATCCTGCTGCTCCTCGGGACACTGAACCTGCGCCGGCCCACCGGGCAGAAGGGATGACGATGCCCAAGCTCCCGATCACCACGCCCCTGTCGACCTCGGCGTTCGCAACCGGGGAGGGCGCCACGGTCGAGTACCGCGACGTACGACGGGTCTTCGGGTCGACCGCGGCCCTCGACGGGTTCGACCTGCGCATCGAGCCGGGCGAGCTGTTGGCGCTGCTCGGGCCCTCCGGCTGCGGCAAGACCACCGCGCTGCGGCTGCTGGCGGGCTTCGACAACCCGACGTCGGGGAGCGTGCTCGTCGACGGCACGGACATCTCCGGGACGCCCGCGAGCAAGCGCGACATGGGCATGGTCTTCCAGTCCTACAGCCTGTTCCCGACCATGAGCGCGGCCGACAACGTGGCGTTCGGTCTCCGGATGCGGGGTCAGTCGAGCCGCGGCCGGCGGGGCAACGCCGCGGAGCTGCTCGAGCTCGTGGGCCTGAGCGAGCACGCCCGCAAGTATCCCCATCAGCTGTCCGGGGGCCAGCAGCAGCGCGTCGCCCTGGCCCGGGCGCTCGCCGTACGCCCGCGCGTCCTGCTCCTCGACGAGCCACTCTCGGCCCTCGACGCGAAGGTGCGCGAACAGCTGCGCGACGAGATCCGGCGGATCCAACGCGAGCTGGGCGTCACCACCGTCTTCGTCACCCACGACCAGGAGGAGGCGCTGTCGATGGCCGACCGGGTCGGCGTGATGCGGGCCGGTCGGCTCGAGCAGTGCGCCGAGCCGGCCACCCTGTACGACCGGCCGGCCACGCCGTTCGTCGCGGAGTTCGTCGGCACCATGAACCGTCTGCCGGCCCGCACCGAGGCCGACGGCAAGGTGCGCGTGCTGGGACAGCTGCTGCCCGCCGACGCCGCGGGCGGTGCAACGGCGGCCGACCGCGAGGTCACGGTGCTGGTGCGCCCCGAGGCCGTGGTCGTACGCCCCGACGAGGAGGGCGACGCCGTGGTCGTGGTGGCCACCTTCCGCGGCTCCAGCATCCGGCTCCGGCTGCTGCGCGAGGACCGCGAGATCCTCGCCGACATCGCGTCCCACCGCGCCGGCGAGCTGGCTCCTGGGCAGCGGGTGTCCCTCTCGCTGCTCGACCGGCCGGTGCTGCTCGCCACCACCTGAGGCGCCGTACCCGATGACTCGGCGCCCACCACGACGGCGCGGACGGGCCCACGGCGTAATCTGGGCCACATGTCGCTCCTTCGCCAGCCGCTGCTGCTGCTCGCGCGCAGTACCCAGGTCAAGAGGTTCGTCAGCACCATGCCCGTCTCGGCCGGCATCGTGCGCAGCCATGTCCCCGGGGAGACGACCGACACCGCCGTCGACGCGTCCGCAGCCCTGGTCGACGACGGGCTGGTCGTCACGCTCGACTTCCTCGGCGAGGACACCCTCGACACCGAGCAGGCCGAGGCCACCGTCTCGGCGTACCTCGACATGCTCAAGGCACTCTCCGCCCGCGGCCTGGCCCGCAGCGCCGAGGTGTCGGTCAAGCTCTCGGCGATCGGCCAGGCCCTGCCCGACGTCGGGCACAAGACGGCGCTGGAGAACGCCCGCACCATCTGCCGCGCTGCCCGCAACGCCGGTACGACGGTCACCCTCGACATGGAGGAGCACACCACCACCGACTCGACGCTGGCGATCCTGCGCGAGCTGCGCAAGGACTTTCCCGAGACCGGCGCCGCGCTGCAGGCCTACCTGCATCGCACCGAGGGCGACTGTCGCGCGCTGGCCTACGAGGGGTCGCGGGTGCGGCTGTGCAAGGGCGCCTACCACGAGCCCGAGGACGTCGCGTTCGGGAGCCGGCTCGAGGTCGACCGGTCCTACGTGCGCTGCCTCAAGGTGCTGCTCGCCGGCCAGGGCTACCCGATGATCGCCACCCACGACCCCCGGATGATCGAGATCACCTCGTCGCTGGCCAGCCGCTACGGCCGGGCGCCGAGGACCTACGAGTACCAGATGCTCTACGGCATCCGACCCGAGGAGCAGCGCCGCCTGGCCGCGTCGGGCGAGACGATGCGGATCTACCTGCCCTATGGCCAGGAGTGGTACGGCTACCTCATGAGACGTCTCGCCGAGCGACCGCAGAACCTGTCATTCTTCCTGAAGTCCCTGGTCTCGAAGAAGTAGGTCGCCATGCCCACCACCGCGATCCTCGGCGCCGGCGTGATGGGGGAGACCCTGCTCTCCGGTCTGGTGCGCGCCGGCCGTCGGGTCGACGCCCTGCTCGTCGGCGAGAAGCGGCCCGAGCGTGCGCGCGAGCTCGAGGAGCGGTACGGCGTGGCCGTCGCCTCCAACCTCGACGCCGCGGCCAAGGCCGACACGCTCGCGCTCGTGGTGAAGCCCCAGGACATGGGCGACCTGCTCGACGAGATCGCGCCGGCGCTGCGGCCCGGCCAGCTCGTCGTGTCGCTGGCCGCCGGCATCACGACGGCGTTCATCGAGTCGCGGGTGCCGTCCGGTGTGGCGGTGGTGCGGGTGATGCCCAACACGCCGGCGCTCGTCGACGAGGGGATGGCCGCGATCGCGCCCGGCTCCCACTGCGACGACTCCCACCTGGCCACCGCCGAGGAGCTGATGGGCTCGACCGGGCGGGTGCTGCGGATCCCCGAGCGCCAGATGGACGCCGTGACCGCGATCAGTGGGTCCGGGCCGGCGTACATCTTCTTCGTGGTCGAGTCGATGATCGAGGCCGGCGTCCACCTCGGCCTGCCGCGCGCGACGGCGACCGAGCTCGTCGTACAGACCGTCGTCGGGTCGGCCAAGATGCTGCGCGAGACCGGCTCGCACCCCGTCGTGCTGCGCGAACAGGTCACCTCGCCCGGCGGCACCACCGCAGCTGCCCTGCGGGAGCTGGAGATCCACCGGGTCCGCGCGGCCTTCCTGGCGGCCATGGAGGCCGCCCGCGACCGCTCGCGGGCGCTCGCCGAGGGCTCCTGACCCGACCCGAGCGACGGGGCCCAGTCACAGCCCCATCGCGGCCTCGGTCGCCGCGACGACTGGCGCGGTGAGCTCGCGGCAGCGGGCGGAGCCGGACGCGAAGACGCCGGCGACGTACGCCGGGTCCGCGGCGAGGTCCCGATAGCGCTGCTGCACCGGCTCCAGCACGGCCACGACCGCGTCGGTGACGGCGGCCTTCAGGGCGCCGTAGGTGGTGATGTCGGCGGCAGACCCGCCGCAGGCGGCCAGGATGTCGAGCAGGTTGGTCACGCCGGGCTTGTCCGCAACCGAGGATCGGACAGCCGTCGGCCCGGTGTCGGAGTCGGTCACCGCCCGCGCCACCTTGCGTCGTACGACGTCGGGCGGGTCGAGCAGGAAGATCACCCCCGCACCCGTCGGGTCCGACTTCGACATCTTCCGCACTGGGTCGGCCAGGTCCATCACCCGCGCACCGGCCGGCGGCGAGACGACCTCCGGCACCGTGAACACCGGCCCGTAGGTGCGGTTGAACCGGTTCGCCAGGTCGCGGGTCAGCTCGACGTGCTGCTTCTGGTCCGCGCCCACCGGCACGGCGGAGGGCCGGTAGAGCAGGATGTCGGCCGCCATCAGCACCGGATAGGTGAACAGGGACGCTCGCGTCGACGGCGACGAGCGACCCTTCTCCTTGAACTGGATCATCCGGTTCAGCTCGCCGGTGTACGCCGTGCACTCGAGCAGGTAGGCCAGCGAACGATGCGCGGGTACGCCGCTCTGCCGGAACAGCGTGGCCGACGCCGGGTCGAGCCCGACGGCGAGCATCAAGGTGCAGACCTCGGCGATCGACTCCCGCAACAAGGCAGGCGAATGCGGGGTGGTCATCGCGTGCAGGTCCGAGACGCCGTAGCAGCCGGACGTCTGGTTGGCGACCATGCCGCTCAGGGCGCCGAGCAGGTTGCCCAGCGTGAGATGGCCGGTGGGGGTGAGCAGGGAGAGGCTGCGGTCCATGGGTGTGCTCCTGGTGAGGAGGACGCCACGGACCGACGTACGAACGGCCGCCCGTGGGCGGCCGTGGATGAGGGTGTGCTCGATCGGGGGTCCGCCGTCAGGCGGGCCACCGCGCGTTGGACAGGCGAGCGAGCATGCCCCGATGATAGGGGTAGCCTCGCCGCCATGCCAGCGTGCCCGGGTCCCGCGAGCGTCGTGTTCGACACCTCGCTCACCGAGTACGACTTCGGCGCGAGCCACCCGATGTCGCCGCTGCGCGTCGACCTGACCATGCGGCTGGCCGGCTCCCTCGGGGTGCTCGACGGGCTCACCGTCGTGCCGGCGCCGGTTGCCACGCTCGACCAGATCCTCACCGTGCACGACCCCGCGCTGATCGAGGCGGTCGAGCGTGCCGGCACCGATCCCGACTCCTGGTCCGCGACGTACGGCGAGAGCCACGGCCTCGGCAGCGACGACAACCCGGTCTTCCGCGACATGCACCACGCAGCCGCTCACGTCGTCGGCGCCAGCCTCGAGGCGTTCCGCCAGGTGCACAGTGGCGAGAGCCTGCACAGCGCCAACATCACCGGAGGCCTGCACCACGCCATGCCGGACCGGGTCAGCGGCTTCTGCATCTACAACGACGTCGCGATCGGCATCTCGTGGCTGCTCGACCAGGGCGTGCAGCGGGTGGCCTACGTCGACGTCGACGTGCACCACGGCGACGGAGTGGAGGCGATCTTCTACGACGACCCGCGGGTGCTCACCGTCTCCCTCCACGAGACCGGGCAGATGCTGTTCCCGGGCACGGGCTTCCCGGCCGACACGGGTGGGCCCGACGCCGAGGGCAGCGCGGTCAACCTCGCCCTCCCGCCCGGTACGGCGGACGCCGGCTGGCTACGCGCCTTCCACGCCGTGGTCCCGGCCGCCCTGCGTGCGTTCAGGCCCGAGATCCTGGTCACCCAGCACGGCTGCGACAGCCACATGGAGGACCCCCTCGCCGACCTGATGCTCAGCGTCGACGGCCAGCGCGCGGCGTACCTCGCCCTGCACGACCTGGCCCACGAGCTCACCGGCGGCCGCTGGGTGGTCACCGGAGGCGGCGGTTACGCGCTGGTCGAGGTGGTGCCGCGGTCGTGGACCCACCTGCTCTCGATCGTCGCCGGCCGGCCACTCGAGCCGCTCACCGACACCCCCGGCGACTGGCGCGAGCACGTGCGTACGACGCTCGGCCGGGGCGCGCCGTACCGGCTCACCGACGGCCGCATCCCGGCCTGGCGGGACTGGACCGAGGGCTACGACCCGGGCACCTGGCTGGACCGCGCCATCCTGGCCACCCGGGAGTCGGTCTTCCCGTCGCTCGGCCTGGATCCGTTGCCCTGAGCAGCCCGCACTGGCCGCCGGAAAGGAAAATTTTAACTCGACACGCTGGTGGCTCACAGGTTTCTCCAAGCAAAACCTTCCCCACGAGTCACATCAGGCTCTATTCTCACCATGCGCGGGACGTGGAGTCATAGGCAGTGAAGCCGGTGGCGTGCCGCAAAGAAGGACGGTGCCCGATGCCTACCAACAACCCTGGGGACATCTCTGACGTCAAGTTCTTGACCGTTGCCGAGGTGGCCGCCACGATGCGCGTGTCCAAGATGACGGTCTATCGACTCGTGCACAACGGGGAGCTGCCCGCCGTGCGCGTCGGCCGCTCGTTCCGGGTGACCGAGGACGACGTGAACGAGTACCTCCGCAAGAGCTTCTACAGCGCCGGCTGACACTGCCGGCGGCCTCGTCCCATCCCGCATCGCCCGATTCTGCCCCGCGCTCGCCGGCGGCTAGGCTGTCACGGTCGTGGCGGCACCCTCCGGCGCGACTCGTTGCATGTCGAGAGGTTGACCTGTGGGTTCTGTCATCAAGAAGCGGCGCAAGCGCATGGCCAAGAAGAAGCACCGCAAGCTGCTCAAGAAGACGCGCGTCCAGCGTCGCAAGCTCGGCAAGTAAGCCGGCAGGCGGTCGGACGCCATGGGGAAGGTCGTCCTGGTCACCGGGGTCTCCCGTGACCTCGGTCGACGTTTCGCGCGCACCATCGCCGCGAATCTCGACGTCGACCGCGTGGTCGGCGTCGACGCCGTACCCCCTCGTGACGACATCGGTGAGGTCTCGTTCGTGCGCGCCGACATCCGCAACCCGGTCATCGCGAAGGTCATCGCCAAGGAGGACGTCGACACCGTCGTCCACATGAGCGTCATCGCCACCCCCGGCAGCGCCGGCGGACGGGGCCCGATGAAGGAGCTCAACGTCATCGGCACCATGCAGCTGCTCGCCGCCTGCCAGCAGGCGCCGGGCGTGCGGCAGCTGGTGCTGAAGTCGAGCTCGACGGTGTACGGCGCCAGCAGTCGCGACCCCGCGATGTTCACCGAGGCGATGGAGCCGCGCCGCCAGCACCGCTCGGGCTACGCCAAGGACGTCTCCGAGATCGAGGGGTACGTCCGCGGCTTCGCCCGCCGTCGTCCCGACGTGACGGTCACGACCCTGCGGCTGGCCAACGTGCTCGGTCCCCACGTGACCAGCCCGATCACGTCGTACTTCCGGCTGCCCCTTATCCCGACCGTCCTCGGCTTCGACCCGCGCCTGCAGTTCGTGCACGAGCACGACCTGATGCGCGCGCTCGACCACGCGGTCTCGCGCGAGGCGCCCGGCACCTTCAACGTCACCGGCGACGGGATCCTGATGCTCTCCCAGGCCGTACGCCGTCTCGGCAAGGCGTCGGTCTCGATGCCGGCCTTCGCGGTCGGCACCTTCGGCGCCGCGCTGCGCTCCGCCCGGCTCTCGGACTTCTCGCCCGAGCAGCTCGGACTGCTGACCTTCGGCCGCGGCCTCGACACGACGGCCATGCGCACCGAGCTCGGCTTCGAGCCGGCGTTCACCACCGCCGGCGCCTTCGCCGACTTCGCGGCTTCCCTCGACGGCGCCCCAGCGCCCGAGCTGGCGGGAGCCGCTCGTGGGTGACGCCGAGATCATCCCGATCGGGACCCACGGCCGCCCGGGTCGGACCAAGCCGTCCTCGGCCGCCCGGGGCCTGGCCGCCCAGCGCAAGTCCGCGCCCACGAAGGCGCGTGCGTCAGCGGCATCCCCGGACCAGCCGCATCCTGCCCGGCCGCCGGTGACCACCTCCGAGCCGGCCGCCATCCCGGCGGGTGACTGGCTCGCGGCGTTCCAGACCGCGGCGGTCGAGGTCTTCGGCGACCAGTGGGAGCAGCGCCTGGCCCAGTTTCTCGCCTTCCTGCGTCGCCGCCTCTCCGGCGACTACGTCATCGACGACTACGGCTTCGACCGTGAGATCACCGAGAAGTTCCTACTCGCGTCGCTGCGCCCGATCGCCGAGAAGTGGTTCCGGGTCGAGGTGCGGGGCGCCGAGAACATCCCGGAGGCCGGCGGCGCGCTGATCGTGTCGAACCACTCCGGCACCATCCCGGTCGACGCCGCGATGACCCTGTTCTCCGTGCACGACCACACCGGCCGGTTCCTGCGGCCGCTGGGTGCCGACCTGGTGTTCCGGATGCCCGTCGTGAGCAGGCTCGCCCGCACCGGCGGGGCGACCCTGGCCTGCACCGAGGACGCCGAACGGATGCTGTCCGGCGGCGAGCTCGTGGGGGTCTGGCCGGAGGGGTTCAAGGGCATCGGCAAGCCGTTCTCCGAGCGCTACCGGCTCCAGCGGTTCGGCCGCGGCGGGTTCGTGTCGGCCGCATTGCGCACCGGCGTCCCCATCATTCCGCTCTCGGTGGTCGGCGCCGAGGAGATCTATCCCCTCGTGGGCAACGTGCCTTCCCTGGCCCGGCTCGTGGGGCTGCCCTACCTGCCGGTCACGCCGTTCTTCCCGTGGCTCGGCCCCCTCGGCCTGGTGCCACTGCCCTCGAAGTGGCTGCTGGAGTTCGGCGAGCCGATCCGCACCGATGAGTACGACGCCGGCGCGGCCGACGACCCGATGCTGGTTTTCAACGTGACCGACCAGGTGCGCGAAACCATCCAACAGACGCTCTACACGCTGTTGCCGCAGCGCGACTCCGTCTTCGGCTGAAGAGTCTTCGGCAGGATATTCGGCTGGGCCCCGGTCAGGGCGTCCCGTCGAGGCTCGGCAGGTCCGAGGGCAGGTCGGTCGGCAGGCCGGAGGGCAGGCCGCTCGGCAGCGAGGTCGGCAGCGAGGTCGGCAGGTCGGTCGGCAGGTCGGTCGGCAGGTCGGTCGGCAGGTCGGAGGGCAGGCCGCTCGGCAGCGAGGTCGGCAGCGAGGTCGGCAGATCGGTCGGCAGCGAGGTCGGCAGCGAGGTCGGCAGATCGCCGCCGGTGAGGTCACCAGAGGCGTCTCCGGTCTGGCCCACGGCGTCGAGCAGGCTCGACGTGGGGTCGCCCGCGGCGTCGGTCGAGGAGGCACCGCTGGTCAGGCCGCCGGTGAGCCCGCCAATCGGGTCGTCGGAAGCGGTGATGATGGTGCTGCCTGCGCTGGTCCCGTCGTTGACGCTGCCGGGCGGAAGCTGGTCGACGTCGACGTGGGGCAGGCTCGGCGTACCGGACGTGTGGTGGGTGCCGTGGTGGTGCTGAGCCGAGCCCTGGTGACCCAGGGTCGTCGTGGCGACCGTGCCGGGCAGCGGCGCCAAGCTCTGGGTCAGCACGTTCGGCACGCTGGTCACCGAGGCACCGCCGCACCCCGGGCAGGCGTGCAGCGCGGACTGCTCGATCGCCTGCAGCACGGTGGCCGCGTGCTGGAGCTCGTCGAGCGAGTCGGCGGGTACGGCGGACTCGAGGTCGACGAGCTGCCGCATGCTCGCGGAGGTGAAGTCGCGGATCTTGACGATCGAGCTCTCGTGGCCCGTCGCTGCGTAGTCGTCGAGCAGCAGGTCGGAGGCGGTGCCGGCCTCCGCGGTGAAGGCGTCGAGTGTGGGCGGGACCTGGCTGCTGTCGTGGCCGGCCGCGCTGAGCTGCGCGACCTCGCCCAGCCGGTCGCGGGCGCTGGCGAGCATGGCCCGGCCGCGCTCGGCGTCGTTGAACGCCACGGCGGCGTGGACGTTCTCGACGCCACGCTTGAGTGGGTAGAGCAGGTCGCCGGGCAGAGCGGTCTGGGCCGCGAACGCCATCGAGGTCAGCCCGGCGACGGCGGCGCCCGAGACGAGGGCCGCGAGCCGCCGGGGATGACGGGTCCGTCCGTCCGAGCGGCGCGGGGCGAGGCGGAGCCGCTCGTCGTCGGCGGAGGCGGGCAGGAGCGCTGTCGCTGCCTCGGCCATCAGCCGCTCGCGCAGGTCCGAGACGAAGTCGGCGCGCGGGCTCGCCTCGGGCACTGCGCGCAGCGCCCCGACCACCTCGAGCAGCTCGGCGTACGACGTGGCGTGGCTACCGGTCGAGGAGCCCTCGACCAGGGCGTCGAAGTCGGCGGCGCGGCGCCGGGACGCGATCACCATGCCCATGCCCCCAAGCCGGTCGTATCCGAGTGGATGCCAGCAGTCCCTGGCACTCCACCCAACGACGGGTCGATGGCGGTGGTTATGTCCATTCGCCGGCGATCTGTGCGGGGGCTCATCCGCGCAGCCCGTCGGGCATCAGGCGGGCCAGGTTGCGGATCCCGCGCAGCTGGAGCTGCTTGACGGCACCGTCGCTGCGGTTCAGGACGGCGGCCGTCTCGGCGATGCTCATCCCCTGCAGGAAACGCATGATCAGGCAGTCGCGCTGCTCGTCGGGCAGCTCTTGGAGGGCGCGCAGCAGGATCTCGTTGGTCAGCCCGGCGAGCACGGCGTTCTCGGGGCCTTCGGTCGCGTCGTCGTGGACGGTCATGTCCTCGGTGGCGAACTCGAGCCGGGTGCGGCCGGCCTTGAAGTGGTCGGTGCACAGGTTGCGCGCGATGGTCATCAGCCAGGCGGCGAAGTCCTTACCCTGCCAGCGGAAGTTGTTCATGCTGCGCAGCGCCCGGAAGAACGTCTCCGAGGTGAGGTCCTCGGCCAGGGTCGTCGAGCGCGTGCGGTAGTACAGGAAGCGGTAGACCGAGGACTGGTAGTGGTCGTAGAGCTGGCCGAACGCGTCCGCGTCGCCGCCCCGGGCGAGCTCGACCAGGGCGATCAGGCGGGTGCGGTCGGCCTCCGACTCCTCCGAGGATGCCGCCTGGTCGGCGTCGTCGTACCGGCCCGGCCCGCCGGCCCCGCCGCCGCCGACACCCACGCCGTTGTCGTGGACCGGCGCCTCGCTGAACAGGCGTCCGGTCGCCAGGGCGGGCAGCGGCTCACCCGCGAGCACGGCGAGGACCGCTGCCCGCAGGGCGTCGAGGCCGCGCACGGCGGCATCGCGGCTCCCGCCCATGTGGTCAGACCCCTCCCAGGTGTCCCGGATCGCCCCGGGCACCCCGCCATGTTAGGCCAGGTGGCGGGGTAGGTGATGTGAACCGATACGGGGGCGACATGAGGAGGATCTCCCGACCCGTGAGTGGGGCTCAGGCCGCTCAGTGGCGCCGCCCACGCAGCGCCAGCGCACCCGCGACGGCACCGCTGGCCGCGCCGGCCAGGGCGCCCGCGACCAGCGCGGCGCGGACCGCCTTGCGGCCGGTGCGGTAGTCGCGCACCCGCCACCCCCGCGACCTGGCGTGGGCGCGCAACCTGGCGTCGGGGTTGATGGCGCAGGGGTCGCCGACGAGGGTCAGCATGGTGAGGTCGTTGTAGGAGTCGGAGTACGCCGAGCAGCAGGCCAGGTCGAGGTCCTCGCGGGCCGCGAGGGCCTTGATCGCCTCGCCCTTGGCCGGGCCGTGCAGCAGGTCGCCCACGAGCCCGCCGGTGTAGACGCCGTCCACGCGCTCCGCGACGGTGCCCATCGCGCCCGTGAGCCCGAGACGTCGGGCGATCACCTGGGCGATCTCGATCGGCGCCGCGGTCACCAGCCAGACCCGCTGCCCCTGGTCGAGGTGGAGCTGGGCCAGCGCCCGGGTGCCCGGCCAGATCCGGTGGGCCATGGCCTCGTCGAAGATCTCCTCGGTCAGGTCCTCGAGCTCGGTGACGGTGTGGCCGGCGATGAACGAGAGCGCGGAGGTGCGGGCGTCGGCGACGTGCTCGGGGTCCTCCACGCCGACGATCCGGAAGTAGGCCTGCTTCCAGGCGGCGTCGAGGATCTCGCGGGTCGTGAAGAAGTCGCGGCGGTGCAGGCCGCGCGCGAGGTGGAAGATGCTGGCGCCCTGCATGATCGTGTTGTCGACGTCGAAGAACGCCGCGCTGGTCGGGTCGGCCGGGGTGGCGAGCGCCGTCTCGACCTCGGCGGCGGCTGCAGCGGCCTCTCCGGCCAGCGTGGAGCGCTGTTGGAGGTCGATCCTGCGCCGGTCGGCGGGCCTGCCGGGGGGCGGTGTCACGCGGTCAGCGTAGTGGGCGAAGCCGGCCCCGGCGTCAGGTCGCTGTGGGATCATCGGCGCCATGGCCTCCACCCACGACCTCTCCGAGCTCGTCCGCGAGGCCGCGGCCGACCGGCCCGACCGGCTGGCGCTGGTGGAGGCCGGCGGACGGGGTCTCACCTGGGCCCAGCTCGAGGACGAGGTCGCGCGTTTCGCCACCGGTCTGGGTGACGCCGGCCTGGTAGCCGGGCAGCGGGTGCTGGTCGCGCTGGGCAACCGCCTCGAGTTCGTCACGACCTACCTCGGGGTGCTGCGCGCCCAGCTGGTCGCCGTACCCGTGAACACCGGGGCGACGCCCGGCGAGCTGGCGCGGATGATCGCCGACTCCGGCTCCCGCGTGCTGCTGGCCGACGAGGGTACGGCGCCCGCCGTGCGGGAGGCGGTCCGGATCGTGCTGGCCGGACGCGACGGCGACCGCAGCGAGCTGTCCGACGACCTCGTCTCCCGTTCGCACGCCCCGCGGCTGCACGTGCACGGCACCGACCCCCAGGGCGACGAGCAGCCGCTGACCGCCCTGCGGGCCGACACCATCCGTCCTACGCCACCGCTGCCGGACCCCGAGAAGCTCGCCTGCCTCCTCTACACCAGTGGTACGTCGGGCCGCCCGCGCGCCGCGATGCTGACCCACCGAGCGCTGCTGGCCAACATCGAGCAGGCCGCGCAGGTCGAGCCGCAGCTGATCCACGGCGACGACGTGGTGCTCGGGGTGCTCCCGCTCTTCCACGTCTACGGTCTCAACGCCGTGCTCGGCAGCGTGCTGCGCCACCGCGCGAAACTGGTGATCGTGGAGCGCTTCGACCCGACCGAGACCCTCGACCTGATCGAGGACGAGGCGATCAGCGTGGTGCCGGTCGCGCCGCCGGTCTTCGCCTACTGGGCTCCCGCCGAGCACCTGCGGGAGCGACTCGGGCCGGTGCGGCTGATGTTGTCTGGCTCGGCGCCGCTGTCGCCGGAGCTGATCGACGAGTTCAGCAAGCTCACCGGCATCCCGGTCCACCAGGGCTACGGACTGACCGAGGCCGCACCGATCGTGACCTCGACCCTGTGCAGCAAGTTGCTGCAGGCCGGGTCGGTCGGCGCCGCGCTGCCCGGCATCGAGATCAAGCTGGTCGACGACTCCGGGCAGCAACCCGAGGGTGAGGACGCCGGCGAGATCTGGATCCGCGGCGACAACCTGTTCAGCGGCTACTGGCCCGACGGTGAGGGCGGCCCCGAGCCCGACGGCTGGTGGGGCACCGGTGACGTCGGCTTCCTCGACGGCACCGGCGACCTTTTCCTGGTCGACCGGCTCAAGGAGCTGGTGATCGTCTCGGGCTTCAACGTCTATCCGGTCGAGGTCGAGGAGGTGATCCGGGAGGCCCCCGAGGTCGCCGACGCGGCGGTCATCGGCACCGGCGACCCGGCGACCGGTGAGGCCGTCGTCGCCTACGTCCGGCCCACCGATCCCGGGGCAGACCCAGCCGCCGTCGAGGCCGCCGCTGCCCATTGCGCGCAACGTCTGGCCCGCTTCAAGCAGCCCGCGCGGGTCGAGGTCGTCGACGCCCTGCCCCTGACCGTCACCGGCAAGGTACAGAAGGGTCGGCTGCGCGGCATCGAACGCCGCCGGGCGTTGGGGCTTCTGGAGTGAACGCTCGCGTCACCCTCTACAGCCGGCCCGGCTGTCACCTGTGCGACGAGGCCCGGGCCGTGATCGAGGCGGTGTGCAGCGAGTTGGGCGAGTCGTACGCCGAGGTCTCGGTCGACGACGATCCCGACCTGCAACGGCGCTACACCGATGAGGTGCCCGTGACCCTCGTCGACGGCAAGCAGCACGACTTCTGGCGCGTCGACCCGACTCGCCTGCGATCGGCCCTGACGTCGTGACCGGACCGATCGAGCCGCGGGCCGACGATCAGGCCGACGGGCCGACCGCGCCGTACCCGACCGAGCCGGCGCCGACCTCCGACATCCGCGGCGAGTCACTTGCGCGCGTCACCGCCTTCGCCGACGCCCTCGTACGCCGGCGTACCGTGCGCGACTTCAGCTCCCAGCAGATCCCCGACGGCGTTCTCGAGCAGGCAATCCGCGCCGCCGCCAGCGCACCCAGCGGCGCCAACCTCCAGCCCTGGCGCTTCGTGATCGTGACCGACCCCGACGTGCGCGCCCGGCTGCGCCAGGCCGCCGAGGCCGAGGAGCGTGAGTTCTATGGCCGACGCGCGCCCGAGGAGTGGCTGGCCGCACTGGGTCCGCTCGGTACCGACGCCGAGAAACCGTTCCTGCAGGAGGCGGCCGTGGTGATCGCGGTCTTTGAGGTGCACAAGGGCCCGAACTCGCCGCGGCCCTACTACCCCAAGGAGTCCGTCGGGATCGCCGTCGGGTTCCTGCTGGCGGCGTTGCACACCGCCGGGCTCGCCACGCTCACCCACACTCCGAGCCCGATGAAGTTCCTCAACGAGATCCTCGGTCGGCCGCCCGAGGAACGGGGCTTCTTGCTGGTGCCCGTGGGCTACCCGGCTCCGGGAGCCCGCGTGCCAGCGATCGCCCGCAAGCCGCTCGACGAGGTCATCGTCCGTCGCTGAGAAGCCCCGCGCGGTCGGCAAGCAGCACGACTACTGGCTCGTCTCCGAGGCCCAGGCTGTGCGCCGCGCTCACCCGCTGACCCGTGCGCTACGGGGGGCGGACCGGACGAACCGGACGGTCGCCGGCAGCGTCGGACCCCTCGCGAAGAGTCTGCGAAGATCCGCGAGCAGTGCGGCCCACATCCATACCTGGTGGACGCGGACGTGGCAGATGGGCCAGCGCACCGTCTTTGAGTTCGGCGATGACCTGCTCGACGATCGCGTGGTCGCGGTGGCGCTGGTCGGCCTCGACGATGCCCAGGGTTGAGTCGGTGATGAAACCGTGGTGTCGGTAAGCCGCGAACAGCTCGCTCTGTTCGGTGCCGTCGCTGGCCAGTGGCTGCAACCGCTCGACCCGGCGCACGATCAGCCGGCAGGTCACGTGCTCGGGCTTGCGGCGGGAGGTGAACGCCGTGAACGGGACCTCGGCGACCTCGGTGTCGGAGATCCAGTAGCCGGTGCCGTCTGGTTGTTCTTCCCAGACCGCGTTTTGGGTAGCGGATCGGTCGCCACGCTGCGCTGGTCGATGCCAGCGATTGCGGACCTGACCTGGGGGTCCATGCGCGCGGTCACCGAGAACAAGGCCATCGATGCACTTCGCGCCAGCGAACATCCCGGCCACCACGCTGGCCGTCTTCGCCGCCGCGTTCGGCGAGGCCACCGTCAAGGACTCCAACAACTCCTCCAGGCCCACGGACTCGGCCAGCCGCAGCCTCGGAACCAGACCCGCGTCCGACACCAGGTTCGGATCATCGAGACCGGCAAGATCTTGTGAGAAGGTTTCACTTACGAGGTGCTCCTCTTGACTGGCTACCCCGAGTGGGTCAGCGACGTCGAGCCCGGCTCCACCCACGACATCACCGCCGCCCGCGCCCACGCCCTCCCGGCGTTGTATCCCGCCGCCGCGCAGGGGTTGCCGACGCTGACCGACAAGGGTTACACCGGGGCCGGCATCGGGATCCAGGTCCCGTTGAAGGGGCGCAACCTGGAGCCAGACAACCGGACCCGCAACCAGCTGATCAGCGCGCTGGAAGCGCCGGCGGAGCGCGCCAACGCTCTGCTCAAACGCACCTGGAAAGCGCTCGAACAGTGACTGCTGCACTCTCAGTGGTTCATCAATTTCGTCGTCAAGGTCCTCCGTGCTCACTCGCGATGAATGACTTCGATCATGGATTGTCTTGAACCGATGCGTGCGAAGGCCCAGCTCACGACGACCGACGCAGCAGTCGCCGCCATCGAGATCAGGATCACCTTGACACCCAAGGCCCCTGGCCCCGATACGAAGCCGCCGGCCAGGTCGTATGTCATTGCCGCCAGGGTGCCGATGACGGTGCCCATTGAAAGTGCAACGGTGGCGGCGATTGCAAGGGAGATGAGATGCACGCGTGCTCCCAGAGACTGTGGCGCACCAAGCACCACGAGTCGCGCCAGATGCGGGCGCGACCGTTGGAACATCTGCAACCCGGCTACCAGGAGTAGGGTCGCCCCCACGAGAAGGCCGAATCCGGAGCAGATTACGAGCAGACGTCGCGTCGGTGCCACCATCGGCTTGAACGAATCGGCCGAGAGGTCTGTGACCTGACTGGTCGGCGCGGCCCCGAGAACGTCGTTGAGGTAGTTGTCGACTTCTGCGCTTGTCGGACCTGGATACGCAAGAATGGCGCGCTGTCCGGGAGGGCCGTCGTAGGATGCCGGGTCCAGAGCCACGAGTGGGCCCCTCACGACAGTCGGCACCTGCGCCTCAGGAAGAATGACCCGGTGGGGCCCCCGGGTGCCGGAGCCCGAGATGACGAATTGATGTCCCGCCACGCATTGGCCATCAAAATCACGTGCTGCGGCGACGGACTCGAAAGCTATGATGCCAGATAAGGTCGGGCAATCAGCCACTCCCTCTTGGTGCCCCCCGCTGGAGATTTGAAGAATCCGTAGCGCTCCCGGCACTTGGAGGGCAGCACGCAATTCGGTACCTGAGTTCCCCTGGATGGCATAGAGGTCGCCTCCAGGTCGTGTCGGCGATATCGCGGCTACGTCTGCCAGCGCACCCGCGCCAATCAGACCGGCGACGGTCGTCAGAAAGATTGC
>JBPCQY010000017.1:0-3945 GCA_050997635.1 Nocardioides sp.
GGGTGGGACGTTGCTCGTGTCCTCGCTGGGGACAGGCCTGGTAGAGAGCTTTCGAGGACGGGAGTGGCTGCACGCCCCAATTGGCGCGGTCAAGCTGGTCGCCGCCATGGCTCCGCTCGCGCTGGCCCGGTCGAGCTGGCCGGCCCGGCGCGTCACACGATGGACGTGCTGGCTGGGCGCCCTTCGACTCATGGGCTGGGGTGGTCTGAACACCGCGGTGGGAAACCTGGTGCTCGCCGATGTCATCCAACCCGAGTCCGGCTTTGACCGGGCCGGCATGATTGGCCACGCCTACCTGTGGGATCCGCTGTTTCTCGCTTGGGGTGCGGCCCTGATGATCGGTCTGCTCGCCTCACGCGGTAGAGCGACCGCGGCCCACTGACCTCGCATAGGAGCCGTCCCGCTGCGGGAAGGATCAGCGGGACACCGTCCCACTGACGATCCATATATGACACATAGGACGGATTGGTCGGCGGTCGGAGGCCGCCGCACCGCCGTTCGTGCGGCGTGTCCCGCGACGTCGGGCACGGCACACGCCCCGGGTCCTGAAGGGCGCTCGGGCGTGCGGCGCGTGATGAGCTCTTAGAATGGCCCGCACCGAGCGACGTGGAGGGCCCGTGCCGCCGAAGGGTGCCGGCAGCGGCAAGCGGGGGCGTGCCTACCCGGGGCCCGCGAAGGGCGCTGCCCGCAAGACTGCCTCGCCGGTAAGGGCGCCCTCGAAGCCCCGGGAGGATATGACGCTCGACGGGCTCTGGGCGGACCTGCGGCAGGGCGCGCGCAACGTCGCCGGCGTCACCTGGCAGGTCACCGTGTCCGTCCACCTCCTGGTCCTGGCCCGGGCGGACGACCTGCCGTTCGCGTCCGTCGTTCCTGAGGGCCTGGAGGATCTCGACTGCGATCACGTCGACGGCACGAAGACGTTCGTACAGATGAAGGAGGTTGCGGGCGGCGAGGGTCGACTGACCGCGTCCGACGTCGCGGAGGCGCTCAAGCACGCCGAGGACGGGGCCCGTGGATCGGCGATCGCCCTCGTCACCGACGGCGAGCTGGGCTCCGGCCTCGCCTTCACCGGCTGGGACGGTTACCTCCTCGCGGAGGGCGGCAAGCCCATCGACGACGTCGTCGCGGGGCTGGTCACACGGGGTCTGACCGAAGAGCCGGCGCGGACGCTTGTTGCCAGATCCCATCTGGTCCGGCTTCCGTGGCAGCTCCGCGAGCACACCGTACAAAGACTCACGGCGTATTCCGGGGCCCATCCCGCGGTCGCGTCGTTCGCGGTCGGACGGCTCTACGAGGAGATGGGCCGGGCCGCCGCCGACCAGCGCGCGACCACCCGCGCCGCCGCGAGAAGCCACCCGGTAGCGGACGTCACGCCGCCGTCGCCGACGTACAGTCCGCCGTCGACGTCACCGGTCTCAACGCGGCCGTCGCGGCCGGAGTCTGTGCCCCAGCGGACTTCCTGGACGCGAGCGGCATGGCCGCCGGTGAGTTTTACGCCGGCGTCGACGGCGCTCCCGCGCACATCGCGGCACGCCTCGACGTCGTCCGCCTCCGCGAGCTCACGGAGATCCGCGACGCCGCCGGCAACGAGCGGTACGCGCTGGTGCTGGGACCGTCCGGGGCCGCCAAGTCCGTGCTGCTGTGGCGCGCGGCCCGCGACGCCGTTCCCGGCGCCACAGTCATCCGTGCCAGGCGGGTCGACACTGCCGAGGACGCCCACCTGCTCGCCCGGCACGTCCGACTCCTGCGGGCGACTGCCACATCACCGGTCGTCGTCGCAGCCGACAACCTCGGCAGGCCCGGCATGTCGGCCTGGCCTGCCGCTGCGGCCGCCCTGCGCGAACTGCCGTCCGTTGTCCTGCTTGCCGCGTGCCGCGCCGAGGACTTCCACCCATCGCTGCTGCGGGGCGCCACCCGCGTCGTAGAGCCCAGGCTCGACAAGGAAAAGGCCGACGCGGTCGCCGAACGCGCCGAGCAGGCTGGCCTGACGCTCGCCATGACCTCCGACGAGGCTGCCGCGCGGTCGGACGGGCTGCTCATGGAGTTTCTGGCGCTGCTCACGACAGGACGGCGGCTCGAGCAGGTCCTCGCGGAGCAGGCCGACGGCCTGCGCATGCCGGGCCGCGAGCTTCAGCGCGACGCCGCGAGGCTCCTGACGGCCGCGCACAGCGTCGGGTTGTCCCTGGACGCCGATCGGCTCGGTGACGCCCTCACCGGCGGAGCGGACCCCAGCCTCGCCGGGGATGCACTGTCGGTCCTACGCGACGAGCACGTTGTTATCCGCGACGGACGAACCTGGACCGGACTGCATGAGCTCCGGTCCCGCGTCCTGGCGCGGCTGCTACACGAGTCGCCACCGCCGACCCTCGCCGCGACCTGGACGCGGACCGCCGCGCTCCTGTCGCCCGCCGAAGCCGGATGGTTGCTCCGGCGCGTCGCCGAGCAGGACCCGGGAAGCCTGCCCGGCGTCGCCACCGCCGTGGCCGCCGTCATCGCCGCCACCAGGACTACGGCCGTGCAGGTCGCTGAGCTCCTCGAAGGCGCCGAACGCGCCGACAACGCCATCTACGCGCAGGAGTGCAAGTCTGTGCTCGAGCGACACCTGCGGCCGGGAATCACGATCCACGACCTCGCGGTCATGGCGTATGGCGTGCGCAACCAAGGCCTGTCGATGGCCGCAGCTGGCCTCGCTGGCCTCGCTGTCGTCGACGAGATCGGCACGCAGCTGCCTGAGCGTTCCAGCGCAACCGCAGTGGCGGCCGCCTCCGAGCTCGGCGGGGATCGCCTGTCGCGGCTCCTGTTGACGGCTCCGCTGGCCGACGCGACCCGGCTCCTGGAGGCTCGAGCGGGTCTTCTGCCCGTAACGCCGGGCCTCGCTCGAGCCGTCCTCGGCAGGTTCACCGCACCCGAAAGACCGCAGGACGCCGATCTGTGGGCCCGGCTCGTCCAGGCGCTCGCCGACGCCCTCGAGCCGCAGGACCGGAACGAAGCACTGGGGGATATCGAGCGGCGCGCGGCCGCCGTCGCCCAGGCCGATCCGCTCGCCGTCGCCCTGGCCGTCGACCCGGCCGGCCGGTCGGCGACCGTCACCGTGATGCTTCCGCCGGAGCCAGCAGAGACCGAACCGCCGGCGTGGGACAGCGCGCCGGCGTCCCGGTCGAGTGACCTCGCCAACGAGACCGCCGCCGCCGCCGCCCGCCGCCTCGCCGCCGCCCGCCCCGAACTCGAGACGGTCGAAGTCGTCACCGTGACCGCGTCCGGGCGGCGGTACCGCGCCGCCGGCTACGAGCCCGGCCCCAAAACGATGGCCCGGAAGGCCTTTCCGGACCGCACACAGGTCCGCCGCAGCGTCGGCTTCCAAGCAGCGCTACACCGGCTGGACGCCGCCCGGTCCTGGACCGGCATGCTCCGAGAACAGATCGAGGTCGCCACCGAGCTCACCGCCCTAGCCACGGAAGCAGTAGCCCGGCTCAGCAGCCGCGACAACGACGGACGCCGGCGGGCCTGGGCGGCGCGGACGGCGGACGCCGTGACGAGGACATCGGCCATGTCGGCCAGGCCGGCCGCGACCGGCGTCGACCCGGTCGCCTCGCACGCCCGGGCCGACGACGCCGAACGGCAGGACGACGCCGCGACCCAGGCCCTGCAGAAGGTCGCGCAAGCCCTGCCGCGGCTGCTCGACGAGAACCGGCCGATCCCACTTGCAGTGACGTTCAACGACGCCGCCGAGCGGCTCGCGACGGCCGCCGCCGACGCCAACCCCAGCATCGCCGGTTTGGGGCAGCCGATCCCCGATGAGCTTGTCCTCGCGTGCCGGCGCCTCGCCCGCCTGCTCGCGGCCCTGCACGCCGACCCGACCGCAGCCCGGCGGATCCGCGCTGCCGACCCGGTCAACAGCGCCGACGCCATCGCGGCGCAGGCGTCCGCACGAGAAGAAGCCCGGCA
>JBPCQY010000030.1:0-4373 GCA_050997635.1 Nocardioides sp.
GTCTTGAGCAGCGCAACCCCACGCAGCGCGAAGTACTCGCACTCCAGCGGCACGATCACCCCGTCGGACGCGGTCAGCGCGTTGACGGTGAGCAGCCCCAGTGAGGGCTGGCAGTCGATGAGGATCACGTCGTAGTACTCGAGCGCCGGAGCCAGCACCCGCTGCAGGGTTTGCTCGCGGGCCACCTCGTGCACCAGCTGCACCTCCGCGGCCGACAGGTCGATGTTGGAGGGGAGCAGGTCCATGCCGGGCACGCCGGAGGGGACCACGACGTCCTCGATCTCCACGTCCCGCTGCAGGAGCAGGTTGTAGATCGTCAGCTCCATCTCGTGCGGGTTGAGCCCCAGCCCGACCGAGAGCGAGCCCTGCGGGTCGAAGTCGACCAGCAGCACCTTGCGGCCGAACTCGGCGAGCGCGGCCCCCAGGTTGATCGTGGTCGTGGTCTTTCCGACGCCGCCCTTCTGGTTGCACATCGAGATCACCCGAGCCCGGGTCGGCCCGGACACCGGTCGCGGGTCCGCGAAGACCGGCATCGGCCGGCCGGTGGGGCCGAGCTCGAGCACCGAGGACTGGCGCTCGAACGCGATGGCCTGGCTCACGGGCGACTCCTCCTCGGTGGCCGAAGGGGGAGCCGGTGGGGCCTGGACCCGGGGCGGCATCGCCGAGGCGCTGCTGCTGTTGAAACCACCTGGGAGGGTGCCGCTCATGTCTGCTCCTCTTCGTGCCCGAATTGTCGACTTCACGACATAGTCCCCCGGCGTACGGCGTGACTGTAGGAGGGCGCGCCGGGGAGCCACAACACGTACCGCCAATCCCCCAGGCAGTTTCTGAATCTGTGTACGACGCCCCGGTCAGGTGCACAGGCCGGGCCGTCCTGTGCACAACCCTGTGCACTCGCGACGGCCGCTCAGCGGGCCCGCGGATGCGCCGCGGCGAAGACCTCGCGCAGGTTGTCGACGGTGACCAGCGTGTAGATCTGCGTGGTGGTGACCGAAGCGTGCCCGAGCAGCTCCTGGACGACGCGGACGTCGGCGCCGCCCTCGAGCAGGTGGGTGGCGAACGAGTGTCGCAGCGTGTGCGGGCTGACGTCCCTGGTCACGCCGGCGCGGTCGGCGGCCTTGGTCAGCACCGCCCAGGCCGACTGCCGGGAGAGCCGGCCACCGCGGGCGTTGAGGAACATCGCCCCGGCGCGGTCGGTCGTCGTCCGCGTCGATCCCGCCGAGACCAGCTCCGGCCGGGCCCGGACCAGGTAGTCCGAGACGGCGGAACGCGCGTAGGAGCCGACCGGCACCAGCCGCTCCTTGCTGCCCTTGCCGCGCAGCAGGGCGGTGCCGTCGACCAGGTCGAGGTCGTCGACGTCGAGTCCGACGGCCTCCGAGATGCGGGCGCCGGTGCCGTAGAGCACCTCGAGCAGGGCCCGGTCGCGCATCGCCAGGGTCGTCCCGGCCGAGCCGGAGGCCTCGAGGATGGCCTCCACGTCGGCCAGCGGGAGCGCCTTGGGCAGGCGTTTGGCTGCGGTCGGCGGCTTCACCGCCGCTGCCGGGTCGTCGACCGCCAGCCCGTCGCGCACGCAGAACTTGTGGAAGCCGCGTACGGCGACCACCGTGCGGGCCGCCGACGTCGCCGACAGCGGCGGATGGTCGGCGTCACCCTCGCGCAGCCGCACCAGGAACGACGCGACCGTCGCCTCGGAGACGCCGGCGAGGTCGTCGATGTCGAGCTCCGCGAGATAGCCGGCGTACCGCCGCAGGTCGCGACGGTACGACGACAGGGTGTTGGCCGAGAGGCCCCGCTCGACCCCGAGGTGGTCGAGGTAGGTGCGCAGCGCGACGGCCAGGTCAGCCAACAGCGGCGTCCGGGGACACCGCCTCGATGCCCACAGCCTCCCCCACCGGGGCGTTGGTGAGCTGTCCGGCGTGAGTGTTGAGCCCGAGGGCCAGGCTGTGGTCGTCGCGGCAGGCCTGCTGCCAGCCCTTGTCTGCCAGCGCCACGGCGTACGGCATGGTCGCGTTGGTCAGGGCGTACGTCGAGGTGTTGGGCACCGCGCCGGGCATGTTCGCCACGCAGTAGAAGATCGAGTCGTGCACGGCGAACGTGGGGTCGGCGTGCGTGGTGGGATGGGTGTCCTCGAAGCAGCCGCCCTGATCGACGGCGATGTCGACGAGCACCGAACCGGGCTTCATCCGCGAGACCAGGTCGTTGGAGACCAGCTTGGGGGCCGCGGCACCGGGGATCAGCACGGCGCCGATCACCATGTCGGCCTCCATCACTTGCTGCTCGATCGCCAGCTTGGACGACGCGAGCCCGTGCACCCGGTTGTGGTAGCGCCAGAACGACATCCGCAGCTTGTCGAGGTCGGTGTCGAGCAGGGTCACGTCGGCGCCCATGCCGAGCGCGATGTTGGCGGCGTTCTGGCCGGAGACACCGGCGCCGATGATGACGACCTTGGCGTTGGCGACCCCGCCGACACCGCCCATCAGCACGCCGCGACCGCCCTCGGCCTTGAGCAGCGAGTAGGCGCCGACCTGTGGCGCGAGGCAGCCGGCGACCTCGGACATCGGGTAGAGCAGCGGCAGCCCATCCGAGGGCAGCTGCACGGTCTCGTAGGCGATGGCGGTGACCTTGCGGTCGATCAGCTCCTGGGTCAGCCGCTTGTCGGCGGCCAGGTGCAGGTAGGTGAACAGGGTCAGCCCCTCCCGCATCCGGTGGTACTCCTCGGCGATCGGCTCCTTGACCTTGAGCACCAGGTCGGCGGTGCCCCAGACGTCGTCGGCGACATCGAGGATGGTGGCCCCCGCCGCGGCGTACTGGTCGTCGTCGATCTGCGAGCCGACACCGGCGCTCTTCTCGAGGAAGACGTCGTGCCCGTGGGCCGTGAGCTCGTGTACGCCGATGGGCGTGATCGCCACGCGGTACTCGTGGTTCTTGACTTCCTTCGGGACGCCGACCTTCACCGGACACACTCCTCGCTCACGGCGCCCACCGGGTGGTGGGCTGACGCTGGGGCCGTTGTCGACAATAGCGACTTGTGACCCGCACCACCCGCCCGGGAGGGTGCTCGCGGCTCAGGTCGCAGCGGCGTCCTCGACGCCCCTCAGGGTGCGCAGCAGGTTGCGGCAGGTGAGCTTCGCCAGGTCGGCGTCGGACCAGCCGCCGGACCGCAGCGCGGACAGCAGGCGTGGGTACCCGGTGACGTCCTCGAGCCCCACCGGCAGCTCGGGCACGCCGTCGTAGTCGCCGCCCAGGCCGAGGTGGTCGACGCCGGCGATCTCGCGCACGTGGTCGAGGTGGGCGACGACGTCCTGGAGTGTCGTTGGCGGCGGCGGCACCTCGCGGGCGTAGGCCTCTCGCACCGGTCGGATCGCGAGGAGGTCTCGCGGGTCGATGCCCTGCTCGACGGCGCGCAGGTCCGACTCGTGTGCCCAATCGCGGGCGGCCTGGCTGACGAACAGCGGGACGAACGTGATCATGCACAGCCCGCCGTTGCCAGCGAGCCGGGCCAGCACGTCGTCGGGGACGTTGCGCGGGTGGTCGCACAGGGCGTACGACGAGCTGTGGCTGAAGATCACCGGCGCAGTCGTGGTGTCGAGCGCCTGGCGCATCACGTCGTGGCTGACGTGGGAGAGGTCGACGACCATGCCGATCCGGTTCATCTCCCGCACCACGTCGCGGCCTACGTCGTTCAGCCCGCCCAGCACCGGCTCGTCGGTCGCGGAGTCGGCCCACGGCACGTTGTCGTTGTGGGTGAGGGTCAGGTAGCGCACCCCGAGGCGGTGGTACATCCGCAGCACGGCCAGCGACCCGGCGATCTGGTGGCCGCCCTCGGCCCCCATCAGACAGGCGATGCGGCCGTCGCGCCACGCTGCCTCGATCTCGTCGGCGGTGGTCGCCAGGGCGAGGTCGTCGGGATAGCGACGCACCATCGCGTACGCCGCGTCGATCTGCTCCAGCGTCGAGGTCACAGCGCGCCCGCCCTCGCGGGTGGGGACGAACACGGACCAGAACTGGGCGCCTACTCCCCCTTCGCGCAGCCGCGGCAGGTCGGTGTGGGTGTCGGTCTGCGGCTGGGCGATGTCGTAGCGGTCGAAGTCGTAGCCGACGAGTTCGCGCAGCTCCCAGAGCAGGTCGTTGTGCCCGTCGATCACCGGGTGCTGTGCCAGCAGGTCGTCGATGCTCATCCGATGAGGCCTTTCACGTGGGCGAGCAGGACGGTCTGGACGAGCGGCCCGTCGCCGAGCCGTCCGTCGAGTACGGCGGCCAGCAGGTCGTCGTACGGCACCCACGCGCTGGTCATGTCGGCCTCCTCGTGGGTGGCGACGAAGTCGTCGTCGGTGACCTCGGTCAGGCCGCGCGCCAGGAACAGGTGCATCACC
>JBPCQY010000033.1:0-18408 GCA_050997635.1 Nocardioides sp.
CTGCGAGGCCTCGGCCAGGTCGCTGCGGGTGGTGATCGGCGTGGGGGAGGTGAGCAGGTACACGTTGAGGTCGGTCCACACCTGATCGGAGCGGTTGGTGATCCGGCCGGTGAGCGTCACCCGGCCCGTGCGCGGGATCGTCGACGGCGCCAGGGTCGCCACGCTCACCTGCAGCGGGGCGCTGTCCTCGTCGCTCGTAGCCGCGTGCGCGGCGCCGGGCACCGCCACCAGCGTCCCGACCACGGTCGCCACCAGGGTCGCCACGAGTGCCGCCGCCCGAGTGGCCGCCCGGGTCGTCGCGGGGGCCGGCGGGCGCGCCAGCAGCCGGGGACGGTCGGGACGGGTCACACCGGCAAGGCTAACGACCCGCTCGCCCGTGTGGTCGGAGCGCGCAGGCCACTGGCATAGAGTTGCCGCTCGTGTCCGACGAGCCCCGCGAGCAGCCCGACGGCCGTTCCATGCGCGAGGTGGAGGCCACCGCGGTCCGCGAGCTGCTCCGGATCTCCCCGGTCATCGACGAACTCGGTGCCCGGTTCACCTCGGCCGGTGAGGAGATCGCTTTGGTCGGCGGACCGGTCCGGGACGCGATGCTCGGCCGGCTGCACTACGACCTCGACCTGACCACCTCGGCGCGACCGGAGACCACCGAGCGGCTGCTCGCCGGGTGGGCGGACGCGACCTGGGACATGGGCCGCTCCTTCGGCACGATCGGCTGCCGGAAGGGCGCGTGGCAGATCGAGATCACGACGTACCGCTCCGAGGAGTACGACGCCTCGTCCCGCAAGCCCGACGTGGCCTTCGGGGACACCCTCGAGGGCGACCTCGGGCGCCGCGACTTCACGATCAACGCGATGGCGGTGACGCTGCCCGACCGGCGCTTCGAGGACCCCTTCGGCGGCGTCGTCGACCTGGCGCACGGGATGCTGCGGACCCCCGGGCGGCCCGAGGACTCGTTCTCCGACGACCCGCTCCGGATGATGCGGGCCGCCCGCTTCGCCGCGCAGCTCGGCTTCACCGTCGACCCGTCGGTGGTGGCGGCGATGACCGACATGGCCGGCAGGATCGCGATCGTGTCCGCCGAGCGGGTCCGTGACGAGCTCGTCAAGCTGGTGCTGGCACCGCACCCGCGCCGCGGACTGGCCCTGCTGGTGGAGACCGGGCTCGCCGGGCACGTGCTGCCCGAGCTGCCGGCGCTGGCGCTGGAGCGCGACGAGCACCACCGGCACAAGGACGTCTACGAGCACACCCTGACGGTGCTCGAGCAGTCGATCGACCTGGAGTCGCGGCTGCCCGGCGGCGGGCCCGACTTCGTCTCGCGCTTCGCCGCGCTGATGCACGACGTCGGCAAGCCGCGCACCCGCCGGTTCGTCGACGACGGCACCGTCACCTTCCACCACCACGACGTGGTCGGGGCCAAGCTGACCCGCAAGCGGATGCAAGGGCTGCGGTTCGCCGGGTCCGACATCGACGCGGTCACCAGGCTGGTCGAGCTGCACCTGCGCTTCCACGGCTACGGGTCGGGGGAGTGGACCGACTCCGCCGTACGCCGTTATGTGCGCGACGCCGGCGACCAGCTGCTGCGGCTGCACGTGCTGACCCGCGCCGACTGCACCACCCGCAACGCGCGCAAGGCCGAGCGGCTGCGGCGGACCTACGACGACCTGGAACAGCGGATCGACCGGCTCTCGGAGGCGGAGGAGCTGGCCTCGATCCGGCCCGACCTCGACGGGACCCAGATCATGGAGATCCTCGGCATCAGACCCGGGCCGGCGGTCGGCGCGGCGTACCGGTTCCTGCTCGAGCACCGGCTCGACCACGGCCCGGCCTCGGAGGACGACGCGAAGGCGGCTCTGCTGGCCTGGTGGTCCGACCGGGCCTGATCGTCGGGCGCCGACTGCGGTTTGTGACCAACCGACGCCTGGGGGCCCCAGGTGGCCCGACCCGCAGACCGTACGCCGGGCCTCCGGTGGAGGACGAGGACGGACCTTCGGCCGGTGCTGCTAGACAGGCCGCGTGACCACGACACCCACGACCGACGTGCGCAGCGAGGCCGAGCGCCATCTCCGGGCGCTCGTCGGCCGCGACGACGCGCGGCTGCGCGACGACCAGTGGGCGGCCATCGAGGCGCTGGCCGTGCACCGGCGGCGGTCGCTGGTCGTGCAGCGCACCGGCTGGGGCAAGTCCGCGGTCTACTTCGTCGCGACGCTGCTGCTGCGGGCCCGGGGGGCCGGGCCGACGGTGATCGTGTCTCCCTTGCTGGCCCTGATGCGCAACCAGATCGCGGCGGCCGAGCGCGCCGGCATCCGTGCGGTCACGATCAACTCCACCAACGTCGACGACTGGGCGCCGATCCACGAGGCGGTCAAGGCCGGCGAGGTCGACGTCTTGCTGGTCAGCCCCGAGCGGCTCAACAACCCCGGCTTCCGCGACGAGGTGCTGCCGCGGCTGGCAGCCACCTGCGGTCTGCTCGTCGTCGACGAGGCACACTGCATCTCCGACTGGGGTCACGACTTCCGGCCCGACTACCGGCGCATCCGCACCCTCCTGGCCGACCTCCCCGCGGGCATTCCCGTGCTCGCGACCACCGCGACCGCCAACGCCAGAGTCACCTCCGATGTCGCGGAACAGCTTGTCCTGAGGAGCGAGCGAAGCGAGCGTCTCGAAGGGCTCGGCACCGACGTCCTGGTGCTGCGCGGGTCGCTCGACCGTGAGTCGCTTCGGCTGGCCGTCGTACGCCTGAAGATGCCCGAGCAGCGCCTCGGCTGGCTGGCCGACCACCTCGCCGAGCAGCCCGGCTCCGGCATCGTCTACTGCCTGACGGTGGCGGCCACCCAGGAGATCGCCGACTACCTGCGCTCCCGTGGCCACCACGTCGCGGCGTACTCCGGCCAGACCGAGCCCACCGAGCGCCTCGCCCTCGAGCAGCAGCTCGCCGCCGGCGAGATCAAGGCACTGGTGGCGACCAGCGCGCTCGGTATGGGCTTCGACGCGACCCTGGGGTTCGTGGTCAACATGGGCGCCCCGCAGTCGCCGGTCGCCTACTACCAGCAGGTCGGGCGGGCCGGCCGCGGCACCGACGAGGCGAGCGTCGTCCTCCTCCCGCAGCAGGAGGACCGCGAGATCTGGGCCTACTTCGCCTCCCTCGCCTTCCCACCCGAGCGCGTGGTGCGCGAGACCCTCGAGGTGCTCGCGGCGCAGGGCCGGTTGAGCACCGCCGCCCTCGAGTCGTACGTCGAGCTCGGCCGCACCCGCCTCGAGCAGATGCTCAAGGTGCTCGACGTCGACGGCGCCGTACGCCGGGTCCGCGGCGGCTGGGAGGCCACCGGCCGCGAGTGGGACTACGACCTCGACCGCTATGCGGGCGTGACCGAGGCGCGCGAGCGCGAGCAGCGGGCCATGCTCGACTACCTCGACACCGACCGCTGCCGGATGCGCTACCTGCGTGACCAGCTCGACGATCCCGAGGCGAGCGACTGCGGCCGCTGCGACAACTGCGGCGGGTTCGACGTCCCGACCGGAGTCTCCGAACAGGCCGAGACCGAGGCCAGGTCACGCCTGGCGCGCCCGGGCGTGGTCGTCGAGCCGCGGCGGATGTGGCCGACCGCGCTCGGCAACCTAGGGCTCGACCTCCGCGGCAAGATCGCCGACGGCGCCGAGGAGGGCCGCGCCGTTGCCCGGCTCACCGACCTCGGTCACGGCCAGGCCCTGCGTGAGCTCTTCGCGCCCGGTGCCACCGACGGGCCCGTCCCCGACGGACTGGCCCGCGCGATGGTCGAGGTTCTGCAGGACTGGCGACCGCAGGTCGACGGCATCGTCGTGGTGGAGTCGGCCACCCGGCGCACCCTCACCACCGACCTGGCAGACGGGCTGTCCCGCTACCTCGGGGTCCCGATCGTGGGTCGATGGGCCATCGCCGACCCGTCGGTCGTGCCCGGGCAGGGCGCCATGAACTCCGCCCAACGGGTCGCCGCTGTCGTCCGTCGCTACCGGCTCGAGGGCGAGGTCCCGGTCGGGCCGGTGCTGCTCGTGGACGACCAGGTGGCGACGGGCTGGACCCTGACCGTCGCCGCCCAAGCGCTGCGTGGCGCCGGAGCAACTCGCGTGCTGCCGCTGGTGTTGGCCGTCCGATCGTGACGGTTCGGTGGACCGGGCGCCACCTGCCCGTTCCACGCACCGGCCGGTGCCGCCGGCAACGACTAGGCTCTCGCCGTGCACAGTGACCTCTTCGACCAGACCAACATGGAGATCAGCGGCCAGACCAGGTTCGCCCTGCAGAACAGCCAGATGTTGCGGGTGTCGCTCGGCGACGACGTCCTGGCCACCAAGGGGGCGATGGTGGCGTTCCAGGGACGGATCGAGTTTCACCACGAGAAGTCCGGCAGCGTCGGCAGACTGCTGAAGAAGATGGTCACCTCCGAGGACAACCCGTTGATGCGGGTCACCGGCCAGGGCGAGGTGTTCTTCGCCAGCAAGGCCGGCTTCGTCAACCTGGTCGAGCTCACCGGCGACGCGATCAGCGTCAACGGCCGCAACCTGCTCGCCTTCGACGCCTCCCTGTCGTGGGACATCAACCTGACCAAGGGCGCCGGCATGCTGAGCGGAGGCATGTTCAACACCACCGTGACCGGTGAGGGCATGGTGGCGCTGCACACGATCGGCAAGCCGGTGGTGCTCGACTGCACGGAACAGCCGACGTACGTCGACACCCAGGCCTGCGTCGCCTGGTCCGCGAACCTCACGCCCACACTGGTCAACAGCATGAAGCTCAAGTCGATGCTGCGCGGTGGCTCGGGCGAGGCGTTCCAGTACTCCTTCCACGGCCCGGGCTTCGTCGTCGTACAGGCCGACGAGTGGGAGGCGCCCCAGGGCAGTGGCGGCAAGAGCGGCGGCGGTGGGCTGATCGGCGACCTGCTCGGGTGAGGTCCCAGGGTCTCGACTCCGCTCGACCGCCGAGATGTGTCAGATGCGGGTGGCGCCGCTGCCGCTGAGCGCTTCGGCGATCCGGCCGGCAGCCTCGCGTAGCACGGGCACGGCGTCGCGGATCGTCTCGTCGGTCATCCGCGTGGTCGGACCCGACATCGACAACGCCATCGGCTGGGGTGCCCCCGGCACCTCCACGGCCACGCACCGAACCCCGACCTCCTGCTCTCCCTCGTCGAGGGCGTAGCCGAGCTCCCCGGCCCGGGTCAGCGCGGCGAGAAACTCCGTCGGCGTGGTCATGGTGTTCTGGGTGTGCCGGGGCATGCCGGTGCGGTCGAGGAGGGACCGCACCTCGGCCTGGTCGCGGTGCGCGAGCATCACCTTGCCGACCGCCGTGGCGTGGGGGAGCGTCCGCCGGCCGACCTCGGTGAACATCCGCATGAAGTTGCGGTCGGGCTGGACCTGGGCGACGTACACCACCTCGTCACCGTCGAGGATGGCCAGGTTGACAGACTCGTGCACCTGCGCGACGGCGTCCGCGAGGTGGGGGTTGGCCCAGGTGCCGATGCGCTTGGTGGTGAGGTCGGCCAGCCGCATCAGCCGTGGGCCGAGGGAGTACTGCCGCGACGGTTCCTGGCGCACGTAGCCGAGGTCGACCAGGGTCCGCACGAGCCGGTGGATGGTCGCCAGCGGGAGGTCGGCGCGCTCGGCGAGCTGGGAGAGGCCGATGATGCCGCCCGCGTCGGCCATCGTCTCCAGGATCGCGAAGGCGCGGTCGAGGGACTGCACGCCACCGGGCGCGCGTCCGTGGTCCGTCGCGGCTTTGGTGGTCGACATGCGATGCTCCTCGGAAGGTCTGCCGAGGGTGCCCCTCGGGCGAACCGAATGATAACTTGGTTCCATATCGCGGAATAGTACCGAACGGAGTGTCATGGCCACGATCGAGGTGACCGGTCCTCAAGTGGACCGCAGCGAGGAGATCCTCACCCCCGAAGCGCTGGCGTTCGTGGCCGGTCTCCAGCAGGCGTACGGCGGCCGGCGCGACGAGCTGTTGGCCGCCCGGTCCGCGCGCCGAGCGGAGATCTCGCGCACCGGGCGACTCGACTTCCTGCCCGACACCGCGGCCGTTCGCGCCGGCGACTGGAGCGTCGCCCCCGCGCCCGCCGACCTCCGCGACCGCCGCGTCGAGATCACCGGGCCGACCGAGCGCAAGATGGCGATCAACGCGCTGAACTCCGGAGCCAAGGTCTGGCTGGCCGACCTCGAGGACGCCAACACCCCCCACTGGCGCAACGTCGTGAGCGGCCAGGTCAACCTGGCAGACGCCGTACGCCGCACCATCGAGCTCACCTCACCGGAGGGGAAGCACTACTCCCTCAAGGACCCCGACCGGATCCCGGTGATCGTTCCTCGGCCGCGCGGCTGGCACTTGGACGAGGCCCACCTGACCCTGGACGGCCGGCCGGTGGTCGCGGCGTTCGTCGACTTCGGCCTCTACCTCTTCCACAACGCCGCCGAGCTGCTGGCACGCGGCAGTGGTCCCTACTTCTACCTGCCGAAGCTGGAGTCGCACCTCGAGGCGAGGCTGTGGAACGACGTGTTCACCCACGCCGAGGCCGAGCTCGGTATCGACCAGGGCACGCTCCGCGCGACCGTCCTGATCGAGACCATCACCGCCGCCTTCGAGATGGACGAGATCCTCTACGAGCTGCGAGACCACGCCAGCGGGCTCAACGCCGGCCGCTGGGACTACCTGTTCTCGATCATCAAGAACTTCCGGGACGCTCCCGGCGACACCACCCTGCCCGACCGCAACGCGGTGACCATGAACGCCCCCATGCTCAAGGCCTACAGCGACCTGCTGGTCAAGACCTGCCACCGGCGCGGTGCCTTCGCGATGGGAGGCATGGCGGCCTTCATCCCGTCGCGCCGCGATGCCGCGGTCAACGAGGCGGCCTTCGCCAAGGTGCGCGAGGACAAGCACCGCGAGGCCGACGCCGGATTCGACGGCTCGTGGGTCGCCCACCCCGACCTGGTGCCGGTGTGTGCCGAGATCTTCGGCGAGGTGCTGACCGGCGACAACCAGCTCGACCGGCAGCGCGACGACGTCTCGGTCGACGCCGACGACCTGCTGGCGATCGACCGGACTCCCGGCGCCCGCACCGAGGCAGGGCTGCGCGGCAACATCACCGTCGGCATCAACTATCTCGCGGCCTGGCTGTCCGGCAACGGTGCCGCCGCCATCAACAACCTGATGGAGGACGCGGCCACCGCGGAGATCTCCCGATCCCAGATCTGGCAGTGGGCCCACAACGGCGCCACCCTCGACACCGGCGCCGTGGTCACGCGCGCGCTCGTGGAGTCGATCGTCGCCGAGGAGTACGCCGCGCTGGTCGAGGCGGGTGCGTACGCCGACCACCTCGCCACCGCGCGCGACCTTTTCGTGCGCACCGCGCTCGACGACGACTTCGAGGACTTCCTCACCCTCCCGGCGTACGCCGCGGTGCTGGCGGCCGGCGGCTGAGCCTCCTCGCGGCTACCATCTGGCGGTGTTGCCCGCCCCCCGCGCTCCCGAGCAGATCGTCGACTACCTGCACCGCATCGGCACCGTCTTTGCCCGATTCGGGGTTGAGACGCAGGACTCCGGCAACGTCTCCTACGGCGTCACGGTCAACGGGACACGCTACTTCGCCAAAACCGCCGGCGACCCCGCCGACACCAGCCCCTATCTGCGCCATCCTGATCGGGTCGGGCTACTTCAGAACGCTGCCCGACTCGCGGCGTCGGTCACCCACCCGACCCTGCCCACCTGCCATGGCATGGTGGACTTCGCCGAGGGTCCGCTGCTGGTCTACGAATGGCGCGAGGGTGAGCACCTCGGTACGACCGCCCGGGAGCGCGACGACCCGGCGACGGCCTTCCAACGCTTCCGTGCCCTCCCGTCGCCCGACATCCTGCAGGTCCTCGACCAGCTCTTCGACCTCCACGACCTGCTGAGCCGAGCCGGCTGGATCGAGGGCGACTTCTACGACGGCGCGTTGTTGTACGACTTCTGGTCCACCCGCCTGACGGTCATCGACCTCGACAGCTATCGGTCGGGTCCCTACCGCAACGACATGGGCAGGATGTTCGGCTCGACCCGGTTCATGGCGCCGGAGGAGCAGGAGCTGGGTGCCACGATCGACGAGCGCACCACGCTGTTCGTGATGGCCCGGACGGCGCTCGTCCTGCTCGGCGACGGCACCCTCGACCCGGCGCGCTTCCGAGGGTCACCCGCCGAGCTGGGCGTCCTGCGCCGGGCACTCGCGCCTTCCCCGGCCGACCGGCAGCCTGACTATGCCGGCTTCCTCGAGGGCTGGCGGCAGTCCCGGAGTTGAGCTCCGACGATGGACCGGGGCGGCGGTCAGTGGCCGAGCGGACTCCCGCCGACCCAGACACCGGCCACATCGGCGGACGAGCCCATGGCGAAGGCCCGGGCCAACGCGTGCTCGGCCGAGTCGGCGTGTCTGAGCGAGAAATCGAGCGCGGTCCCAGGCTCGGGTCGCAGCCAGAGCGCGTCGAACTGCCGACCGACCGAGAAGTCACCCACGGTGTCGGCCAGGCCCAGCGCGTCGGCGCCGGCGGAGGTCGCCAGGTGCAGCAGGTGGACGGAGGTCAGCGCGACCCCGGCCGACCCGAGCAGCTGCTGGTGGAAGTAGGCCTGCAGTCCTTCCTTGAACATCGAGAACCCCGTGCCCGCGCCCACGTCGGTGCCGAGCGCGACCCGCACTCCATGGTCGAGGTGCTGCCGCAGCGGGAACAGCCCGCTGCCGAGCGCCGCGTTGCTGGTGGGGCAGTGGGCCACGCCGGCACCGGCCTCCGCCAGGGCCGACAACTCGCGGTCGGTCGGGTGGACGTTGTGGGCGAAGACGCTGCGACGCCCGACCAGGCCGTGCTTGGAGTAGGTGTTGAGGTAGTCCTCGCAGTCGTCGAAGAGCCCCTCGACGGTGGTGATCTCGGCGAGGTTCTCGTTGAGGTGGCTGGTGAACCACGCGCCCGGTACGTCGCTCAGCAGGGCGCCACACGAGTCGAGCAGATCGTCGCTGCACGAGAGCGAGAAGCGGGGGATGACGGCATAGCGGCTGCGGCCGATGCCGTGCCAGCGCTGCGCGAGGGCCAGGCCCTCGTCGTAGGCGCGGGTGGCCGAGGTGAACAGGTCGTCGCGCAGGATCCGGTCGGAGACCACGAGCCCGCTGGTGACCCGCAGCCCGACCCGGGAGGCCTCGGTGAACAGGGCGTCGACGGCGGGCGCGAAGTGGGCGCCGAAAACCAGGGCGGTGGTGGTGCCGGTACCGGCGAGGCTGCGCACGAAGTCGGCGGCCACCTCCACGGCGTACGACGCGTCGGCGAGCCTGGCCTCCTCCGGCAGGGCGCTCTGCTCGAGCCAGTCGAGCAGCGGCATCCCGAGGGCGCCGATCACCCGGGCCTGCGGGTAGTGCACGTGAGCGTCGACGAACCCGGGGAGCACCAGCCCACCGGTCAGGTCGACCGCGTCGTCGTCGACGAACCGGGCCCGCAGGTCGGCGTACGGTCCGCGGGCGACGATCACGCCGTCGTGTACGACCAGGGCACCGTCCTGCTCGGCGCGGAGTGCCCCGCCGGTGAACGGGTCGTCGGGGGTGTCGAGGAACGTGCCGCGGAACAGTGTCACCGGACCGGCTCCTCGATCGCGGTGGTCACCGGCGCGGTGGTGGCTCCGGTGCTCGCCGTAGCGAACGACGCAAGCAGTACGGCGGCGACGCCGACGGCGATCGTGGCCGGTTGCTTGCCGGTCAGGGAGGGGAGCCCGATCGGGGTGATGATCTTGTCGACGTCGGCAGGGGAGTGGCCGTCGGAGAGCAGGGTCTTGCGGAAGCGAGCCCACTTGGCCGAGGAGCCGATCAGGCCGATCGGGCCGAGGTGGGTGGCCCGGAGCGCGGCGTCGCACAACGCGATGTCCTCGGCGTGGTCGTGGGTCATCACCAGGACGTGGGTGCCCGACGGCAGCCGCGAGAGGACCAGCTCGGGGAGCACGCCCTCGTGGTGGACGTGGATACCGGCCACGGAGTCACCGAGCGGGGTGAGCGCGGCCGGATCGACCTGCTCGGCTCGGGTGTCGACGAGGTGGAGGTCGAGGTCGTGCCGGGCCAGGATCCGGGCGAGCTCCATGCCGACATGGCCCACGCCGAAGATCGCCACGGCGGGCCGCACCGCGAGCGGCTCGAGCAGGACGGTGACCCGGCCGCCGCAGCACTGCACCCCATGCTCGGCGGGTGCCTTGTCGGACAGGTCGCTGGTGAAGGTCGTCGGCGAGGTCGGGCCGGTCGTCATGGTGTCGATCAGCTCGCGGGCCCGGTCGACGGCGACGGCCTCGAGGTTGCCGCCACCGATCGAGCCCCAGGTCTGGGTCTCCGAGACGACCATCTTGGCGCCGGCCCCGCGTGGAGCGTGCCCCCGGACGTCGGTCACGGTGACCAGGACGCCGGTCTGGCGTTGCTCGCGGAGTCGTTGCACGGCCTTGATCCAGTCCATGGGTCAGGCCTCCGTCAGCTGGTGGACAGCGGTCTCGGACTCCGGATGACGCTGGGGGGCGGCCGGGTCGGCGGCATCGGGCCGGGCACCGGCGCCGTCCTCGACGTGGCCGTGGGTAGCGGCTCGCGCTTCCTCGACGGCCCAGTAGACGGCCTCGGGCGTGGACGGGCAGCCGAGGTCGACGCTGGTGCCGGCCGGGCCGAAGGCGGCGGCCGCCTGGCGCAAGGACTCGCGAACCGCGAAGGCGAGCATCAGCGGCGGCTCGCCGACCGCCTTGGAGCCGTAGATGGCGCCGTCCTCGTGGGCCTTGTCGAGCAGGTCGACGCGGAAGTCGGGGGGCATCTCGGAGAAGCTCGGCAGCTTGTAGGTGCTGGCCGACTGGGTGGCGAGGCGGCCGCGGTTGGGGCCGTCGCTGGCGTCCCAGCGCAGGTCCTCCAGGGTCAGCCAGCCCGCGCCCTGCACGAAGCCGCCCTCGATCTGGCCGATGTCGACCAGGGGCGAGAGGCTGTCGCCGACGTCGTGGACGATGTCGACGCGCCGGGTGCGGTAGGCGCCGGTGAAGCCGTCGACCTCGGTCTCGGCCGCGCAGGCGCCGTACGCGAAGTACTTGAACGGAGATCCCTGCATGATCGTGGAGTCCCAGTGCAGGCCCTCGGTGCGGTAGTAGCCGGCCGCGAACAGCTGCACCCGCGCGAAGTACGCCGCGTGCACGAGGTCGGCCCACGGCAGGGTCTTGGTCGACCCCAACCCGGAGACGACACCGTTGTGGAAGCGGACGTCGGCCGCTGGCACGCCGAGCCGGCCGGCGGCCACCTGGGCGAGACGCTCGGTGATCTGCTCGCAGGCGTTCTTGACGGCACCTCCGTTGAGGTCGGCGCCGGAGGATGCCGCGGTGGCCGAGGTGTTGGGCACCTTGTCGGTGCGGGTCGGTGCCAGGCGCACGGCCGCGAACGGCACGCCGAGGGTGGTCGCGGCGACCTGCAGCATCTTGGTGTGCAGGCCCTGGCCCATCTCGGTGCCGCCGTGGTTGACCAGGACCGAGCCGTCCTTGTAGACGTGCACGAGTGCACCGGCCTGGTTGAACGCCGTCAGGTTGAAGGAGATGCCGAACTTCACCGGCGTGATCGCCAGGCCACGCTTGGTGTGGGGATGGTCGGCGTTGAACCGGGCGATCCCCTCGGTGCGGGCGGCGAAGTCGGAGGACGCGACCACCTGGTCCCAGGCCGCACCGGCACGCTCGGCGTGCCGCACCGGCTGGCCGTACGGCGTGGTCTGCCCCTCGACGTAGAAGTTGCGGCGGCGCAGGTCGGCGCCCTCGATCCCGAGCAGCGGCGCGCAGCGGCCCAAGATGTCCTCGAGGACCAGCATCCCCTGCGGGCCGCCGAAGCCCCGGAACGCGGTCTGCGAGGTCTTGTTGGTGCGCGCGATCCGGCCGTTCACGCGGATGTCGGGGATCCAGTAGGCGTTGTCGATATGGCACAGCGCCCTGGCCAGCACCGGCTCGGACAGGTCGAGGCTCCAGCCGCCGTCGGCGGTGAGGGTGGCGTCGAGGGCGGCGATCCGTCCGGCGTCGTCGAAGCCGACCCGCCACTGGGCGTGGAAGCCGTGCCGCTTGCCGGACATGGTCAGGTCCTGGGTGCGGTTGAGGCGCAGCCGCACGGGGCGGCCGGTCAGCGTGGCACCGAGGGCCGCGATCGCGGCGAAGCCGTGTGGCTGCATCTCCTTGCCGCCGAAGCCGCCGCCCATCCGTAGGCACTGCACGGTCACCTCGTGACTCTTGAGACCGAGGACGTGGGCGACGATCTCTTGGGTCTCCGACGGGTGCTGGGTGCTGCTCTGGACGAAGATCTGGCCGTTCTCGTCGACCAGGGCCAGCGCGGCGTGGGTCTCGAGGTAGAAGTGCTCCTGCCCGGCGAACTCGAACTCCCCGTGGAACACACGGGTCGCCCGGTCGAGCCCGGCGTCGACGTCGCCGCGCTGCACCGTGGGCTGGGCGCCCTGGAAGCTGCGGGCCGCGATCGCCTCGGGGACGGTGACCAGCGAAGGAAGCGGCTCGTAGCCGACCTCGACGGCGTCGGCTCCCAGCCGGGCGGCCTCGAGGGTGTCGGCGAGCACCCAGCAGACGGCATGCCCGCGGAAGCACACCTCGCTCGGGAACAGCGGCTCGTCGTGCTTGACCCCGGCGTCGTTGACGCCCGGCACGTCGTCCGCGGTCAGCACGCGGACCACGCCCGGCACGTCGTACGCCGACTCGACCCGCAGGCCGGTGACCAGGGCATGGGTGTGCGGCGCCTGCACGGGGTGGGCGTGCAGGACGTCCTTGGTGCGCGGGTGCAGGTCGTCGGTGTAGAGCGCGGTGCCGGTGACGTGCAGGGCCGCGCTCTCGTGGGGCATGGTCTGCCCGACGACGGCTCCGTCGGGACGCTCGGAGAGCTGGCTCATGCGGGGTCCCCGTGCAAACCGCAGCGAAGCGAGGATTTGGATGGGGTGTTCATGCTCCGACCTCCTGGTCGATCGGTGTCCCGGCGTGCTCGGCGTACAGCTTGCGCAGGGACTGCTCCAGCATCGCCGCGCGGTAGCGGGAGCTGGCGCGGTGGTCGTCCATCGGGGTGCCCGCCTGCCCGAGGGCCGCGGCTGCCAGCTCGACGGTCTCGGCCGTCCACGGCCGACCGACCAGGGCGTCCTCCGCTGCCACGGCGCGGATCGGGGTGGCAGCGACCCCGCCCAGGCCGATCCGGGCACGGCGGACCACGCCGTCGGTCACGTCGAGGGCGAAGCCGACCGCCACGCTCGAGATGTCATCGAAGCGGCGCTTGGCGATCTTGTGGAAGGCGGTCAGACCGGCCAGCGGCAGGGGGATCCGGATCTCGCTGATCAGCTCGTCGGGGCGGCGTACGGTCTGGCGGTAGCCGGTGAAGTAGTCGGCCAGCGGCACCGAGCGTTCGCTCACCGTGGCGGCGCCTTCGTCGGTCGAGCCGGTCGCTTGTCCTGAGGAGGCGAGGGACGCCTGTCCTGAGGAGGCGAGGGACGAGCCGTCTCGAAGGGAGCCGTCTCGAAGGGAGACCAACACGATCTCGCCGTCCAGCGCGAGCAGCACCGGCGGCGTGTCGCCGATCGGCGATCCGGTGCCGAGGTTGCCCCCGATCGTGGCGCCGTTGCGGATCAGCCGGGAGGCGAACTGCCAGAAGAGCTCGTCCAGCACGGGCACGCGGCCTTCGAGCCCGCGCTCGATCTCGGTCAGGGTGAGGGCGGCACCCACCCGGATCTCGCGCTCACTGATCTCGAGGCCTCGCAGCTCGGGGAGCCGGTCGATGGCGACCATGAGCTCGGGCCGACTGCCGCGGAGGTTCACCTCGACGCCGAGGTCGGTGGATCCCGCGACCAGCGTCGCCTCGGGGTGCTCGGCGAGGATCTGCAGGGCCTCGGCCAGGTCGGCCGGGCGGACGAACTCGGCGCCCGCGCCGCTCAGCCGGGTGGCCGCAGCCGCGGGGGCCGGCCGGTCACGACGTACGGCGAAGGGGTCGTCGTCGGGTGCCACGCCGAGGGCGTACGCCGCGTCTCTGATCGGGCGGTAGCCGGTGCACCGGCACAGGTTGCCGCTCAGGGCGTGCAGGTCGAAGCCGTTGGCGCCGTGCTCGTCCGTGGCGGTGCCGGTCCGGACCCGCCCGCGGCGGTAGAACTCCGCGGCCATGCTGCACACGAAGCCGGGGGTGCAGTAGCCGCACTGCGACCCGCCACGGTCGGCCATCTCGCGCTGCACCGGATGAAGGGCGTCGGGGCGGCCCAGCCCCTCGGAGGTGACGATCTCCTGGCCGTCGAGGCCGGCGGCCGGGATCAGGCAGGCGTTGACGGCCACCCAGTCGGTCGTGGAGGGGTCGCCGAGACCGGGCCGGGCAACCATGATCGAGCAGGCACCGCACTCGCCCTCGGCGCAGCCCTCCTTGGCGCCGGTCAGGCCGCGCTCGCGCAGCCAGTCGAGCACGGTGGTGTGTGGTGTCGCGTCCACGAGAGACTCGGTCCGACCGTTGACCGTCAGCCCGGGCAGCCCGGTGGTGGTGGTGCCCGGTGTGGTGTCGGTGGCTGATGCCATGACCTGCTCCCTCCACGAAACGTGTGCGTCTCATGGCGACCGGACCCCGGCCGCAGGGACATGGTTGCGGTGCTCGCGGGCCGCTGGTTATCCATGTCGAACAGCGGCCCGTGCTGGTGACCTAGGTTACTTCGCGGCCACCGGTGAACGGAAGCCTTTTTTGGAAATAGTTTTCCGCTTCGTGGATAGTGCTGGATGCGGCTGATGGCACCGCGGTCCGAGGTCCGTACCGTGAGGATCGCCGACCTCTCTCACCGGTCGAACGCATCGCCCGAGCCGAGCGCTCGCCGTTCGTCAGCGGGGATGACCGGCTTGATGTCGACCAGTGGTGTGTCGTTGATCGCCTCGAGCGGATGGACGCGGATGCGCCCGTGCTCGATGGCGACGATGGTGGTGCGGTGCAGCCCGACCGGGTTGGGCCGGGCCGGTGAGCGAGTACTGAAAACGCCACGCTGGGGGCCGGTCGGGTCGTCACCGGGCTGGGTAGCCAGCTCGTCGCGACGCGCCTGATGCAGCCAGGTGAGCACGAGTATGTCGGAGCCGACCTCGAGATCGCGGATGCCTTCGAGGACCCCGGAATCGATCACCAGCCAGGCGTCCGGCGCTCCTTGCTCGCCCTGGTTGGGTGCCTCCGCGGGATCGATGAGGGTGGACTCGACCCACCCGATCGGGCGCACCTGGTACGCCGCCGGGCGAGATGAGGTGTCGTCGGCACCCTCGAGGCGAGCCTCCGCCCGCGTGGGCTCCCACAGCTCGACCGGGTTCCCGGACGGGTCCTCGGCCAGGATCTGCTTTCCGCCCACCCCGGTGACGATGTCAGTGCGGAACCGCACCCCGGCCGCGCGCAGCCCCGCCACCACGCTGTCCAGGCCATCGATCTCGATCGAGAACCGGTTCCAGCCACCTGGCTCGGGCAGTGTCCCGTCCGGCATCGACTGACCGCCGCCCGGACCACCTCCCGGCGCACTCAACACCAAGCGCAGAGGGCAGCGGGCAAGCATGGCGAACGACGGGGCCGGATGCATCTGTTCGCTGAAGCCCAGATGTGAGCAGTAGAAAGCGATCGCCGCATCCACATCGTCCACGATGTAGCGGATGCTCACCGCCGTCATCGGCCGCCTCCGTTCGCGGGCCCCACCACATCATGTCGCCGACGCGCTCACGAGTCCACCGGGGCCGCTGGCGTCAGTCAAGCGCGCAGCGATGCCTCATCGAGGTCGAGGCCGATGACCTGGGCGACGCGATCCAGGTCCACGTCCCAGGACAGGAGCGCGACGCCGCGACGGTAGGCAACCGCTGCGATCATGCAGTCGACCATCCCACGAGGGGTGACGCCCGCGTGTCGACAACGACGATAGATCCTCGCTGCGGCCTCGAAATCAGTGACCGCATCGAAGGGCACGAACCCGAAGCGCAACAGCAGGCGCCGTAGCTCCTCCTCCCGCGCGTCGCTGCGCGCCCCGGCCAGCACCTCCATCAGCACGGGCTCGGTGACCAGGAGCGGCCCGTCGGCGGCGATCAGCTCGGCCAGGCGTTGGTCCGCCCTGCTGCCGGTGGCCCGGTCGTACTCGACCCACGCCGAGGTATCGACCAGGATCACGCCGCGCCACGGGGGGAGGCGTCGGCCGGAACCTCATCCATCGCGCGTGCACCCCGCATCGCCAGCGCCTGCTCGCGCGTCATCGGCTGGCCAGCGAGATGCCGCAAGGCCAACTCAACGGCTTCGGTCTTGGTGTGTACGCCATAGCGGTCCATGATGGCCCGAACGTGGTCGTCCTCGATCTCGATGTTGGTGCGCATCCTCGCCATACACGTATCTTACACTGCTGGTGTAAAGAACGTGTACCTGAGCACAGGCGGTCAGGTGCCCACGGCGCATTCGACGCTCGGCTCGGTTGCTGGGTCGAATCTTGCTTGCTCATACCGCCGGAGACTGGTTGCCTCTTCGGCGTGCGTGTGCAGGTTCGACCGGCGACCGAGGATGACGTTCCCTTCCTGACCGACGTCGCGGTGCTGACTCTGAAGGACCAGGGACGCTGGCCCGACGACCAAGACGAGACGGAGTATCGCGAGGGGTACGTCGACTGGACCCGTGAGCAGGTGCGCGGCGAAGAGCCAGACTCATCCTTGTCTGTACTCGAGATGGACGGCGTGCGCGTCGGCCGGCTCCGCGTCGTACGACCCGGCGACATGGTCGAGATCGCCGGCCTCCAAGTGATGCCGGACTATCAAGGGCAGGGGATCGGGTCCGAGGTCGTTCGCGCGGTCACCATCGAGGCGCACGCTGCCGGCCTACCGCTGGAGTTGGGTGTCGAGCACGACAACCCTCGGGCCCGCGCGCTGTATCAGCGGCTCGGCCTCCGGGCGGTGGGAGACGACGGTGACGAGACGCGGATGCGCCTGGACCCACCTGACGATTGAGGTGTGGCTGACGCCCTGGGCAACACCAGTGCTCCTGGTGGGGTGCTGGCGTCGTGCCCGATGTACCACCACCACCGCGCAAGGGCAGGCTTCGCGCCCCGGGACTGGGTTTCGTGACGGGTCACGCACCCCCCTCGCCCGCTCGGGTCTGCGTCGACCCTCCTCAACCTGACCGGCGCGCAAGGGCAGGCTTCGCGCCCCGGGACTGGGTTTCGTGACGGGTCACGCACCCCCCTCGCCCGCTCGGGGTGTGCGTCGACCCTCCTCAACCTGACCGCCACTTCCAGCGCTCGCAAGCTCGCCCCGGGGCGGTCAGAACGGGAGCTTGGCGTGGCGGTTGACGTCCTTGTAGAGCAGGTAGCGGAAGGGGCCCGGTCCGCCGGCGTAGCAGGCCTGCGGACAGAAGGCCCGCAGCCACATGAAGTCGCCGGCCTCGACCTCGACCCAGTCCTCGTTGAGGAGATAGACGGCCTTGCCCTCCAAGACATAGAGGCCGTGCTCCATCACGTGCGTCTCCGGGAAGGGGATCGCCCCGCCCGGCGCGAAGTTGACGATGTTGACGTGCATGTCGTGGCGCGGGTCGGTCATCTCCACGAACCGCGTGGTGGTCCAGGCGCCGTCGGTGCCGGGCATTTCCAGCGGCGTGACGTCGTGCTCGTTGGTCACGAACGCCGGGGGTACGTCGAGCCCGTCGACCCGCTCGTAGGCCTTGCGGATCCAGTGGAAGCGGGCCGGCCGGGCCAGGGTGTTGCGCACCGACCAGTTCGCGCCCGGCGGGATGAACGCGTAGCCACCCTGCTCCAGCACGTGCGTCTCGCCGTCCAGGGTCAGCCGCAGCTTGCCCTCGACGACGAACAGCACGCCTTCGGCGTCGGGGTTGAGCTCGGGCCGGTCGGAGCCGCCGCCCTTGGCCACCTCGACGATGTACTGGGAGAAGGTCTCGGCAAAGCCGCTCAGCGGCCGCGCGATCACCCACAGCCTGGTGTCGTCCCAGAACGGCAGGTACGACGTGACGATGTCGGTCATTGTGCCCCGCGGCAGCACGGCGTACGACTCGGTGAAGCAGGCCCGGTCGGTGGTCAGCTGGGTCTGAGGCGGCAGGCCGCCCTTGGGGGCGTAGTAGGTGCTCATCGTTGTCCTCTCACCAGCAGCCGTCCGGCCGGCTGATCGTTGCTCTGGTCGTTGATGTCGAGCAGCGCTCCGCGCAGCCAGGTCTGGCGGACGACGCCCCGCAGGTGTTGCCCGGCGTACGCCGAGACGGGGTTCTTGTGTCGCAGGGCGGCGACGTCGACGTCCCACTCCTCGTCGGGTGCGAAGACCGCGAAGTCGGCGTCGGCGCCCTCGGCGATCCGGCCCTTGTGGGTCAGGCCGACCCGGTCGGCGGGCGCGGTGGCCATCCAGCCGACGACCGTGGCCAGGTCGAGGCC
>JBPCQY010000038.1:0-9020 GCA_050997635.1 Nocardioides sp.
GTGCAGGACAAGATGCACATCGCCCGCCATCTCGACGACCTCGGCGTCGGCTACATCGAGGGCGGCTGGCCCGGCTCCAACCCCAAGGACACTGAGTTCTTCGCTTTCGCGGCCAAGGAACTCGACCTCAAGCACGCGACGCTCGCCGCCTTCGGCGCAACCCGTCGTCCCGATGCTGCCGCCGCGGACGACCAGCTGGTCGCTGCGCTGCGTGAGTCCGGTGCCTCGGTCGTGACGCTCGTCGCCAAGAGCCACGACCGCCACGTCGAGCTGGCACTGCGCACGACCCTCGCCGAGAACCTCGCCATTGTGCGCGACACCGTCAGCCATCTGCGCGCCGAGGGCCAGCGGGTCTTCGTCGACCTGGAGCACTTCTTCGACGGCTATCGAGACGACTCTGCCTACGCGTTGGAGGTGGTGCGGTCGGCTGCCGAGTCGGGTGCCGAGGTGGTCGTCCTGTGTGACACCAACGGCGGCATGCTGCCTCCGCATGTGGGCGACGCCGTCGGTGAGGTGTTGGCCGGGAGTGGCGTGCGGCTAGGCATCCACTGCCACAACGACACCGGCTGCGCGGTCGCCAACACCCTTGCGGCGGTCGGGGCCGGCGCGACCCACGTGCAGGGCACCATCAACGGGTACGGCGAGCGCACCGGCAACGCCGACCTCGTTGCCGTCGTGGCCAACCTCGAGCTCAAGCTCGACCGGACGGTGCTGCCGCCCGGCCTGCTCGCCGAGGCCACCCGGATCGCCCACGCCGTCGCCGACGTGACCAACGTGCCACCGGCCTCGCGCCAGCCGTACGTCGGCACCAGCGCGTTCACCCACAAGGCGGGTCTGCACGCCAGCGCGATCAAGGTCGACCCGATGCTCTACCAGCACCTCGACCCGGTCGACGTCGGCAACGACATGCGCCTGCTGGTCAGCGACTTGGCCGGGCGCGCGTCGATCGAGCTCAAGGGACGCGAGCTCGGCTGGGACCTCTCGGGCGACCGGACGCTGGTCGACCGGGTCACGGCCCGGGTCAAGGAGCTGGAGGCCGGCGGCTACACATTCGAGGCGGCCGATGCGTCGTTCGAGCTGCTGCTCGCCGAGGAGGTCGAGGGCCGGCGGCCGGCGTACTTCGAGGTCGAGTCGTGGCGGGTGATCACCGAGACCCTTTCGCACGCCCGCCCGGGCGAGGAGGCCGTCTCCGAGGCGGTGGTGAAGCTGACCGCCGAGGGCGTGCGGTACGTCGTCACCGGCGAGGGCAACGGCCCCGTCAACGCGCTCGATGCGGCCCTGCGCTCGGCCATCGGGCAGGCGTTCCCCGCGGTCGCGAAGTTCGAGCTGATCGACTACAAGGTGCGCATCCTCGACCAGGGGCACGGCACCGACGCGGTCACCCGCGTCCTGATCGAGACCACCGACGGCGAGTCGTCGTGGGTGACCGTCGGAGTCGGCCACAACGTGATCGAGGCATCCTGGGGTGCTCTGGTCGACGGCCTGACGTTCGGCCTGCGGCGGGCGGCGACCGGATAGGCGGGCGTGCGAGGATGCCGGCATGAGCACGCTGACGCCCTACATCTGCGTGGCCGACTCGCGTCGCGCGATCGAGTGGTACGCCGAGGCGCTCGGCGCCGAGGTCGTGGTCGAGCCGATCGTGATGGACGACGGACACGTCGGCCACTGCGAGCTGGCCGTCGGCGGCGCGAGCTGGATGATGTCCGACGAGTTCGAGTCGGCCGGTGTCGCGCCGCCGCTGCCGGGCCGCGGCAACGACGTGACCCTCCATCTCACCGTCGCCGACTGCGACGCCGGGTGCGATCGGGCCCGAGCGGCCGGCGCCGACGTGGTCCGTGAGCCCGACGACAATCCCGGGATCGGCCGGTTGGCCGTCTTCCTCGACCCGTTCGGCCACCGCTGGTTCCTCAACCAGCCGGAGTCATGAGCGACCTGCACGACCTGACCGCCCTCGAGCAGGGTGCCGCCGTACGCCGCGGGGACGTCTCGCCGCGGGAGCTCGCCGAGCATCACCTGGCGCGGGCCGACGAGGTTGGCGCGTTCATCACCCGCACGCCCGACCTGGCGTTGGCGCGCGCCGACACGTTGCTCCCGGTGCCCGACGACGCGGGCTCGCTGTACGGCGTACCGACGGCCATCAAGGACCTCAACCTCACCGCCGGCGTGCGGACGACGTTCGGCTCGCCGGCGTTCGCCGATCACGTGCCGTCCGTCTCCGACGCGGTCACGGTGACGATCGAGGCCGCCGGGATGGTCAGCCTCGGCAAGACGAGCACGCCCGAGTTCGGCTCGCCCTGCTACACCGAGCCCGAGGGCTACCCGCCGGCCGTGACGCCGTGGGACCGCACCCGGATGGCGGGTGGCTCGTCCGGCGGCGCGGCGGCCGCGGTGGCGGCCGGGCTGGTGCCGGTCGCCCAGGGCTCGGACGGCGGCGGCTCGATCCGGATCCCCGCCTCGTGCTGCGGGCTGGTCGGCCTCAAGCCGACCCGCGGCCGGGTCAGCGGCTGGCCCATGTACGGCGAGGTGACCGGCCTCGCGACCGCCGGCTCGCTGGCGCGGACCGTCCGGGACGCGGCGGCGCTGCTCGACGTGCTGGCGGGTCGGGGCGTGGGGGACCCGTTCTGGGCGCCTGCGCCGGTGGAGCCCTTCCTGGCCGCGTGCGAGCGCGAGCCCGGCCGGCTGCGGATCGGGCGTTTCATCGAGCCGATCATCGCCGACGTCGCCGTCGACCCGGAGTGCGTGCGGGCGTGGGAGGACGCCTCGACCCTGCTGGCCTCCCTCGGTCACGACGTCGAGAACATCGCGGTGCCGATGTCACGTGAGGCCGAGCCGACGTTCGAGACCTGCTGGGCGGTGCTGACGGCGCTCTCGGTGGTGCCGCCCGACCGGGAGCCGTTGCTGCGGCCGCTGACCCGCTGGCTCGCGGCCCGCGGGCGCGAGGTCAGCGGGCCGGAGTTCGGACTGGCGCTGGGGGCCATGCGGCGGTACGCCGCCGACTGCCTCGCCGCGCTCGCGCCGTACGACGCCGTGCTGACGCCGACGCTCGCCGCCCCGCCGCTGCCGGTCGGTGCGCTGCGCAACGACGACGACCCGGCCGCCGACTTCGAGGCGCAGAAGGCGTTCACCCCCTGGACGTCGGCGTGGAACGTGACCGGCATGCCGGCGGTGTCACTGCCGCTGCACTGGACGCCCGACGGACTGCCCGCCGGCGTGATGCTGGCCGCCCGACCGGCCGAGGAGGCACTGCTGCTCGCGCTGTCGGCCCAGATCGAGGCCGCCGCGCCGTGGGCCGACCGGCGCCCTCCCGCCTGGTGACTCGGCGCAACGTCATGCGAACTGGTCGCCCGGGCGACCAGAACGCATGACGTCCCGGGGCGCTCAGACCGGGGCGAGCGGGACGAGGTCGGCGTCGGGCAGGGTGACCTGGATCGGATCGTCTCGTCGGACGACGCCGCCGTCGCTGACCACGCCCATGACGCCGGCCAGGCGGACGGTGGACCCGTCGTCGGCGGTGTAGAGCAGGTGCTTGAGGAGGCCCGCGCCCAGCTGGTCGATCTGGGAGCAGGGGTTGCGCAGGCCGGTGACGGTGACCCGAGCGGTTGCCCCGAGCTGAAGCACACTGCCCGTCGGCAGGCCGAGCAGGTCGATGCCGAGCGTGGTGACGTTCTCGCCGAGCGCGCCGGGCGCGACGTCGTACCCCTTGCCGGCGAGCTCCCGGAGCAGCTCGGCGTGGATCAGATGGACCTGGCGGAGGTTCGGCAACGTCGGGTCCCGACGGACGCGGGAGAGGTGCTGGACGGTGACGCCGGCGTGGGCGTCGCCCTCGACGCCGAGTCCCTCGACCAGGGTCACGCCGTCGACCGTCTCCTTGCGGAACCGGTGCTTCCGGTCGAGATGGACACCATGGACCCGACCCGTCAGCTGCACCGATCCAGTGTCCCTCGCTGCCGCCCGTGGCCTGCCATGGGGTCCCGCCCGGCTCGGATCAGACCGTGAAGGTCCCGCCCGAACGCCAGTAGACGCTGTCCTCCCGGGTCAGGAAGTCGTTCTCGACCAGATAGCGACGCAGCGCGGCGTGGTCGGGGTGGAAGCGGTTCAGGATGTCGTTGACCTCGGCCTCGGAGTAGGTCGTTCCCGGCTCGAACTGCTGCGCGAGATGGTCCAGGATCACCAGCAGCTTGGCGTGCTTCGTCGGGATCGTGTGCAGCCGCCCGTCGGAGTCGACGAAGTTGCCGAGCACCCTGTCGTTCACGGAACCAGCCTAATGGGGGGGTTTCGAGGGTGGTGCAGGCGACCGGCTCAACCGGCGACGGCGGGGGTCACCACAGTCGCGGACGATGTGAACACCCCGACGCCAATCCCGGTGCCGGGAATCGGCCGATGTGGAACGCGGCGTTCCACATCGGCGCCCGCGGGACCCCGGGACGTGAGCATTCTGTTCCACATCGCTGTCGCCCTTAGGCTCGGGTCGTGGACGACGCGTCGGTTCCGGTGACGCTCCGCCCGTTGCAGGCCGAGGATGCGCAGGTCCTCGCGACCTGGGCGACGGACGTAGAGTTCTGCCTGGTGGCCGGCTGGCGGGTCGGGCTCTCGCGGGCGGAGTACCAGCGATTCCACGAGCGGCTGATCGCCTCCCCGCCGGACGAGCTGCTCCGTCTCGCCGCGACGTACGACGACGAGCTGGTCGGGTACGTCGACCTCCACGGCACCGAGGAGCACCGCCGCGAGCTGGGCTTCGTGATTGGCGATTCGAGCCGCTGGGGCAGGGGGCTCGGGCGCAGCGCAGCCGCCGCCGGTCTCGATCACGGCTTCGACGTCCTGGGGCTGGACGAGATCTGGGCAGAGGCGTACGACGCCCACGGTCGCTCCGTGAACATCATGACCGGACTGGGAATGACGGAGGTCGGCCGAGGCACCGACGGCATGTTCCTAGGGGAGCCGACCTTCTACCGCAGGTTCGTCATGCGGAAGGCAACCTGACGCCCGCGGTCCCTCGTTGCGGGGTCGCGCACCCACCCGGTGCTGAGGTAGAAGGCATGGCCGTCCGGATAGTCCCGGAGCGTCCAGAGGACTGCCGATTCGAAGTCCCGGGCGAGGGCCCCGACCGCGTCAGTCATCAGCAGTCGCCCGAGCCCCTGACGCCAACGCCCGGGGTCGACGGCGATCGTGTCGAGCTCGCCGAGTCTCGGTTGGACGGGGTCTCGGCTGGGGCCCGTGCCCGCGAATCCCACGACTGCGCCGTCGGCGGTCGCGACCCGCCACCGCGTCGAGGTCGACGCGAGGTCACCGGACCAGCGCTCGATGTCGCGGTCTGTCAGGGTGCGAGTCGGAAAGAGGGGTACGAAGCCCGCGTTCCACGATTCGACGTAGACCCTTGCCACATCGGCCGCGTCGGCCGGTCCGGCGTCGCGGAGGAAGGCGGTCACCCGAGCAGTCGCTTGCACGCCGCGATCAGCTGCTTACGCAGCGGTGTCGCGAGCGAGGCGAAGACGCGCTGGTGTGCGGCGTACTCCTGCTTGCCCTCGGCCGTCTCGATCCGGATCGGCTCGAGGCCCCAGGCGGCGAGGTCGTACGGCGCGGCCCGCATGTCGACCTCGCGCACGTCCCAGGCCAGCACGAAGCAGTCGGCGACCAGGTCGGACCCAACGAACGGGCTGAGCCGGAAGGCGTGCTTGTAGAGGTCCATGGTGGCGTGCAGGCAGGCGGGCTGCTCGTACGCCGGCCGGTCGTCGCGGCCCGGGCGGAGCGTGTTCAGGGGCGCAGCCGAGGGGGTGAAGAAGCGGAACGCGTCGAAGTGGGAGCAGGTGATCCGGTGCGACTCGACCACCGCATCGGTGCCGGCGGCACCGAGCCGCAGGGGCACCGGGTGGCGGGTCTCGGCCTGCTGGTGCACCATCGCCCACTCGTGCAGGCCGAAGCAGCCGAAGTGCGCAGGCCGCGTCGCGGTCGCCGCCAGCAGGTCGCGGATCGAGGTGACCAGTGGCCGCAGCCGGACCAGCTCGGCCAGATCGCCCGACGCCGGCCAGCCCGGGTGCCACGCAAGCAGCTGGGCGGGCCGGTAGGAGTAGTAGGTGAACAGGAAGTCGTGCACCGGGTGCAACTCGTGGCGGGCACGACGTGCCAGGTGCGGCTCGACGTACGGCGCGAGGCGGGCGCGGTGGGCCTCGGCATGATCGACGGCGCTCACGCGGTGTCGACCTCCGCGCCGACCGACTCGGCCAGCAGTACGGCGCCTGCAAGGTCGACCTTGGTCTGCTTCAGCCGCGCCGAGGGGAGGTCGGAGGCGTGCAGGGTCGCCCGGCGCAGGTCGGCATCCTGGAGGTCGGCCTCGCGGAACGTGACCGACTCCAGCTGCGCACCTGCAAGACATGTGCCGACCAGCTTGGCCATCGCCAGGTCGGTTTCGCGCAGGTCGACGCCGGTCAGGTCGAGGCCGCTGAGGTCGGCGCCGCGCAGGTTGACCGCCCGCCACTGCCCGCCGGCGACCTTGAGCGGACGCAGCGTGCACTGGGAGAACGACGAGCCGGTGAGCTTGCACCCGTCGAACGTCGCGTCGAAGAAGCTCGTGCGCTTGAAGTCGCAGCCCACGAACGCCGACGTGTGGTGGGTCGAGGAGTTGAACCGGCACCGCGAGAACGTGCAGTCCTCGAAGACCGTGCCCGTCGTCGTCACCTCGGACAGGTCGACATCGGTGAACGTGCAGCCCGTGAAGCGCACGGCGCCGATCTCCGCGGCGTACCAGTCCTCGTCGCGGAAGTCGTCGCCCTCGGCTCCGGTCGCCAACGCCTCTTCACCCACGCGCCAACCCTATGGCGCACCGGGGACACGTCCGGGCGCCGGATAGGCTCGCCCCCGTGCGAATTGTGAGGTTCACGGCCGGTGACGACCCGGCGTACGGCGTGCTGTCCGGCGAGGTCGACCGGTTCGGCCAGGCCGCCGACGACAGTGTCGTGGTCGAGCTGTCCGGAGACCCGCTCTATGTCGGCATGAAGCCGACCCAGACCGAGCACCGGCTCGGCGACGTACGTCTGCTCGCGCCCGTGATCCCGCGCAGCAAGGTCGTGGCGATCGGCAAGAACTACGCCGCCCACGCCGCCGAGATGGGCGGCGAGGTGCCCGAGGAGCCGATGATGTTCCTCAAGCCCAACACCAGCGTGGTCGGTCCGGGCGACCCGATCCTCTACCCGCCCCAGTCCGAGCGGGTCGACTACGAGGGCGAGCTCGCTGTGGTGATCGGGCGGATCTGCCGCGACGTACCTGCCGAGCAGGCCACCGACGTGATCTGGGGCTACACGATCGCCAACGACGTGACCGCGCGCGACCTGCAGAAGAAGGACGTGCAGTTCACCCGCGCCAAGGGCTTCGACTCGTTCTGCCCGCTCGGACCCTGGATCGAGACCGATATCGATCCGCAGACCTTCGCCGACGGCGTGAGCGTGCAGACCCATCTCAACGGCGACCTCGTGCAGGACGGCTCGACCAAGGACCTGATCTTCGACATCCCCACGCTCGTCGCCCACATCACCAGCGTGATGACGCTGCTGCCGGGCGACGTGATTCTCACCGGCACCCCCGAGGGCGTCGGCCCGATGCAGGTGGGTGACGAGGTCGAGGTCTCTATCGCCGGCCTCGGCACCCTGACGAACAAGGTGGCTGCTCGCTGATGACGGGTTCGACCGAGGGCCGCGGTGTCCGCGTCCGCTTCTGCCCGTCCCCGACCGGGTCGCCCCACGTCGGCTTCGCCCGGACGGCGCTCTACAACTGGGTGTTCGCGCGTCACTTCGGCGGCACGTTCGTCTTCCGCATCGAGGACACCGACAAGGAGCGCAGCACCGAGGAGTCCTACGCCGGGATGCTCGGCGCGATGCAGTGGCTCGGCCTCGACTGGGACGAGGGCCCCGGCGTCGGTGGCCCGCACGCGCCGTACCGCCAGAGCGAGCGTGGCGATCTCTACCGCCAGGTGCTCGGGAGGCTCGCGGCCTCGAAGTTCACCTACGACTGCTACTGCAGGACCGAGGAGGTCGACGCCCGGCGCAAGGCGTCCGGCTCCAAGGTGCAGGGGTACGACGGCTTCTGCCGCGAGCTCAGCGATGAGCAGGTGGCGGCATTCCGGGCGGAAGGCCGCTCTCCCGTCGTGCGCTTCCGGATGCCTGACGGGTCGGTCACCTGGACCGACCTGGTGCGCGGCGAGATCACCTTCGAGACGCAGTTCGTCCCCGACTTCGCGCTGTGTCGCGCCAACGGCGACCCGCTCTACACGCTGGTCAACCCCGTCGACGACGCGCTGATGGGGATCACCCACGTGCTGCGTGGTGAGGACCTCCTCTCCTCGACCCCTCGCCAGATCCCGTTGCACCGGGCTCTGGTCGAGCTGGGGATCTCGACGGTGGTCCCGGAGTTCGGGCATCTGCCCCTGGTCACCGGCGAGGGCAACAAGAAGCTGTCGAAGCGCGACCCGCAGGCCCACCTGTTCATGTACCGCGACGCCGGCTTCCTGCCCGAGGGTGTGCTCAACTACCTGGCCCTCCTCGGGTGGGCGATCTCGGGCGACCGCGACGTCTTCACGCTCGACGAGATGGTCGGCGCCTTCGGCATCGGCGACGTCAACCCGAACCCCGCGCGTTTCGACCTCAAGAAGGCCGAGGCGATCAACGCCGACCATATGCGGATGCTGACGCTCGACCACCTGACCGACCGCGTGCTGCCGTTCCTCAAGGACGCCGGCGTCGTGAGCGACCCGGTCGGTGACGCCGACACGCAGCTGCTCGAGCTGGCGATGCCGCTGGTTGCCGAGCGGATGAACAAGCTCACCGAGGCCGTCGACATGCTCGGCTTCCTGTTCGTCAGCGACGCCGACTTCACCCGGGTCGACCAGATCGACCACACGGGCCGCGAGGTCGTGCAGGCGTCGTACGACGCGCTGACGCTGCTGGACACCTGGTCCACCGAGGCCATCGAGGCCGCGCTGCGCAGCTCGCTCGTCGACGGGCTCGGGCTCAAGCCGCGCAACGCGTTCGGGC
>JBPCQY010000079.1:0-7807 GCA_050997635.1 Nocardioides sp.
GCACCGACACGTGCCCCGAGAGCAGGTTGCGGGCGATGGTACGACGCTGGATCTCGTCGGTGCCCTCGTAGATCCGCAACAGCCGGAGCTCGCGGTACCACCGCTCGATCGGCAGCTCGCGGGTGTAGCCCATGCCGCCGTGGATCTGCAGCACCCGGTCGACGACCTCGTTGGCATGCACCCCGCCGTACAGCTTGGCCATCGACTGCGCCTGCCGGCTGTCGACGCCGTTGTCGACCTGCCACGCGGCGGTGAGCACCAGCCACCGCAGGGCCTCGATGTCGACCGCGGAGTCGGCGATCATCCACTGGATGGCCTGCCGGTTGGCGATCGGCTCGCCGAACGTCTCGCGGGTCCGCGCGTGCTCCATCGCCATCTCGAGCAGCCGCTCGCAGGCGCCGAGCGCCCGGGCGGGCAGCATGAACCGGCCCTTGCCGATCCACTTCATCGCCAGCGCGAAGCCGCGCCCCTCCTCGCCGAGGATCGTCGAGTGCGGCACCCGCACGTCCTGAAAGGACAGTGACGCCGGGCCCCACTGGCCCATGGTCGGGATCTCCTGCGAGGTCCAGCCGGCGTCGCGGTCGACCAGGAAGCAGGTCACCGATTCACTGGAGCCCCCTTCCCTGTGCTTCTCGGGGTCGGTGACCGCGAAGACCATGCAGAAGTCGGCGATGTCGCCGCCGGTGATGAAGGTCTTCTCGCCGTTGATGACCCACTCGTCACCATCACGTACGGCGGAGGTGCGGATGTTGCGCGCATCCGAGCCCGCCCCCGGCTCGGTGATCGCGAAGCAGCTGTACTTCTCGCCGCTGATCGTCGGCTCGAGGTAGCGCTTCTTCTGCTCGTCGTTGGCGTGGAACAAGATGTTGTCGGCGTCGCCGCCGAACTTGAACTGCACGAAGCTGCGGCCCAGCTCGATCTCGATCAGCGCGGCCATCAGCGAGCCGAGCCCCATCCCGCCGTACTCCTCGGGCGTGAGTACGCCGAAGAACCCCGACTCCTTCGCCTTGTCCTGCAGGGCCCTGAGCTCCGGCAGGGTGAAGCCGCGCTCGCCCTTGCGCTCCCGCTCGAGCACGGTCGACTCCAGGGGCATCAGCTCCTTGGTCACGAACGTGCGCACCCAGTCGCGGATCTCGCGCTCTTCGTCGGTCAGCGTCAGGTCCATGCAGCGAACCTACCCGGGCGCGGGCGCGGGCACGCGACGCAGGTTGCGCACCGACCTGGACGAGAGCACGAGCACGCAGATCACGAAGTACAAGAGCCCGCTGACGACCATGACGTCGCGGTATCCGAACGCCGCGGCCAGCGGCCCCGCCAATAGCTGACCGACCGGCATCGCGACGAACGAGCCGAGCGCGTCGTAGGAGAAGGCGCGCGAGAGCATCCGCTCGGGCACGTGCTCCTGCATCGAGACGGTCCAGCCGATGTTGAAGACCTCGGAACCCGCTCCGGCCAGCAGCGCCACACAGAGCAGGGGTACGACGTGCGGCACGGCGCCGAAGACCAGGATCGGTAGCCCCATCAGCGTGACACCGAGCATCCCCGTCAGCAGCGGTCGCCGCAGACTGACCCGCAGGAGCACGAGCGTCACGAGGATCAGCCCCACCGACTCCGCGGAGAGCACGTAGCCCCAGCCCTTGACCCCGATCGTCTCCTTGGCCCGGGGCGGCCCGAGAGTGAACCACGCCCCGGTGTGGATGGCATTGAGGAGTGCGAAACCCAGGACGACGACCCACAACCAGGTGGTGCTGCGGAAGTACGTCCAGCCCTCTCGCAGCTCGTCGATGGTCGAGGTCTGCCCCTCGCGCGGCGGCCGAGGTGGGAGTCGTACGGCCAGGAGCACCCCCGCCGCCACGAGGTAGGTGGCTGCATCGACCCCGAGCGCCCAGCCAGGTCCCACCCCGGCGACCAGCAGCGCAGCGACGGTCGGGCCGATGATCCGCATGCTCCCGCGAGACAGTGACTGGAGGGCGTTGGCCTGCTGCAACAGCTCGCGCGGCACCAGCTGCGGCATGATCGAGACCAGCGCCGGGAAGACCAGCGCCATGACCGTCCCGCTCAGCGCCGCCAGGACGATCAGCATCCAGATGTGGGCTGCGCCGGTGATCACCAGGGCCGCGGTCAGCCCCTGGAGCAGACCGGCCACCAGCAGCCCGAAGCGCAGCACGAGGGTGAGCGGCAGTCGGTCGGCGACCACTCCGCCGTACAGCATGAAGAGCACCATCGGCACCGTGTTCGCGGCGAGCACGTAGCCCAGGGCCGAGGGCGAGTTCTCGACCGCGAGCACCGCAAAGGCAAACGCGACGCCGGCCATCATGCTGCCGGCGACGTCGATGGTGCTGGCGATGTAGTACCACCGGAAGTTCCGATGCCTCAGCGGCGCAAGGCTCCCCGAGTCCATGCGCGGCTCAGCCCAGGAAGTGGCGCGCGGAGGCCGCCAGTGCGCGGGCGTACGTCGTGCGCCCGGCGCGGGTGGTCATCCGGTGGGCGTCGCGCGGGTTGCGCATGTTGCCGAGCTCGACCATCACGGTCGGCACGTTCGAGAGGTTGAGGGTGCCGAGGTCGGAGCGGAAGTCGAGGCCGTCCCCGCCGGCGATGTAGTTGGCCACCGGCACGCCGCGCGTCCTTAGGGCCGCCCGGGTGTCGCGGGCGAGACGGCGTGACGAGCGGAAGATGTCGTGGGTCCATGGGCGCCGGTCGGTCGGCGCGATCACGTGGAAGCCGTGGGCGCCAGCGGTGTAGCTGCCGTCGCCGTGGACGCTGATCTTCAGGTCGGCCCCGGCCTTGTTGCCGGCCCGCCCGCGGACGTCGACGCAGGGGCCCCAGCGGTCCTGCCGGTTGCTGTGCCGGGTCATCCGCACCTCGGCTCCCAGCGACACCAGGCGGTGCCTGAGCTTGCGGGCCACGCGCCAGGCGAACGTCGCCTCGGGGAACCCGCCGTTGGTGGCGGTGCCGGTGGTGTTGCACGGCTTCTCGAAACCCCCGGCCGGCACCAGGTGGTTGATCTTGCGGGGGAAGTTGTGGTTGCCGAGCTGGTGGCCGGGGTCGATGACGACCAGCCGGCCGCTCAGCGGCAGCATCCGCGGCGCGATGGGCGGCGTCGTACGTGTCACGACCTCGGCGTGGTGCGACTCGATGACGTCGCCCGCAGACGACGCGGGGACGGCGGCGGTCGCACCCCCGAGCAGGGTGGCGGCGACGACGAGCAGGCGGATCACGGGTAGCCCAGCACCTCTTCGCGGCGCTCGGACCAGGCCAGCGCGGAGGCGATCGCGTCGTCGATGGTGAGCTCGGTCTGCCAGCCGAGCAGCTGGTGGGCAAGGTCGACGTTGGCGAAGGCGCCGACGGCGTCGCCGGGCCGCGGGCCGGCCTCGGTGGTCGGCACCGGCTTGCCGAAGACCCGCTCGAACGACGCGATCAGCTCGCGCACGCTCACGCCGTCGCCGCGACCGACGTTGATCACGACGCTGGGTGCGTCGACCGCTGCGAGCACCCGGTCGAACTCCTCGACGGCGCGCACGTGGGCGCGCGCGAGGTCCCACACATGGATGTAGTCGCGGATGCCGGTGCCGTCGCGGGTCGGGAGGTCGGTGCCGGTGATGGTGAAGGAGTCCTTGATCCCGCGCGCGGCCATCACGAGCTGGCCCACCACGTGGCTGGGCTCCTTGACGTAGACACCGGACTCCAGGTCGGGGTCTGAGCCGACGGGGTTGAAGTAGCGCAGGATCACCGCGCGCAGGTCGGTGGCGGCGGCCAGGTCCTGGAGCACCATCTCCATCATCAGCTTGGTGCGGGCGTACGGCGAGACGGGTGCGAGCGGATCGGTCTCGCGCACCTCGAACGAGCCGCCCTGCGGGTCGGCGTACAGCGCGGCCGAGGAGCTGAAGAGCACCCGCGGCTTGCCGAGGGCGACCAGCTGGTCGAAGAGCTCGAGGGACTTCGCGACGTTGTTGCGGTAGTACTCGTAGGGCTGCTCCACCGACTCGGGTACGACGATCCGCGCCGCCATGTGGATGGTGGCGTCGAGATCGGGGTGCTCCGCCACGATGCGGGCCAGCAGCGCGCGGTCGGCGATGTCGCCCTCGTAGAAGATCCGGTCGCGGACGAAGGCCAGCGGACCGCTGAGCAGGGAGTCCAGGATCACGGGGGTGTGGCCCGCCTCCTCGAGCGCCTTGGCGGTGGTCGAGCCGATGTAGCCGGCGCCGCCGGTGATCAGAACCTTCATGCCCCGAGCCTAGGCGATCGGCCCGGCCCGTTCGGGCGCCGCCAGGTGTGCCGCACGCGCCATCCCCCACATCAGGGAAATCTCGCATCCGAAACGGCCGTCCACTTCCAGAGCCGTATGCTGCTGCGCAATGACGGCGTGCCGGGGGGCACGCCGCACGACCAAGGGGAAGGTCGAAGGGGTAGGCACGTGGGGGTCATCGCCGAGGATATTCTCGCACTCAGAAGCGAACCGGCAGTGCGTCGGACCGCTCTTGAGGTGCTGCCGCTGACGGCTCGGGTGCTCGACCTGTTTCTGATCGTCGTCACGATGGTGCTGGCCGTCCTCGGCCGCGAGGTCGTCCCGTTCTTCCCGGGGAGAGACGTGTCCGGTTCGGTGACGGTGAGCGTCGCCGCTCCGGTCATCCTGGTGATCTGGGTCCTCGCCATCGCCTTCCGGGGCGGCTACGCGACCGGGATCTTCGGCGCCGGCCCCGACGAGTTCAGACACCTGGTGAACTCCAGCCTGGCCACGGCCGCGATCGTCGGCATCGGCTGCTATCTCGCGAGCTGGGAGTTGTCGCGCGGGTTCTTCGGCCTGACCTTTCTGATCGGCACTCCGCTCCTGGTGCTCGGGCGCGTCGGGCTCCGCCGGGCCGTGCATCGCGCCCGCCGGGGCGGGTCGCTGGTGCAACGCACCCTGATCGTCGGCAGCCCCGAGCACGTCGACGGCATCGCCGCTGTGCTGACGCGCGAGACCTGGCTCGGCTACCAGCTGGTGGGCGCACTGAGCCCGGCCCACGACCCCCGTTTCGAGACGCCAGCAGGCATCCCGATCGTGGGCAACGTCGAGGACGTCGCCGACGTCGTCGAGAGCAGCCAGGCCGACGTCTTGTTCATCGTCGACGGCGCCTTCAACGCTCCCGGCCAGATGCGACAGGTCGTGTGGGACCTCGAGCCCCACCACGCCCAGGTGATCGTGGCGCCGAGCGTCACCGAGGTCTCGGGCGAGCGCGTCCACATCCGGCCGGTCGGTGGGCTGCCGCTCGTCCACCTCGACCGCCCCCGCTCGGCCGAAGCCCTGCGCTGGGCCAAGCGTGCCTTCGACGCGGCGGCCTGCAGCGCCGCCATCGTGGTCTTCGCGCCGGTGTTGCTGTTCACCGCGCTGCGGATCAAGATGCACGACGGGGGCCCGGTGCTGTTCCGTCAGCCGCGGGTCGGCCGCGACGGCAGCACGTTCACCTGCCTGAAGTTCCGCAGCATGGTGATCAACGCCGAGGAGGCGCTCGCCGCGCTCCACGAGCGCGTGGGCTACGAAGAGGGTCTGTTCAAGATGAAGGATGACCCCCGCATCACCAAGCCCGGGCACTGGATCCGGCGCTTCTCCATCGACGAGCTTCCCCAGCTGTTCAACGTGCTACGCGGCGACATGAGCCTGGTCGGCCCCCGCCCGCCACTGCAGCTCGAGGTCGACCACTACACCTCGGTCCAGTCGCGGCGGCTGCGGGTGCGACCCGGCATGACCGGTCTGTGGCAGGTCTCCGGCCGCTCGGACCTCTCGTGGAGCGAGGCGGTCCGCCTGGACCTCTACTACGTCGACAACTGGTCGATGGTCCAGGACCTCTCGATCCTGTTCCGCACCGTGCGCGCCGTGCTGAGCTCGCGCGGGGCCTACTGAGCAAGCAGGCCGAGCAGATACTCGCCGTACCCGCTCTTGGCCAGGGGTACGGCGCGCTCCCGCAGCGCCTGGTCGTCGAGGAAGCCCATCCGCCAGGCGACCTCCTCGGGGCACCCGACCTTGAGCCCCTGCCGACCCTCGATGGTGCGCACGAAGTTGCTGGCGTCGTTGAGCGAGTCGAACGTGCCCGTGTCGAGCCACGCGGTGCCGCGCGGCAGCACCTCGACCTGCAGCCGCCCCTGCTCGAGGTAGAGCCGGTTCAGGTCGGTGATCTCGAGCTCTCCGCGCGGCGACGGCTCCAGCGTGCGGGCCAGCTCGACAACGTCCCGGTCGTAGAAGTAGAGACCCGGGACCGCGTAGTGACTGCGGGGGTGCTCCGGCTTCTCCTCCAGCGAGGTGGCGATCCCGTGCTCGTCGAACGCGACCACGCCGTACGCCGTCGGGTCGGCGACCTCGTAGCCGAAGATGGCCGCCCCGTCGATCTCGGCGAAGCGACGCAGCCGGGTGCCGAGGCCGGGGCCGTAGAAGATGTTGTCGCCCAGCACCAGTGCGGCTCGCTCGGAGCCGAGGTGGTCGGCGCCGATCAGGAACGCCTGCGCCAGACCGTCCGGGCTGGGTTGCACGGCGAAGGAGATGTGCACTCCGTACGCCGACCCGTCCCCCAGCAGCCGGTGGAAGGGCTCGGCCTCGTGCGGGGTGGTGATCACCAGGATGTCGCGGATCCCCGCCAGCATCAGCGTGGTCAGCGGGTAGTAGATCATCGGCTTGTCGTAGACGGGCACGAGCTGCTTGCTCACGCCCTGCGTGATCGGGTGCAAACGCGAGCCGGTGCCGCCCGCCAGGATGATGCCGCGCATGCGGGGAGCCTAGGACACGCGCTGGGCCCCTAGGATTCCGGCCATGACACGCCTCCTGGTCACCGGCGGAGCCGGCTTCATCGGCTCCAACTTCGTCCACCACGTCATCGAGCACACCGACGCGGCCGTGACGGTGCTCGACAAGCTCACCTATGCGTCGAGCCGCGAGGCGCTGGTGGGCCTGCCCGCGGACCGGGTGCGGCTCGTGGTCGGTGACGTCGCCGACGCGGCCGTCGTCGAGCCCCTGGCGGGCGAGCACGACGCGGTGGTGCACTACGCCGCCGAGTCACACAACGACAACGCGCTCGACGACCCCGCGCCGTTCATCCGCACCAACCTGGTCGGCACCTTCACCCTCCTCGAGGCGGTGCGCAAGGCCGGCACCCGGTTGCACCACATCAGCACCGACGAGGTGTACGGCGACCTCGAGCTCGACGACCCGAAGCGGTTCCCCGAGGACACGCCGTACAACCCAAGCAGCCCGTACTCCGCCTCCAAGGCCGGCTCGGACCACCTGGTGCGCGCGTGGGTCCGCAGCTTCGGTGTGCGCGCGACGATCTCGAACTGCTCCAACAACTACGGGCCCTGGCAGCACGTCGAGAAGTTCATCCCCCGCCAGATCACGGAGGTACTGGACGGCCGCCGTCCGCGGCTCTACGGCAGCGGGCAGAACGTGCGCGACTGGATCCACGCCTCTGACCACAGCTCGGCGGTCCTGCGGATCCTCGAGCAGGGCCGGATCGGCGAGACCTACCTGATCGGCGCCGACGGCGAGCGGAACAACCTCGAGGTGGTCCGGCTCATCCTGCGCCTGATGGGTCGCGACGAGGACGACTTCGAGCAAGTCAACGACCGCGCCGGCCACGACCTGCGCTACGCGATCGAGTCCGGCAAGCTGCGCCAGGAGCTCGGGTGGAAGCCCGAGTACGCCGACTTCGAGACCGGGCTCGCGCGCACCATCGACTGGTACCGGGACCACCAGGACTGGTGGCGGCCCCACAAGGCGGCCACCGAGGCGTCGTACGCCGTGAAGGGCCAGTGACGTGGCTGAGGAGCTGACCCTCGAGAG
>JBPCQY010000136.1:0-8925 GCA_050997635.1 Nocardioides sp.
CCATCAGAACTCCTCGTCGAGCGCGAGCACCCGCACCGTCTCACGGGCGGACAGCGACGTCTCGTCCTCGGGTACGACGATCAGCGCGTCCGACGATGCCAGATCGCCGATCAGGTGCGAACCCTGACCGCCGACCGGCGAGACGCACAGTGCCCCCTGCTCGACCGACAGCTGGCCGCGCACGAACTGGCGGCGACCGTCCGGCGAGGTGAGGCCGTGGGTCAGCCGGGCCTGCGTCGTCGGGCGGACGTACGGCGTACGCCCCATCATCTTGCGCAGCGCCGGGAGCACGAACTGCTCGAAGGAGACGTACGACGACACCGGGTTGCCCGGGAGCGTGAAGATCGGCGTCTGGTCCTCGCCGACCGTGCCGAAGCCCTGGGGCTTGCCCGGCTGCATCGCCACCCCGCCGAACCACATCGTGCCGAGCGGGCTCAACGCCTCCTTGACCACGTCGAAGTCGCCCATCGAGACGCCACCGGTGGTGACCACGATGTCGGCGCGCACCAGCTGGTCGTGCAGCGCGTCGAGGAAGGCGCGCGGCTCGTCGGGCACGATGCCGACCCGGTAGGCGATGGCGCCGGCCTGGCGGGCGGCCGCAGCGAGCAGGAACGAGTTGCCGTCATAGATCGAGTCGTGGGCCAGCGAGGTGCCGGGCTCGCGGAGCTCGGAGCCGGTCGACATGATCACCACGCGGGGACGCGGCCGCGAGCGCACTGACGACCGGCCGACCGAGGCGAGCAGGCCGAGGTGTCGCGCTCCGAGCACGGTGCCGTGCTCGACGAGCAGGTCGCCCTCGCTGACGTCCTCACCGGCGCGCCGCACGTGCTGACCGAGCGTCGGGGCCCGGTCGATCACGACCCGGGCGACGCCGTGGTCGGTCCACTCGTAGGGCACGACCGAGTCGGCACCCGCCGGCACCGGGGCGCCGGTCATGATCTTGACGGCCGTACCGGGCGACATCGCGAGCAGCGAGGCCTGGCCGGCGCCGATCTCCCCCACGACGGGCAGGTGCACGGGCGCCCCGGTCGCCGCGGTGGCCACGTCGTCGTACGCCACGGCGTAGCCGTCCATCGCGGAGTTGTCGAAGCGCGGCAGCGAGATCGCCGCGTGCACGTCCTCGGCGGCCGCGAGCCCGAACGCCTCCATCAGCGGCTGCTGGAACGACGCGAGCGGCTCGATCGCCGACAGGATCCGCGCGCGGTGGTCGTCGACGCAGACGAGCTCAGGCATCCTTGAGCACCTCGCCCGCCGGCACCCGGTCGGCCGACGGCGTGTGCAGCTCGACCTCGCCGTACACCTTGACGCCGCGGCCGAAGGTCCAGTCGCCCTCGACGGTCAGCGACGTGGCCTCCTTCAGCGACGGCGCCCCCTCGGGGAAGCGTTGCTCGAAGTCGCTGACCAGCTTGAAGTAGCGCGGGTCGAGGTCGACGAACGGCACCTCACCCGCCTGGTCGGGGATGTAGGACGTGCCGTAGTCGTAGACGTCGGAGCGCAGCACGAGCAGGTCGTTGGTGGTCTTGACCGGCACGAAGCGGTCGCGCCCGACCTCGATGCTCTGCGCACCGTCGAAGACCTCGATCGCAGCGCCCATCGCGGTCTCGATCTGGATCACCTCGGGGGTCGACGGGTCGGCCGGGTCGACATGCTTGACGTTGCGGATCAGCGGGAGGCCGAGGATGCCGTCGCGGGCGTCGAGCGCCTCCTTCATCGCGACCAGGTCGAACCACAGGTTGTTGGTCGAGGAGTAGCGGTGCCGCTCGAGGTCGGCGAGCGCCGGCCGGTCCTCGGGCGGGGTCTGCGCCGTCTCGCGCAACACGATCCGGCCGTCGCTCCGGCGCCGGGCCAGGTGGCCGCCCTTGCGGTCGCTGGCCGTACGACGCACCGCCTCGAGCGCGAACGGGGCGCCCGACTCGGCGAACCAGCCGGCCACCCGCGGGCCGGGCACGGCGCCGAGGTTGTCGGAGTTGGACACGAAGACCCGCCGGTAGCCCTGCTCGATGAGTCGCTCGAGCAGGCCGGTGCCGCGCAGGGCGGTGTAGAGGTCGCCGTGCCCGGGCGGGCACCACTCGAGGTCGGGGTTCCTGACGTGGACGACGGGCGTGAGCTCGCCGACGACCAGCTTGGGCTCCTTGTTCTGCAGGAAGTCCAGCGGGAGGCCCTCGACCGGCAGCGCGTCGTAGCGCTGCAGCGCGGCGAGGGTGTCCTCGGAGGTGCGGAAGCTGTTCATGAAGATCAGCGGCAGCGAGACGTCGTATTCCTGGCGCAGGTGCAGCACCTGGCGGGCGATCACGTCGAGGAACGAGAGCCCCTTGCGCACGCACAGCAGCGACTTGGCGCGGTCCATGCCCATCGAGGTGCCGAGACCGCCGTTGAGCTTGATCACCACGGTGGTGCGCAGCGCCTCGCGGCCGGCCTCGTCGGAGACCTCCACGTCGGCCAGCCGGGGCAGCTCGATCGGCTCGATGCTGTCCTCGGCGATCAGGCCCGTCTCGCCGTGCTCGAGCAGGCGGTAGTAGTGGGCGAACGTCTCGATGGCCACGTCGTCGACGCCGGCGGCGGCCATCTTCCGTCGAGCCCGGTCGAGTCCTGCACTACGCATACGTTCGATCGTAGGCTGGCCGGGTGACCGCGTCGCAATCGTCCCCGGACCCGGCCGGTGTGGAGACGGCCAAGCTCGCCCTGCGCGACCAGCTCCTCACCACGCGGCACCGGCGCCGGCTGGCCGAGGTCGGCGAGTGTGCCCGGGCCCTCGCGGAGGTGGCGCTGGCCCAGCCCGACGTACGCCGCGCAGCCACCGTGGCGGCGTACGTCGCAGTCGGCTCGGAGCCCGGCACCGGCCCGCTGCTCGAGGCGTTGACGGCCGCCGGCAAGCGGGTGATCCTGCCGGTGCTGCTTCCCGATCTCGACCTCGACTGGGGCACCTGGCGCGGCTCGACCTCGCTGGCCCCGGCGCGGATGGGGCTGCTCGAACCCGTCGACCGGCTGGGCGCCGACGCGGTCGGCACCGCCGACGTCGTGATCGTGCCGGGCCTGGCCATGTCGGCCGCCGGCGACCGGCTCGGCCGCGGCGGCGGCTGCTACGACCGCGCCCTCGCTCGGGTGCCGGTCGGCACCCCGGTGTGGGTGGCGCTCTACGACGACGAGGTCGGGCTGACCGTGCCGACCGCCGCCCACGACCGCCCCGTCACCGGCGCCCTCACCCCGACCCGGGTCGTCAGGACGACGGCGTCAGGGTGAGCGTGTGCCGCCGGCTCGCCGCGACGGCATCGGCCGAGAACGCCCAGGGCAGGGTCTGGCCCCGCGCCCACAGGCCGGTCTGGTCGACGTAGTTGTCGTCTGCGGGTTGCCCCGAGACGCCCGTGAGGTCGATCCAGCGGGACGCGTCGAGGTCGCCGAGGGAGACCACCATCCGCATCGACGGCGCGGTGGTGACGTCGTACCCCTGCCTGGCGTCCCAGGAGGTCGCGTCGACCGACGCGGGTCCACCGCCGATCTGCCAGCCGGCGCGGTCGAGCAGCCAGCGCACCGGAGGGCTGCCGGACTCTCCGAGCCCGGGCGGCTGCAGTCGCAGCTGGTGGATGCCGCCCCAGGTCCAGTCGGCGGTCGAGCGGCCGCGCAACGCGGTCAGGTCGTTGCGGGCCTCGAGCAGAGCCCGGCGCAGGATGTCGTCGCGGGTCTCCCGCTGGTCGGTCGCGCGGTCGTCCCACCATGACGCGTCGGGCCGCCTGAGCAGCCGGGTGACCACGGCCATCCAGCGCTGCCCGCCGTCGGGCCAGGCGGCCTCGGGGAGCTCGTCGTGGAACGTGGCGGCGAGCAGGTCACGCCAGACCACGTTGAAGTACGCCGCGGCGGCGCCGTCGGCGGGCTGGTCGAAGTCCCAGTGCTGCAGCAGGGCCTGGCCCGCCGACCAGTAGCCGTGGGGCAGGTGCACCCGGAGCAGCGCCGGGACCAGGGCCGGTGCGAGCGGGTTGTGGTCGTCGAGCTGGAGCCGCGTCATGTCCTCGACCGTGAGCTTGCCGCCCTGCGAGATCAGGTCGCGGATCCGGGTGGCGCGGTAGCCCTGGTCCCACTCCGAGGACAGCGGATAGGGATAGTCCCGTTCGACCAACCGCTGGTTGGCCGCGACCACGAAGCCGTCCTTCGGGTCCAGCACCGTCGGGAGCGCCGAGTACGGCACGCTCGCCCCGGTCCAGTCGTTCTCGGGCCGCCAACCGGCGACCGGGGTCGCACCGGCGTTGCCGGACTTGCGGATCGGGATCCGGCCGGTGGCCTGGAAGCCGATGTGGCCGGCCGTGTCGGCGTAGACGATGTTCTGCGCCGGGACCGACAGGTGCGCGGCGGCCGCGCGGAAGTCGGTCCAGTCCCGGGCCCTGTCGAGGCCGAGGATGGCGTCGGCCGTCCGGCTCGGCCGCAGGCCGGTCCAGTCGACCGCGATCCCCAGCCCGGTTCCGCGGGACTCGCCGGCGGCGCGGAGGTCGTCGTCGACGTCGGAGAGCAGCGGGCCGTGGCGGGTGGAGCGCACGGTGAGGGTGACGTCGGCGCCGTCACGCACCTTGATTCTCTCCTCGCGGGTGCGCAGCGGGCGCCACTTCCCGGCGTAGCGCGAGCGGTCACCCCTGACCTTCTCCACGAACAGGTCCGAGACGTCGGAGCCCTGGTTGGTCAGCGCCCAGGAGATGTGGGCGTTGTGGCCGTCGACGATGCCCGGGACGCCCGCGTAGCCGAAGCCGCTGACGTCGTAGGGACAGCCGGCGGTGACGGTGCGGCAGTGCAGTCCGGTCTGCAGCCAGACGCCGGGCACCCCGACGCCGAGGTGGGGGTCGGCGGCGAGCAGCGGCTTGCCCGTGGCCGAGTGGGCGCCGTCGACGACCCAGCTGTTGGAGCCGATGCCGTCGCCCCGGCCGACCAGCTCGGGCATTGCCGCCAGCCGGTCGCTCAGCCGCGTGAGCGCCGTACGGGCGCGCGGGCCGAAGGCCGGGCGTTGCGGGTTGCGGGTGCCGCCGGTGGTGGCGTCCTGCTCATAGACACCGTCGACCACGGCGCCCTGCCCGACGACCGGCCGGATGTCCGGGCCCTCGGGCAGGTAGAGCTCGGAGACCTGGTGCCGCAGGTGCCCGGCCTGTGAGAGCACCCGGTCGATCTCGTCGGAGAGTGGGCCCTGCAGGTCCCACGACGACGCGACCAGCCAGCTCAGGGAGTCCGTCGGCGTCCACGGGGCGGGGGTGTAGTCGAAGCCGCCGGTGCGCAGCACGGTGTACTCGACGGCGACCCGGCCGGGCGGGCGCGACTCGAGGTAGGCGTTGACGCCGTCGGCGTACTCCTGCAGCGCGGCGCGCGTCTCGGGCGAGACCAGAGCCAGCTCCTTGGCCGCGACCCGGCGCCAGCCGAGGCTGCGGGCGAGCTCGTCGGCGGCGACCATCCTGGCCCCGAACAGCTCGGACATCGTGCCGGCCGCCTGGTGCCGCCGCAGGTCCATCTGGAAGAACCGCTCCTGCGCCGCGACGTACCCCTGCGCGCGCATCAGGTCGGGCACGGAGTCGGCGTAGATCTGCGGGATGCCGTGGCCGTCGCGGACCACCTCGACGTCGGCCGCGAGCCCCGGGAGGCGGGCGCTGCCGTCGTCCTGGGGAAGCGGCCGGCGGACCAGCACGGTGGTCGTGACCCCCACGATGAGCACGAGCGCGAGGACCAGCACCACGACGTACGACGCGGTGCGAGCCGCACGCGGCCAGACGCGGTAGCCGTCGTACAGGCGGCCCGGCCTGCCGCGTGGCCGAGAGCTCGTCGGGTGGGTCATCGCCTTGTCATTGTGCCGTACCATTGGCAGTCGCCCGCGCCGAGTGCCAGCGCGGGTCCGGACCGACTCCTGCCGAGGATCCCCTTCGTGCCCACCTATCAGTACGCCTGCACCGAGTGCGGTCACGCGTTCGAGCAGTTCCAGAGCTTCACCGACGACGCGCTCACCGAGTGCCCCGAGTGCGCGGGTCGGCTGCGCAAGCTGTTCAACGCCGTCGGCGTGGTGTTCAAGGGCTCGGGCTTCTACCGCAACGACAGCCGTCCGACGTCGAAGACCTCCGACGCGTCCGACTCGTCCGACTCTTCGACGTCCGACTCGCCCTCCTCGACCTCCTCGACCTCCTCGACCAACGGCGACTCCGGCTCGAAGGGCGACGCCGGCACCAAGACGCCGCCCGCCAAGACGCCGGCCGCCTCGCCCTCCGGCACGTCCTCGGGCTCGGGTTCGGCCGCCTCCTGACGGGCCGCACGATGGGGCCTGTGGAGAACTCCCGGACGACGCGCGCCGAGCGCCTAGCCTCGGCCGCATGTCCCGCGAGCGCCTCGTCCGAGCCCAGCGCGCCGTACGCCGCGGGGTGCTGGCGCGCCGCCGCCTGCTGGCCGCGCTGAGCGCCGCCGTGGCCGTCGCGGCCACCCTGCACACCCTGCGCCCCCCACCGGCGCCGATCGTGACCGTGCTCGCCGCCCGCCACGACCTGGCGGCGGGCATCACCCTGACCGGACGCGACCTGGTGCGTCGCGACCTGCCCACGTCCGCCGTCCCGGCCGGGGCGGCCTTGACGGCTCGGGGCAGGGTGCTCGCCGCACCGATGCGGTCGGGCGAGACGGTGACCGACGTCCGACTCGTTGGCCCGGCCCTCGCGGCGGCGAGCGACGAGTCGGCGCTGCCGGTCCGGATGCCCGACCCGGCCATGGTCGCACTGCTGCAGGTGGGTGATCGGATCGACCTGATCGGCGTCGATGCCCGTGGCCATGGCGCGGCGCTGGTCGCGGCCGGCGTGCGCGTGCTGGCGCTGCCCCGAGTGGCCGACGACCCGACGGCCGACGGGGGGCTGAGTGGGCGACTGGTGGTGCTGTCGGTGCCCACGTCGCTGGTCGACGCCGTCTCATCGGCCGCGGTGGGGCGCTTCCTCACCTTCGCCTATTCCCGCTAGCGTGAGCAGCGTCAACACCGAGGGCCGGCCAACCCGGCCCCTCATGAAGGGGTGAGACTCATATCCGGGTTCAGGAACTTCATTCTCCGCGGCAACCTCGTCGAGCTGGCGGTCGCCTTCGTCATGGCAGCCGCCTTCGCGGCCGTCGTCACGGCCTTCGTCGAGTGGCTGACCGGGCTGCTCCCCGACACGTCGTTCTTCTCCACCGACGCGCAGACCTTCGGGGCGTTCCTCAACGCGCTCGTCTCGTTCCTCGTGATCGGTGCCGTCGTCTACTTCCTGGTCGTGCTGCCCTACACCAAGGCCAAGGAGAAGTTCTTCCCCGCCGAGGAGGAGGGCACCCCGGCCGACGTCGCCCTGCTCACCGAGATCCGCGACCTGCTCCAGACCCGCGGCGTCTGAGGTTCGCCGGGTCAGGTGCCGCCGTGATGCGGTGGCACCTGGGCCTTGAGCCAGCGCTCGTTCGCGTCCTGGTCCGCCGCGGCTGACGAGTCGCGTTCGTCGCTGGTGGTCTCGGGCAGGATGTCGCCGAAGACGGCGGCCAGCCGCCGACGTCGTACCCAGTCCGGCTCGGGGTGCGGCCGCTGCGGGTGCGCCTCGCGGCTCACGCGCAGAGTCCGTTCTCCTGAGCCGTCTGCTTGGCGGCGTCGCTCGAGGGCGACGAGCTCGGGTTGTGCGACTTGCCGCCCGTGACATGGGAGGCCTTGATCACGCCGCCGAGGAACTTCTTCGAGATCGGCTGGTCCATCCGGATCTCACGCCACACGTCCTTGGCGGTCGGCGCCCAGATCAGCCGATTGGGGTTCGACGGCGCAGGGATCGAGGGGATCGTGAGGAACTGGATCTTGTCCAGGCCGATGCCCCGGAACTGGACGCCAAGCTGGGCGATCTTGACCAGGTTGCCGAGCTCGGGGTCGAGGGTCAGCGACTTGGTGGCCGCGTCGAGGAACCGGGTGAGGTGGAGCGGGTTGGCCAGGGTGTTGGCGCTGACGACCTGGTGGACCATCGAGGCGATGAACGACTGCTGCCGCTTCATCCGGCCGATGTCCGAGCCGTTGCCCACGACGTAGCGCTCGCGCACGTAGTTGAGGGCCTGCTGACCGACCAGCTTGCGGGTGCCGGCCGGGATGTAGATGCCGTGCGAGCGGTCGTCGATGGTCTCGGGGATGCAGGTCTCGACCCCGCCGATCGCGTCGACCATGTCGCGGAACCCGGCGAAGTCGACCACGACGTAGTGGTCGATGTGGATGCCGGTGAGCTGCTCGGTCTGGCGGATGGTGCAGCCGGGGCCGCCGACGTTGAACGCCTCGTTCCACATCGTCTGGGCGGCTGGGCCCGAGATCTGCTTGCCGTTGTCGTCGAGGCAGCTAGGCCGGTCGACGATCGAGTCGCGCGGGATGCTCACGCCGTACGCGTGCTTCCGGTCGGCCGCGAGGTGCAGCAGGATCGTGGTGTCCGAGCGCTTGCCGGCGCCGGTGAGGTTGTCGATGTTGTCGCCGGGGGCGTCGCGGTCGTCGGAGCCCATGATCAGGATGTTGACCGGCCCCTTGGGCCCGGTCACCTTGGTCGCTGGCGGCCGGTCATTGCCGAGCGCGCCCTTGACGTCCTGGACGTGCAGATTGCCGTTGTAGTGACGGTAGAGGAAGACCACCGAGAGTGCCGTGGCCAGGGCGAGTACGACGGCCGTGGCGAGCACCGCGCGAGCGATCGTGTGGCGCTTCTTGACCCGGCCCTTGCGCTTGCCGGCGGTGTCGTCGTCGGGGTCACCCGCAGGGGGCGGCTCGGCAACATGCGACATCGACAGTCCTCGCGGGAAACTCGGGTGAACCACGTCAACTTACGCGTCGTGGCCAAATTGTGACCAATCGGCGATGCCGCCACAACGCGGGGCGTCCGGCCCGCCCGGGCCGCCACGCCCGTGGACTCAACTGTCACCGGTCGACCGACGCGGGCCCGGCAACGTGCCTCCACG
>JBPCQY010000142.1:0-13931 GCA_050997635.1 Nocardioides sp.
GGGCGCCGTACTCCCCGACCGGCTCGAGGAGCTCGGCGTCGCGCGGATCAGCTTCGGTCCGTTCGCCCAGCGGGCGGCCCTGACCGCGCTGCAGGTGATGACCGAGGACGTCCAGCGCGGCGGCGGCATCCCCGAGGGCACCCGCGACCTGACCTGAAACGCGTTGGCGGCGCCGGTCCGCGGCTGGTTGGCTGGGGGAGTGGACGACGATCTGATGGAGCGGTTCCGCGCGGCCTCCCGGGCCTGCGAACGCAACGTGTTCTGGGAGAAGCTCGAGGCGCCGGCCGAGGCACTGGCCCGCGTCGCCGAGCAGGCAACCGAGCTCGGCATCGACCGCTGGGACGTGTACGCCGAGCGGGGTGCGGTCGCGCGGCTCGAGGAGGAGGTCGCCGACCTGCTCGGCAAACCCGCCGCAGCGTTCTTCCCGAGCGGGATCATGGCCCAGCAGGCCGCCCTGCGCGCGTGGTGCGACCGCACCGGCTCGAAGCGCGTGGCGATCCCCGACCTGTCCCACCTGCTCAAGCACGAGGACGACGGCCCGCGCCGGCTGCACGGCTTCGAGTTCGAGCACCTCACCACCGGCCGCAAGACCGCGACGGCCGACGACCTGCGTCGCCTCTCGCCCGGGCTCGGCGCGGCGCTGGTCGAGCTGCCGCTGCGCGACGCCGGCTGCCTGCTGCCGTCGTGGGACGACCTCGCCGCGCTGTCCGCGGCGGCCCGCGAGCTCGGCGTACCTCTGCACGCCGACGGCGCCCGGATCTGGGAGTCGCAGCCGTTCTACGACCGGCCGCTGGCCGAGATCGCCGGCCTCGTCGACTCGATCTACGTCTCGTTCTACAAGGGACTCGCCGGGCTCGCCGGTGCGGTGCTCGCCGGCCCGGAGGACATCGTCGCCGAGGCCCGTCGGTGGCGCACGCGGATGGGCGGCACGCTCTACCACCTGACGCCGTACGCCGTGGCCGGCCTCGCGGGACTCCGTGACCGGCTCCCGCAGATGGGCGCGTACGTCGCGTGGGCGTGCGACCTGGCGGCCGCCCTGTCGGCGCGGGGGTTCCGGGTCTGGCCCGAGCCGCCGCACACGAACACCTTGTTCGCCTACGCCGAGGGCGACGAGGACGCCATCGCCCAGCGGGTGCTGGCGTTCATGGCGCGCGAGAAGCTCGCGCCGTGCGGCGGCTGGATCCCGTCCGAGGTGCCCGGGTTCGTGGTCAGCGAGCTCGCGGTGGCGGAGTCGGCGCTCGCGTTCGACCCGGACGAGGTGGCCGGCTGGCTCGCCGAGCTCGTGCAGGGCTGAGCCGATGGACGTCGAAGCGGCGCTGCCGGCGATGCAGGCGCTCGCGTCCCGGATCTGGACCCGCGAGGCGCGGCACCATCCCGGACAGCTGGCCTGGAGCGTGTACTACGGCGAGGGGCTCACACCCGGCCCGGTCGAGCTCTTCCACGTCGGTGACGAGGTGGCGGCGTGGGCGTGGGCGGAGGGCGACGACTGGCTGGAGCTGTGTGTCGACCCTGCCCACCCCGAGCTGGCGCGCGCCGCGGTCGACTGGTTCGTCGATCGGGCGCCCGCGAACACGCTGACGACGATGGTGCTCGAGACCGAGGCGTACGTGCTCGTGGCGCTGCAGGAGGCGGGCTTCGCGGTCGTCGACCGGCCGTGGTTCACCCACCACTACCTCGACCTGGTGGCGGTGGCTGAGGTGCCGACGGTCGCGGGCTACGACTTCCGGCACGTCGAGCCGGACGAGGCGGAGCAGCGCGCCGCGTGTCATCGGGCGGCGTGGACGCCGCCGGGGTCGACGTCGCGGGTGACGACCGCGGCGTACCAACGGCTGATGGCGGCGGCGCCGTACCGCCTCGATCTCGACTGGGTCGCCACCGACGCCGAGGGGACGATGGTCGCGTCGGCCTGCCTGTGGCTGGACCCGAACACCGGCGTGGCGCTGGTCGAGCCGGTCGGCTGCTCGCCCGACCACCGCGGCCGCGGCCTGGCCGCCGCGGTCAGCCTCGCGGGCCTGCATGCGGCGCGCGATGCCGGCGCCAGGACCGGGCTGGTGTGCCCCCGAGGGGACGATGACTACCCGGTGCCGCAGCGGGTCTACCGCGGCATCGGCTTCGAGCCCGGGCCGCGGACCCTCACCCTGGTGCGCTGAGGCTCAGGCGCGTTCGAGCACCACGGCCAGCGCCTGGCCGACGCCGATACAGATCGCGGCGACGCCGTAGCGCACCTCGTCGGCCTCCATCGCGGCGACCAGCGTGCCGACCAGGCGGGCGCCCGAGGCGCCGAGCGGGTGGCCGATCGCGATCGCGCCGCCGCGGGTGTTGACGATGGCGGGGTCGATGCCCCAGGTGGCGACGCAGGCGACACTCTGGGCGGCGAACGCCTCGTTGAGCTCGACGAGCCCGACGTCGGACCAGCCGATGCCGGCTCGGGCCAGTGCCCGGTTGGCGGCCTCGACGGGCGCGAAGCCGAAGCGCTGCGGCTCGAGCGCGAAGGTGCCGCGGCCGGCGATGCGCGCGCGTGGCGCCGTGACGAGGAGGTCGCCGGCTTCCGCGGAGCCCACCCAGACGCCGGACGCGCCGTCGTTGAGGGGCGAGGCGTTGCCGGCCGTGATGGTGCCGTCGGGGCGGAAGGCGGGCTTGAGCCCGGCGAGCGTGTCGATGGTCGTGTCGGGCCGGATCGTCTCGTCGCGGGCAAGGTCGACGCCGGCGACCGGCACGACGTACGGGTCGTAGAAGCCGCCGGCCCAGGCCTTCTCGGCCTGCTGGTGGGAGCGGGCCGCGAACTCGTCCTGCCGGTCGCGGCCGATGCCAAGCTCGGCGGCGAGCTGCTCGTTGCACTCGCCCAGCGAGATCGTCCACTCCTCGGGCATGTTCGCGTTGACCATCCGCCAGCCCAGCGTCGTCGAGTGCATGGTCGACGGCGCGGCGGGGTAGGCGCGCTCGGGCTTCTGCACCACCCACGGCGCCCGGCTCATCGACTCGACGCCACCGGCCAACACCAGCCGGGCATCACCGGTCTCGACGGCGCGTGAGGCGAGCATCACCGCCTCGAGGCTCGAGCCGCAGAGCCGGTTGACCGTACTGCCGGGCACCGAGACCGGAAGGCCGGCGAGCAGGGCCGCCATCCGCGCGACGTTCCGGTTGTCCTCGCCTGCGCCGTTGGCGTCGCCGAGCACGACGTCGTCGATGCGTTCCGGGTCCAGGCCGGGGGAGCGGTCCACGAGCGCTCGCACGACGGTCGCGGCCAGGTCGTCGGGGCGGACACCGGCCAGCGCACCGCCGAGGCGGCCGAACGGCGTACGGACGGCGTCGTAGACGAACGCGTCGGTGCTCATGGCGCCATCCTCCCCGATCCGGAGGGTCGCGCGAACGCGGGTCTCAGGCTTTCGGCTCGGCGGCGACGTTGCCCTCGAAGATGTCGGGGATGCCGCTGCCGTCGCGATCGGGGAACTGCTTCTCCAGGATCGCGCGGAGGTACGCCGGGACGTCCTCCCAGGCGGCGTACACCTGACCGTTGACCGTGACGCTCATCCGAGCCCTCCCCATGACGCTGGAGTCCACGCTACGTGGGCGGCCGGGCCACGTCAGGCGTTTCACCGGATCGTGCCGCGCTGTTCACCTCGATCCGTGCGACACTGGCGGGGTGACCCTTCGACTGCTCGCCCGCTCGGCCGTCGGCCTCGCCCTGGCCGGGCTGCTGGTCGCCTCGTCGGCCCAGGCTGGTACGTCGGCCGCGCACACACCGGCCCCGGCGCGCCACGCGTCCGGCCAGCCGAACGCCGAGTGGCTGATGATGGGCCTCGCCTGCGGGGCGCACAACAGCTGATCAGTCGGCGTCGAGCAGGGCGAGCTCCTCGTCGGTGAGCTCGAGGTCGGCAGCTGCGGCCGAGTCGGTGATCGACTCCGGTCGCTTGGCGCCGGGGATCGCGATCACGACGTCGGACTGGGCGAGCTCCCAGGCCAGGGCGATCTGTTGGACGCTGACCCCGCGGGCGTCGGCGACCGCGGCGAAGGAGGCGTGCAGGTCGGCCAGGTCCTTGGCGTTGGACAGGCCACCGAGCGGGCTCCACGGCAGGAACGCCAGCCCGAGCTCCTCGCACACGTCGACCTCCTTGCGGCTGCTGCGGAACGCCGGCGAGAACTGGTTCTGCACGCTTGCCAGCGCGTCGCCGAGCACGTCGTACGCCGCGCGGATCTGGTCGGTGTCGGCGTTGGACAGCCCGATCATCTTGACCTTGCCGGTGTCGTGGATCTCCTTGAGGGTCCCGATCACCTCCTCGTAGGGGACGGCGGGGTCGGGGCGGTGGTGCTGCCACAGCGCGATCTGCTCGACGCCGAGGCGCCCGAGGCTGGCGTCGACGGCTGCGTGCAGGTGCGCGTTACTGCTGTCGACCTCCCAGTCGGCGCCCTGACCGGTGCGAACATGGCCGCCCTTGGTGGCAAGCAGGACCTGGTCGCGGACGCCGAGCTCGTCGAGCAGTCCGGTGATCAGCCGCTCGTTGGCGCCCTGGGTCTCGGGGCCGAGCTCCTCGCCGGGACCGTAGGCGTCGGCGGTGTCGAAGAGGGTGACGCCGGCGTCGAGCGCGGCGCGCACGGTGGCGGCGAGCTGCTCGCGGGGCTGGGTGCCGCTCTGGTCGAAGGTCATCAGGCCGAGCCCGATGGCGCCGACCCGCTCATGGCCGAGGTGTCGTGTCTTCACCGTCGCCACGCTACCGATCGCGCCTGACTCGGCGTACCGTGGTGGCATGTCGCTCGCCCGGATCGCCCACGCCGCCGTCGTCCTGGCGGCGGTCGGTCTCGTCGGCGCCGCCGCGCCCGCCCCGGCCTCGCAGCCGGCCGGCCACGCGTCGTACGTCGCTCCGGTCCCGCACAAGTACGGCGCCAACCACCTGCGCCAGGGCCTGCACTGCGAGACCCGCGAGATCTCCTGACCCGCGCTCAGCCCAGGTAACGCTGCCACGGGCCGCGCACCGCGAACGTGTGGCCGGGCTCCTGCACGTTGACGAACAGCACCTTGCCGTCGGGGGAGAAGCACGGACCGGTCATCTCGCTGTAGACGTTGCCGCCCGCGCTGCTGGTCTCCAGCACGATCAGGTTGCGGGCGATCGCCTGCGCGCCGAGCTCCCTGCTCCAGCTGAGCGTGTGGTTGAACGTGTTGCCGTCCTCGGTCAGGACCAGCGATCCGTACGGCGAGACGTGGCAGCCGTCGGGGCCGTCGAAGACCAGGTCGGTGCTCGGGCCGAAGCGGGACTCGTAGCCGGCGCTCTCGTCGTGCAGCAGCTCGTTGTAGGGGAAGTACGCCTGGAGGGTCAGCGTCCGGTCGTCGTACCGGTAGTACCAGAGCTGGCCGTCGTGCCGGGTCGCGTTGGCGGGCAGGTCCGCGGAGCCGAACGCGAAGCTGGCGACGAAGTAGGCACCCTCGTCGTCACCCCAGGCGCCCTCGAGCTTCTTGGAGTGCGTCGCGTTGCTGGCGAACGGCTGCTTGCGTAGCGACGTGGTGGTGGCGTGCCTGTCGTCGACCTCGATCCAGCGGGTCTTGAAGGGCCGGCCGATCTCGGCGGAGGTGACGTAGGCGAGGTCGGGCAGCAGGGTGCCGTCGTTGGCCAGCACCGCCAAGGCCTCGAGGGTGCCGGCGTTGGGTCCGAACGACTCGGCGATGCGCGGGCGCAGACGCCGGCCGGCCGGCGCGGTCCAGCGGTAGAACAGGCCGGTCGGGCCGCTGTCGTCCTCGGTGAGGTACGCGCGCTGGCGGCTGGGCTCGATGACGACGGCCTCGTGGGCGAAGCGGCCCCACGCCTGGATCGGTAGCGGGCTCTGGGCGGAGGGCTGGTCGGCGAAGACCTCGAAGACGTAGCCGTGGTCCTTGGTCAGGGTGCCAGTGCCGGCCTTGGCCTCGGTCTCCTCGCAGGTCAGCCACGCGCCCCACGGCGTGGGACCGCCGGCGCAGTTGCTGTAGGTGCCGGACAGACCGACCCACTCCGAGACCCGCCGTCCGTGGTGGTCGGTCTGGATGACGGTGCAGCCGCCGCCGAGGCACCCCGCGTCGTACACGGTCCCCTCGGTGAGCGGAACGGGTACGCCGCCTCCCGGGCTGGACTCGTGGTTCTGGATCAGCCGGTAGCCGTGGTGGGCCGCGACGACGAGCGTGCCGTCGGGACGCTCGGGGGTCTTGCTGCCGTGGCGCATCGTGGTCTCGCCGGAGACGGCGACCACCTCGTAGGAGAAGCCCTCCGGCAGGGCCAGCAGGTCACCGGCGCCCGACTGGAGGGGCGGGAACAGCCGGGGGGTGCCACGGCGGCTGCGGTGCTGGGCGCTCCCGGCGAGCGCGGGCTGGGCCAGGCCGAGGGACGCGGCGAGGGTGGCTGCGCCGGTGGCTCCACCGGTCTGGATGAGGCGGCGACGGTCGAGAGGCATGGGGGCTCCGTTCGGAGGTGCGACGAGGGGACGTCCACACTCTTGGCGTCGCCGTTGAACAGGGGGTGAACTCGGGTCGGACACTGTCCGAAGCCTCCTGGGAGCCGAGGCGCTTGACGTCGTCCCCGGACGCGAACGGCGGCGGGCTCAGGGCTGGGTCTCGTCTGCGGGGTCGACCAGATGGGGATTCCCCGTGGTGATGTCGCTGATGTGGACTTGGCTGGTGACCACGCCGATGGAGACCTCGGCGCCTGCAAGGAGTCGGGCGAGGACGACGTCCGCGATGGCGCGGGCGCGGTCGGCGACGTTGACGAGGACCTGCCCGTACTGGACGAACAGTTCGATAGTGAGTTCGCGCAAGGTTTCGTTGCGGTCGACCTGCAGGTAGATGTGTCCCACGGCGGCGCCTTCGAGAGCGGCGTCGATGTCGCGGTGGAGCAGGGTGATGACGACTTGGTCGCTGACCCGGACATGGTCGTGGGGTGCAGCAACCCTGACCGGCAAGGAGCGCCTGCTGGAGCGCAGCACGTCGCGCAGGACGTCGTCGGCGATTTCGACTGCGCGTGGGCGTGATCGACCGCGCAGCTGCTCGCTCGCGACCCGCAGGGATGTGGGCGCGCCGGACGTGGACTGATCGCGGGCATCTGGTGGGGAGGTCATCGCCAGTGCTCCATCCTGATCGCGAGCGCTCGCCTCGCCCGGTGCAGCTGACCCCGTACGACGGTGGGGGTGGTGTCGAGGACTTTGGCGATCTCGTCGTAGGACATGTCCTCGAATTCGCGCAGCAGCCAGCTGGCTCGTTGACGCCACGGTAGTTCAGCAAGCGCGAGCGACAAGGCCTCCCAGAGCTCGAGATCGACCATCCTCTGTTCCGGGTCCGTCGCGCCGGTGTCCGCGGCTGCGGGTTCCAGCAAGGTGTCGTCGATCAGGAGAGGCCGATTTCGACGCCGAATATCGAACACCTGCCGAGCGAGGATCCGGAAGATCCAGGTCTGAAGTCGGGACTCGCCCCGGAAGTCGGGCAGGTTCCGCCAGGCCTTGATCCAGGCATCCTGCGCGGCGTCCTGCGCGAGCTGCTCGTCACCGTCCAGCATGTGCAGTGCGTAGCGGAACGTGGGGGGAAAGTGCCGGGCGAAGAGTTCTGAGAATGCGTCCGCGTCGCCGAGCCTGGCTCGTCTGGCGAGGGCGGCGTCGGAGACGCGTTCGGGCAGGTTGGTACTCACCACGCTCGCCAATCGGTCGGCCGGCATCACTATGGGGGGTCTGCTGCTCGAGCCTAGGGCACGGTCCCAGCGATGCTTGGCCCCCGAAAGGGTGTGGTCTGGATCACACCGACGTGAGGATGCTGTCCCTAGGCCCGTCTAACAGCTGTTAGAGCACTGACCCCACCCGAAGGACTGACTGTGACCATGACCGACAAGAGCCTCGACAAGCAGGATTCCACCAGTGAGCTCGTCTCCTCCGACGGCCGCACCACGATCGCGGACACCGTCGTGGCGAAGATCGCCGGTATCGCCACGCGCGAGGTGTCGGGCGTGTACGCCCTCGGTGGCGGAGCGGCCCGAGCGGTGGGCGCCCTGCGTGAACGCATCGCTGGTTCGAGCACGAACCACTCTCAGGGCATCTCGGTGGAGGTGGGTGAGAGCCAGGCCGCCATCGACATCCAACTCGTGGCGGAGTACGGCGTGTCGATCGCAGACCTCGCCTCGGGAATCCGACGTAACGTGATCGCCTCGATCGAGCGGATGACCGGCCTCGAGGTGACCGAGGTCAACATCGAGGTCCAAGACGTGCACATCGAGTCCGAGGAGAACCAGGACGACGCCGATAGCGAGCCCCGCGTCCAGTGACGGACCAGCCGGCGGAGCGGGCGGAAGAGTCGGGCACAGCCGAGGTGGCCGATCTGATCGCTGCGGCGACCCGATCGGTGCCTGGGGTGAGCGACCTGCACGCCGGTGCCTTCGGTGAAGTCGCCACCTACCTCCCGGGTCGCCGGGTCAGCGGGGTTCGCGTGACGGGCGCACTCACCGAGGTCCACGTCGTGGTCGACCTGGGTGCGCCCGTCCTGACGACGGCGGAGGCCATCCGCGCGGCGGTACAGCCCTTGGTCGGTGGCTCCGAGGTGCACGTCTTCGTCGAAGACGTCAACCAGAGCTGAGGCGTCCTGTGTCCCGCATCGGCCCTCGAGATCCCGCGCTGTACGACCAGTGGCGGCGCGCCAGGCGTGTGGCGATCCTCGCGCTCCATCCCGACCGCGGTGGTGCACCCGGGGCGCTGGCGGACCGCTTGGCCCAGCTCGACGCGGACTTCACCGCCCGGGACGGCCGTCTGGTGGATCGCGGGTCGGTTGCTCTCGCCGCGCCGCCTCCCTGGCAGCCCCTGACCCGCATGATGCGCCGCTCGGGACGTGGGGTGCGGAGCCGGATTCGCAGCGTCCGCAGGCGGATCCCGCCCCGGTGGCCGGGCTCACGCCGCTACCTCGACCTCTGATCCATCTCACGCCGTCACCCCCGAACCGCGCGCCCGACAGGGCGCTGAATGAGGAGAAGCACCATGACAACTTCGACCATCGGCCTCCTTGCCGGCCTGCTGCTCGCCATCGCGGCCGCGGCGGGCGGCTTCGTCGGCTTCCTGATTGCCGTTGTGCTCGGCACGGTCGGTTACCTGATCGGCGGGCACTACGACGGCGAGGTCGACCTCGGCGCCCTGTTGGGCAGGCGCGACCGTGGCTGAGGCTGCACCCACCCCCACTCCGGCCCCTCCCGAGGAGCGCGGCGATCTGACCATCGCGGACAAGGTCGTGGAGAGGATCGCTTCCATCGCGGCCCGCGAGGTCGAAGAGGTGGCCGACATGCGTGCCGGCTGGACCCGGATGTACAGCAGCCTTCCCAAGGCGACCGCAAAGGTTGCCGGCGGACGCGCACGCATTGGTGTCGAAGTCGCAGCCGCGTGGCCATCGTCCTTGCCAGGAGTCACCGCCGAGGTGCGCGATCACGTCAACCACCAGATCAGTCGCCTCACGGGGGTCACCGTCGTCGCGGTTGACGTCACCATCGCCGATGTCATCCACCTGGAGACCAACGCGCGGAGGGTCCGATGAGCGGCACCACGTCTCAGGAAGCCGAGCCGAGCAAGGGCGCCACAACCAGCGTGCCGAAACAGCCGGACGAGGACGCCCAGCCGGACCCGGGTGAGGCGATGACCGCAGCCCGTCAACCGGTCGGCACGGGCGCATCGCCGCTGCTCGGGCTCCTAGTCGCACTGGGCTTGATCGCGCTGGGAGTCGTCGGTGTGCAAGAGGCGTTGGTCCGCTCGGGTGCTGTCAACGGGAGCTCTTGGACCTCGGGAGTCCTCTCCTGGCTGAACGGTGTGCACTCGGCCGACTGGATGGTGGTCGTCTTCGTCGTCGCCGCTCTCCTGGGGCTTCTGCTGCTCCGGGTGGTCTTCTGGCCACGACCTCGCAAGACCCTCGCGCTGCGGGCGAACACCGGGGTCTTCCTGCGTACCCAGGATCTCGCCCGGGTCGCCATCAGCCTCATCGAGGGCATCGATGGAGTGACCGACTGCAACGCCAAAGCCAGCCGCAGTCGGCTCAAGGTCACGGTCACCACCGTCGAACCCAAGGAACGCAACGGCGCCCTGAGTGATCGGGTGCGCGAGGGCCTCTCGCCGTGCCTGCAGCCTCTCGCACGAGCGCCCAAGGCCAGCGTGAACATCAGGAACGAGGATCTCGCATGATCAGCCGTACCACTCTCGCCCTGGACCGCATCGCCACGCTCGTGCTGGCCCTGGTCCTCATCGTCGGCGGAGTTCTCGGTGTGTGGTGGTGGAGCGGCAACAGCTCTCTCGCAGCCGTGAGCGACACCAGCCCGGCCCAAGAGCTTGTCGCCAAGGACTGGTGGCCCTGGGCCAGCGCCGTCGTGGGCGTCGTACTCATCCTCATCGCCCTGCGTTGGGTCGCGGCTCATCTTTCGAGCACGAGGGTTCGCAAGCTCAACCTGAAGGGGTCCGGCCCTACCGGAAAGCTCGGCGTCGACGGTTCCAAGGTCGCCGGTGCCGCGGCCGATGCGCTTGCACACAACCTCGGAGTGCGTAACGCCAAGGGCCGCGTCAACCGCGATCGTGGTCAGATCGTCGCCGAGATCACGGCAACGATCGAGCCCGAGGCCGACCTCGCTCTGATCGCCGAGCAGGCGGACCTGGTGTCCGCCCAGTTGGCCCAGGTCCTCGATCGTGATGACGTGCGGTGCAGCGTCCGGCTCAGGGTCGCACGCAACGGAAGGTCTTTGGACCGCGTCTCCTGACCGCGCCGGCCGAGCAAGGGGCCACACTGGCCAGATGGCTCGCACAGGGAGTTGGTGAGGTACCGGTGGCCGGACACGACGTCGAGGATGTCGACCTGCTGGTGGTGGGCGGGGGCAAGGCGGGCAAGTCGTTGGCCATGGACCGCGCCAAGGCCGGGTGGAGCGTGGCCATGGTGGAGCGCGACAAGATCGGCGACGAGATCTCGGTCGAGCGGGTCGTCGCCGTGCGCGGGAGGCTCGCACAAGCGTGCCTGGACCGGGGCGACAGCTTGGGGTGCGATCGCGCTGCTGTCTGGGGCGGACGCCGAATGGATGGGGGAGACGCAGCGATCGCGGCTCACGGGTCGGCTCCGCGCACTCGGGGCCACGGACTTGGTTGAACGTGCCCGCGAGCGGGCCGACGTGACCCGCTACGCCGCCCACTCCAGCGCGGGGCAGCACCTCCTGGTCGAGCTGGTATCGCGACCGATACTGCCGGCCGGATCGAGGGCGAGGAAGAGACGGGCTGCTGAACCTGGTGAGTCAGGCGGCGGTCGTCGAGGCCGCGAAGGCACGCACGCCGAGCGTGTCGTGGCTCAGCATCTCGGTGAGCAGGGCATCGAGGTCATGGGCCACCGGGGCGTCGAGCCAGGTCTCGCCGCAGGACTCGCACACGGTCACGGGCACGCCGGTCACGACGGCGATCCGGCCGTCCTTCTCTTCGACGTACGGCTTGGTGGCGGGAACGCGCTCGCCGTTACCGCAGACTGCACAACTCATGACCCACCCTTCGTTCGCTTGAACTCGTCGTCCCACTCGGCGGGTCGAGGCTCGTATACGGTGACGAGCCGTTCTTCCTGCTGACCCGAGTCGACGGCCACCACGAGGTGCAGCGGCCGAGCCCATTCTACGAGGAACGATCTCCCGTGCCTGCTCCGGCGAATCGCGGAGCTCCTCGATGACCTCGCCGCCACCGAGGAGCTGCTCGAACTCGGCCAGGACCGAGGTCGATCAGCCGCAGTTTCTGGAACACGTGGAGGCTGTAGACGTAGTCGAAGCGTTTGACATACGGGCGTGAGACAGGCTGGTAGCGGGGTTCATCGCCGGGCATCCGGCACCTCCTGTGGCCTCACGGGATCACCGTATCGGTGGCCTCCGACGGTTCGTGGTTCATAGTCCGAGTGACGGGCCGCTCCCCTGCTGATGGGCGCGCGGGAAGGGGGTGATGGCCTGGAGCTTGCGCTTCCTCGGGCTTGCGAGCTCGCGAATCCGGTAGGCCAGGGCTGAGGTCGGGTGGTCGGCGGGGAGTGGCTTTCGGGCGGCGGCGAGATCGAGCATCTGCTCGGCGTCGATGCCGTGGCGTTGAAGTTCGTCGAGCCGCTTGGCCAGTGCGGTGGTGTGCTCGTCGCGACGTCCGACGTAGTCGACGATCCGGGTCTCCCAGACCTTGAGCGTCGCCGTAGCGGGCGTTGATCGTTCGGACCAGACGGCGGGGTACGCCGCCTCGCGGTCGTTGTCGGGCACCGGACCGGCGAGCGAGCGGTCGTCCCGCTTGACGCCGGTGACCGCCCGCCAGATGCTCAGGTCGCCGCCCAGTTCGGGCGTGAGGATGTCGTCGTAGCGGTGAGTCCACTCGGGGAGTGTCGATGTCGTTTGTGTCCGCACCTTGTCGGTGAGCGTGCCGACTCGGCGAGCGCGGGCGGTGAGGTACGGACCCCACGCGGGGTGAGCGACGAGTCCGTCCGGAACGCCGGCCAGCCAGGGCAGCGGACCGCTCGGTGCATCGTCCAGGTCGGCTCGGACCTTCGAGGCGGCCAGGGTGAGCGCGTCGGCGTACCGGGTGACGGCGTCCTGGAGTTGGGCCTCGGGCAGCCGCCGCCCGCGAGGTCGTCGCCGAGACGGCGGCACCGTCGCGGGATGCCTGCGAGCAGCTCGGTGGCCCTCGCCTGGCGATCCAGGACGGGGCTGGGCTGGGCATGGCGTGGTCCTCACCTACGTCGGCGAGCACGACGTGGACGTGATTCTCGGCCCGGCAGCGGGTGAGCATCGTGTAGAGAGTCTGCCGCGACTCCTCGCCGGTGACGACGCCGTGCATGACGTCGGCAGAGAGGACCTGCGCGGTGTGGACGGTGGAGGCGTAGCCGAGCTCGACGTGGGCGGCGACGTACGACGCGGGCAGGGTCGCGTGCAGCGCGGTCGCGGTACCTGCACCGAAAGTGCGCCTCCTTGATGCCGGTGACGATCCAGCGGTCGCCGTTCTTGATCCAGTCGGTGCCGCTGATGTCCAGCCGTCGGTCATTGTGGCGCGAGATCACCACGTCCCCGACTCGCGCCACGCAGTCGTCAGCGAGTCGCACCGCAGCACCGGTAATCCCGCGGGTCGCCCATGTCCGAAGGTTGAGCTCGCGGACCAGCTCGCGGGTGGGGCGAGCATCAGGCAGTCGCGGCCGCCGGCGCGCTCGCGGGCCCAAGCGTCGAACACCGCGTCCGCGCAGGTGACCGTGTCGCCGACGTGGACCCGGTCGTGGTCGAGGTAGTACCCGAGCGCGGCAGGTCACCGTCTCGAAGGTCGAGAGAGGCGGTGCCCTCGGTGGGATCGGTGAACCGCACGAGCTCGTCGAGGCGTAGCGCCCCGTGGGTGGCGGCGATGTCGCGGAGTACGCCACCGGCTCCGATCGCGGCGAGCTGCTGGTCGTCACCGATGAGCCGGACGACGGCGCCGCGGTCGACGGCGTACGCGATGACCCGGTCGAGGGTGAGGGTGTCGGCCATGCCGGCTTCGTCGATCACGACCAACGTGCCTGCCCGGACGGCAGCCACCCGGTCCGAGGTGGGGGAGTGCGCGAGGACGTGGTCGAGCTTGGCCAACGACTCGTACGGCATCCCGGTCGCCTCGGCGAGCGCCGCGGCGGCCGCGGCGGAGAGAGCCAGGCCGACAGCATTGAGCCCGCCCTCGGTCCAGACGCTGGCGAGCACCTGCATGGCGGTCGTCTTGCCCGACCCGGCCGGCGCCAGCGCGAGCGCCACCCGAGCACCGCTGGTCGCCATCGCGGTGACGAGTGCCTCCTGGCTGCGGTTGAGCGTCGCGCCGTCGAGCCTGGCCGCGAGCACCTACAGCTCGACGTCGTCGGCCGACCAAGCGAACCCGCCACCGCGGCCATCCGTCGCGACGATCCGCCGCTCGGTGTCGAGGATGCGCTGGCTGGCGTAGCGGTCACGCCCGGTGTGCCGGTA